>NZ_JBEPDC010000002.1:0-515496 GCF_040300065.1 Nonomuraea sp. NPDC000554 | reverse complement strand
AGCTTCTTCGGCCCCTGCGGTTTGCGGTCCTTACGGATCTCGAAGTCCATCGCATCCCCCGAGCTGGGGTGTTGCGACGATCCCTAGAACTTAAGGACTTAAGGCGGGGGCTTTCTGCGTTTTCGTGCTGGCTTCGGCGTGCGCGTGGCAGTGTCGGCTCGTAGGGCGGCGTGCCCCCGCCTGACTTCAGGCGGGGGCTTCTGCGTCTTCGCGCCGACATCCGCGCCCGCGCAGCTGCCTCGCGCTGCCTGCCCCTCGCGGACAGGTGCGGTCGGTGTGCGGCTTTGCTGTGAGGTGCGCCTGGCAGGGAGGTCGCGGTCTGCGCGGTGCCCGGAGGGGTGACAATCTGGTGACTTTGCGGCAGGGGCGCGCTCCGGCGCAGCTGCGTGTCTGCCTGGTCGGGCGGTTCGGCGAGGTCTTCGGGGACGCGAGGCTCCGGGACATCCCTGGGTTTTCCCCTAGATCTTCGGGGAAGACGCCACGACGGAGACGCCGACACGTAGGGTCAAAACATGCTGAAGCGTAGGTATTCTCTCGCCACCGCCGCGGCCGGTGCCGCCCTCGTCGCGGTCGCGGTCGCCGGTTGTGGAACGAACGCGCAGCCCATCCAGGTCAAGCTGGCAGCCTCCGAGGTGCTCGCGCAGGCCGCGCAGAAGACTCAGGACGTCACCAGCTACACGGTGGACGCCGTCGCGAACGTGACGCACCCCCAGGAAGGCAACGGCAAGGTGCAGGGGCGGATGCTGTACCAGCGGCAGCCGCTCGCCGTCGATCTCACGCTCGACACCGTCGACATGGGCGGGCGGGGCCTGCCGGGCGGGGTGCGGGCCGTGCTCCAGGGTGACACCGTCTACGTCAAGGTAGAGGCGCTCAAGGAGATGCTCGGCGCGACCAAGCCGTGGATCAAGGTGCCGCTGACCGACGTTGGCGCCCCCGGGGAGGTCAAGCAGTCCCTGGACCAGATCCAGCAGTTCGACCTCGCCAACGTCACCAAGCTGGTCACCGCGTCCCAGGACGTGAAGGCCGCGGGCAACGAGACCGTCGACGGAACCGACACGACCCACTACAGCGGGACGTTCCCCGTTGACGCCGCCGTCCAGCTGCTCCCCGCGAACGAGCAGGAGCAGGCCAAGTCCAACCTCGCCGAGCTCAAGGACGTCAAGTTCGACATCTGGGTCGGCAGCGACGGTCTGCCCCGCAAGCTGGCGTTGAACGGCGCCAAGGAGGGCGCCACGCTGGACGCGACCATGCTGTTCAAGGGCTTCAACGAGCCCGTCAACATCCAGACCCCGCCCGCCGACCAGGTCGGAGACCTGCCCGACCGCACCACCAACTGAGAACGATTTGGAAACTCGGCGGCCAGCACGTACTCTGGTCGTTGCCGAAGACCGCCGGTCGTCGTCAGGTGCCTCAAAGCCTGGCGACCGAAGGATCCGCTTCATGCGGACGGCCCGCGCAGGTGTGATGCGAGTTTCCCACATGGTGTGAATCATGTGCGTGAGCCCCGTGCGCCCTGCGCCCGGGGCTGTTCTCATGTCTGGGCCTTCGCTGGCGGCACATCTGGAAGGAGGCCCATGGCGAGGGCGGATAAGGCGACAGCGGTTGCCGAGCTCAAGAGCGAGTTCGAGGGCAGCGCCGCCGCCGTTCTGACCGAGTACCGCGGTCTCACCGTCGCACAGCTCAAGCAGCTGCGCGTCTCTCTCGGTGAGAATGCGAAGTTCGCCGTGGCGAAGAACACCCTTACCAAGATCGCGGCCACCGAGGCCGGTCTCGCGGGTCTTGACGACCTGCTCGCCGGTCCGACCGCGATCGCCTTTGTCAGCGGCGACGTTGTCGAGGCGGCCAAGGGTCTGCGTGACTTCGCCAAGGCCAATCCCCTTCTGGTGATCAAGGGTGGCGTCCTCGACGGCAAGACGCTGGACGCGTCCGAGATCACCAAGCTCGCCGACCTCGAGTCCCGCGAGGTGCTCCTCGCGAAGCTTGCTGGCGCGCTCAAGGCGAAGCAGAGCGCTGCTGCCGCGATGTTCGCCGCGCTGCCCACCAACATGGCTCAGCTGGCCGAAGCCCTTCGCGCGAAGCGCGAAGAGGCGGGCGAGTAGCACGGGGATTGCCGCAACACCCGCGGTCCCGATCCTAGTTTTCGCAAGATCCATACGGAGGAAACCATCATGGCGAAGCTCAGCACCGACGAGCTGCTCGACGCGTTCAAGGAGATGACCCTCCTCGAGCTTTCCGAGTTCGTGAAGCAGTTCGAGGAAGTCTTCGACGTCAAGGCCGCCGCCCCCGTCGCGGTTGCCGCTGCCCCCGCCGCTGGCGGTGACGGTGGCGCTGCCGCCGAGGCCGTGGAGCAGGACGAGTTCGACGTCATCCTCGAGGCTGCCGGCGACAAGAAGATCCAGGTCATCAAGGAGATCCGCGCCCTGACGTCCCTGGGCCTCAAGGAGGCCAAGGACCTGGTCGACGGCGCTCCGAAGCCGGTCTTCGACGGCAAGGTCAACAAGGAGCAGGCGGAGAAGGCCAAGGCTGCCCTCGAGGGCGCCGGCGCCACCGTCACCGTGAAGTAACTTCTGCTTCACGCGACTCTTCTTCGAAAGAGGCGGCCACACCCTGGTGCCGGGTGGGCCGCCTTTTTTCGTGTCCGCATTCAGGTCCGCGCCGATTCCGCCCCCACGCCGACATCTTCAGGTCGACATCTTCAGGTCGAAGATGCGCAAGGCGTCGTTCGGTGCGGCGCGCGTTCGTTCAGGGTCCTGTCTCTTCTCGCGCTCAGGCGTGCGATCACCCGTCGGGGTGATGTCAGGTGCGTGGTCTCTTTCGTGTTGGGCTGCCGTCAGGTGCGTCCTCTCCTTTGTGTTGGGCTGCCGTCGGGGGCGCGGTCTCGTTTGTGTCGGGCGCCGTGAGGTTTTGCGCCACGGGTGCGTGGCGCCCTTTGCGTCTGGGGGCCGTCCGGCGCTGGCGTGGGTGGTTCGGCGCGCCGCCGTGCCGGTGAGGCCCACGGTCTTGTACGGCTTCGCATGGGTTGCCCGCACCGCCGTACCGGGCCGGCGTCCGTCGAGCGCTGGTCGTGAAGGCTCACGGGGTGCTCGCCGATACAACGCGTTCTTGGACGGGCTCACGCGATTCTCATGCGCGTCTCATCGCCCGGTGAGGACGCCCGCTTAGCGTGCGGATGTGCTGAACATCGTCGCGCGTCCGAAGGCTCGTCAGGCGGGGCTGGGCCTGTTGCTGCTCGCCACCGCCGTGCTGTACGTCTGGGGGCTCGGAGCCTCCGGGTGGGCGAACGGGTTCTACTCCGCCGCTGTGCAGGCCGGTAGCCAGAGCTGGAAGGCGTTCTTCTTCGGGGCGTCCGACGCGGCTGGGGCGATCACCGTCGACAAGACGCCTGCTTCGCTGTGGCCGATGGCGTTGAGCGTGCGGCTGTTCGGGCTGAACTCGTGGAGCATTCTGGTGCCGCAGGCGCTCATGGGCGTGGGTGCGGTGGCCGTGGTGTACGCGACCGTGCGGCGGCTGTTTCCCGCTTGGGCGGGGTTGCTCGCGGGCGCGGTCATGGCGCTCACGCCGGTGGCCGTGTTGATGTTCCGGTTCAACAACCCCGACGCGTTGCTGGTGTTGCTGCTGACCGTGGCCGGATACTGCGTCGTCCGGGCGCAGGAGCGGGGGGCCACCCGGTGGCTGGTGCTGGCGGGAGTGGCGGTGGGGTTCGCGTTCCTGGCCAAGATGCTGCAGGCGTTCCTGGTGTTGCCCGGGTTCGCGCTGGTGTATCTGGTGACCGGTCCGGTGGCGGTCTGGCGGCGGGTGCGGCAGTTGCTGCTGGCCGGGCTGGCCATGGTGGTGTCCGCCGGGTGGTGGGTGGCGGTCGTGGCGCTCGTGCCCGCCGCTGACCGGCCGTACATCGGCGGGTCGCAGGGGAACAGCGTCCTGGAGCTCGCGCTGGGCTACAACGGGATCGGGCGGCTCAACGGGGCGGACTACGGCGGGCTGGGGAACCTGAACCAGCAGGCCGGGTGGCTGCGGTTGTTCGACACCGAGGCCAGCGGGCAGATCTCGTGGCTGTTGCCGGCGGCCTTGGTGCTGCTGGCCGTCGCCACCTGGGTGACCCGGCGGGCGCCTCGGGCGGATCCGGTCCGGGCCGCCTTCTGGACGTGGGGGAGCTGGCTGGTCGCCACCGGGCTCGTCTTCAGCCTGATGCAGGGGATCTTCCACGCGTACTACACCGTCGCGTTGGCTCCGGCGATCGCCGTGCTGGTGGGGATGGGGATTGCCCTGCTGTGGGAGCGGCGGGCCTTCGCCGCGTCGGCCGTGGTCACCGCGGTGACGGCGGTGTGGGCGTACGTGCTGCTGTCGCGCAGCGCCGAGTGGAACTCGTGGCTCGGCCTCGTCGTGGGCGTCGTGGGGCTGGCCGCCGCCGGCGTGCTGGCCTTCGGGCGGTTGCTCGCCGTGCCGAGGTGGCGCGGGTGGGTGCTGGGGGGAGTGGTGGCGGCGCTGCTGGCGGGACTGGCGGGGCCCGCGGCGTACGCGCTCGACACCGCCTCCTCGCCGCACACCGGGGCGATCCCGGCAGCGGGCCCCTCGACGGGCGGATTCGGTGGGCGGCCCGGCGGCGCGTTCCAGAGAGGCGCGTTCAGGCAGCCGCCCGGCGGCTTCCGGCAGCCTGGCGGCGGCGTGCGGGGTCCGGGCGCTGACGGTGGCTTCCGGGGGACGGGCGGGCGGCCTGGCGGCATGGGCGGGCTCCTGGAAGCCGGGACGCCCGGGGCGGAGCTGACCGCGTTGCTGGAGGGCGGCGCGTCCGGCTACACGTGGGTGGCGGCGACCGTCGGGTCCAACAACGCGGCCGGGTATCAGCTCGCCACCGGCTCGCCCGTGATGGCGGTGGGCGGCTTCAACGGCACCGACCCCGCGCCGACGCTGGAGCGGTTCCAGCGGTACGTGGCCGAGAAGAAGATCCACTACTTCATCGGGGCCGGCATGGGCGGCGGCCGCAACACCGGCCGCGGCACCGGAGGCTTGGGAGGCACGGGAGGCACCGGCGGCAGTGGCGGGAGCGACGAGGCGGTCAGGATCGCGTCCTGGGTGGGGAGCACGTTCACCGCCACCACCGTCGCCGGCGTCACCGTGTACGACCTGACCCGCTGACCTGGAAGCTGCTCAGGCTGCGCGGACTTTCATGATCGCGCTCGTGTCCATGTAGTCCCTCGTGTGGACGATCAGCCCGTCCCGGATGCGCAGGATCAGCAGGCCAGGCACGGGGAGGACCTGCCCGCCGACCGTGACGACCGTCTCGTGCTCCGCGACCACCACCTCCGGGTCGGTGGTCTGGTGCATCACCACGGCGCGGATCTCGCTGACCTCCGCGACCATCGCGCCCCACATGGCGGTGTAGCCCGCGCGGACCTCTTCGCGCCCCTTGAACGGCGGCAGGCCCCCGAAGGGGAACTCGTGCAGGCCGTTCTCGGCGTACAGGTCGGCCAGTTCGTCGGGCGACTTGTGCCGCATCGCGGCGCGGTACCTGGTGACGATCTCGGCGTGGGACATGCGAAACCCCAATTCCTCAACGGGTGTTGACTCAACGAGCGTAGAGCGAAATGAGGGCGTCGGTCAACGGATGTAGAGTCGGCGCTGTGAGTGAGCTCCCGCGGGCGGAACGCCGCCGCAGAACCGAGCGGCGCATCCTCGACGCGGCTCGCGAGCTGTTCGCCGAGCGCGGCTTCGAGCGCACCACGATCAGGGCCGTCGCGCAGTCGGCCGGGGTCGATCCCGCGCTGGTGATGCAGTACTTCGGCAGCAAGCAGGAACTCTTCAGCGCGGCCGTGCGGGTGACGCCCGCGCCGGTGGCCGGGCTGGGCCCCGAGGAACTGGTCGAGCAGGTGCTGGCCTCGCTCGGGATGAAGCTCGGGGAGATGCCTCAGGCGTCCCTCGCGATGATGCGGTCCATGCTGACCCATCCGGAGGCCGCCGCGTCGGCGCGGGCCGTCCTGAGCGGGCAGATCGCGCAGATCGGCGAGTCGATGTCGGGCGAGGACGCCCGGCTGCGTGCCGCCCTGATGACAACGATCATGCTCGGCGTCACGGTCGGCCACCAGCTGCTCGAACTGGACGAGCTCCGCGACGTGCCGCCGGAGAAGATCGCCCGGTTGCTGCGTCCCTGCCTGCGCGCGCTCGCCGGGCCGGACGTCCCATAACCGCGCAGTAACAAGTTATTGGAATGCGTTCCAATTTCTTCGATCACCGCTACCGTGATGGCAGCACGTTGTCTCCTGAGTGCACTCCGCGACGAGGGAAGGTGACCGGTGGGCGTCGAGGTCGTGGTCGACGGGCTGACCAAGTCGTTCGGCCGGCAGGTCATCTGGGAGGACGTCTCGCTCACCCTGCCCGCGGGCGAGATCTCGGTGCTGCTCGGCCCCTCGGGCACCGGCAAGTCGGTGTTCCTGAAGACGCTGGTCGGCCTGCTCAGGCCCGATCGCGGGCACATCTGGATCGACGGCCACGACCTCGCCAACTGCAGCGAGAACAAGCTCTACGAGCTGCGCCGCCTGTTCGGCGTGCTGTTCCAGGACGGCGCCCTGTTCGGCTCGCTGAGCCTGTACGACAACGTCGCCTTCCCGCTGCGCGAGCACACCAGGAAGAGCGAGTCCCGGATCCGCGAGATCGTCATGGAGAAGATGGAGCTGGTCGGTCTGACCGGCGACGAGGCCAAGCTGCCGGGTGAGATCTCCGGCGGCATGCGCAAGCGGGCCGGTCTCGCCAGGGCGCTGGTGCTCGACCCGGAGATCATCCTGTTCGACGAGCCAGACTCCGGGCTCGACCCGGTCAGGACCGCCCTCCTCAACCAGCTCATCGTCGACATCAACGCCGAGACCGAGGCGACGTTCCTGATCGTCACGCACGACATCAACACCGCCCGTACGGTCCCCGACGACATCGGCATGCTGTTCAGGCGGGAACTGGTCATGTTCGGCCCCCGCGAGATGCTGCTGTCGAGCGACGAGCCCGTGGTTCGGCAGTTCCTGAACGCCAGGAGGCACGGGCCGATCGGGATGTCCGAGGAGAAGGACGTCTCCGAGCTGGAGGCCGAGGCCCAGCTCGGCCACGACTCCGGCGTGCTGCCGCCGATCCCGCCGCAACTCATGCCGACCGGCAACCGGATCCGCCGCACCCAGCAGGCGCCCGGCACCTGGCTGGCGGCCAACGGGGTCATCCCGCCGCAGGGCTCGTTCGTGGACGAGCGCGGGCGCAACTGGCTGGAGGAGTACCCCCGCCTGGTCAACGCCCATCTCAACGGCGTCAGCTAGACCACGGGCCCGCCGAGCTGCCATCTCCCGTCATTCCGGGCATGCCAGCAGGGCTCGCGGGTTATGATCCGGCGGGCGGAAGGGGGAGCACACGTGGCGGAGCTTGCTCGACCCTCTCGCATCCCGGTCACCGTGCTCGCCGTCCTCGCCGCGGTGCTCGCGGTGGGGGTGGTCTGGGCGTACCTGAAGGACCGCGACGCGCAGGCCAGGGCGGACGACCGCGAGGCGGCCCTGCGCGCGGCGGGGAACCACGCGGTGAGCCTGCTGTCGCTCAACTACAAGACCATCGACGCCGACATGCGGCGCATCCTCGCCACCTCCACCGGCGGGGCGAGATCGGCGTACGAGGCCAACGCGGGCCGGCTCAAGGAGACCACGGTCGCCAACAAGGTGATCCAGCACGGCGTGCTCCGCGCGTCCGGGATGGTCTCCCAGGCGGAGACGGCCGCGCAGGTGCTGGTGGTGGCCGACGTGGACATCCGCTGGGACGGCTCCAAGACCCCGGCGCAGGAGCGCTTCTACCGGTGGGCCATGGACGTGACCAAGGTCGGCGGCGTCTGGCTGGTGTCGAAGGCGGTGCAGGTCGAGTGAGGTGGGTGGGGATCACGCTGCTCGGCGTCGTCGTGGCGGCCCTGGCCGGGGTGGGCCTGTTCCTCGGGCTGGACCTGCGGGCCATGAGCCAGGCACAGGACGCGGGAGCCGAGGCCATGGCCTCGGCCCGGGCCGTCGCGCCCGACCTGCTCTCCTACGACTACCGCACGATCGAGCGGGACCTGGCCAGGGCGGGCGGGCACACCACGGGCCAGCTCACTCAGCACTACAAGGACCTGTCGGCCACGCTCGTCCCGAAGGTCAAGGCGCAGAAGATGGTGCAGACGACCACCGTGGTCGCCGCCGCGGTCGAGCAGGCGGACGTCGACCGGGTAGAGGTTCTGCTCTTCGTGAACACGGGTACGGTCAAGGAGATCGCCGGGAAGGCCGAGCCTCAGCAACTCGTGAGCAAGAACCGGGCCAGGTTCGTCATGATCCGGCAAGATTCTCGCTGGCTGGTGGCCGATCTCTCGACGCTCTTGGGCGCGGCGTGACCCCTCGGCGCGCCGCTTACTTCAATTGTTACCAAAAAACAGGTTTAGCGAAGCCTTCGTCATGGGTATCTCAGTCACAGCTACACCGGTTGTCGGCATGGGTTCGACCCTCGGTGTGACGGAGCGTTAACCGTCCCCGTTCGCGGGTATCGTCTTGGGCCTGACGGTAGGCGTCCGATCACACAGGGGAGAAAACCCAGCGTCCGGGCCCAGAGTCGGCGAAAAGTCGGGCTTGCGGGCTTGACGTATTCGCTCGAACGGGCGATGCTGCGACCAACGTGGAGCATGCAGCGAGAGCGAAGTTGCCAGGCGTGTGCCGTTCGGCTACACTGCCCCTTTGCGCTGCCCTTTGACGACCCGCTCCGCTGCTCACGTTGCGAGGTTGTCTGGCGTGCGTGTAGTCAGTCCGCCGCGAGCCCTCGGAAGGACATCTGTTGGCAGCCTCGCGCAACGCCTCCGCCGTACCCGCCGGTCCCCGTCGCGTCTCATTTTCGCGCATCCAGGAGCCCCTCGAAGTTCCTGACCTTCTCGCCCTGCAGACCGAGTCGTTCGACTGGCTGCTCGGGAACGAGAAGTGGAAGGCCCGGGTAGAGGCGGCTCGTCAGGCCGGGCGCAAGGACGTCCCGACCCAGTCGGGCCTCGAAGAGATCTTCGAAGAGATCAGTCCGATCGAGGACTTCTCGGGGACCATGTCCTTGTCGTTCCGCGACCACCGGTTCGAGCCGCCCAAGTACTCAGTCGATGAGTGCAAAGACAAGGACATGACCTTCTCCGCCCCGATGTTCGTGACGGCGGAGTTCATCAATAACACCACCGGTGAGATCAAGAGCCAGACGGTGTTCATGGGCGACTTCCCGCTCATGACGCCGAAGGGCACCTTCATCATCAACGGCACCGAGCGTGTCGTGGTCTCCCAGCTCGTCCGGTCGCCCGGCGTCTACTTCGAACGCAACGTCGACAAGACGTCCGACAAGGACCTGTACGGGTGCAAGGTCATCCCCTCCAGGGGTGCCTGGCTCGAGTTCGAGATCGACAAGCGCGACAGCGTCGGTGTGCGCATCGACCGCAAGCGCAAGCAGGCCGTCACCGTGCTTCTCAAGGCACTGGGGTGGACCAACGAGCAGATCCTCGAGCGCTTCGGCCAGTACGAGTCGATGCGGGCCACCCTGGAGAAGGACCACACGGCCGGCCAGGACGACGCCCTGCTCGACATCTACCGCAAGCTGCGGCCGGGTGAGCCGCCGACCAAGGAGTCGGCGCAGACCCTGCTGGAGAACCTCTACTTCAACCCCAAGCGGTACGACCTCGCCAAGGTGGGTCGTTACAAGATCAACAAGAAGCTCGGGGTCGACTCGGAGATCACGCAGGGCACGCTGACCGAAGAGGACATCGTCGCGACCATCGAGTACATCGTCCGGCTGCACGCCGGCGAGGAGTCGATGCCCGCTGCCCAGGGCGCGCCGACCGACACGGTGATCGTCGAGGTCGACGACATCGACCACTTCGGCAACCGCCGCCTGCGCAGCGTCGGCGAGCTGATCCAGAACCAGGTCCGCCTGGGCCTGGCCCGCATGGAGCGCGTCGTGCGCGAGCGGATGACCACGCAGGACGTCGAGGCGATCACGCCGCAGACCCTGATCAACATCCGCCCGGTCGTGGCGTCGATCAAGGAGTTCTTCGGCACCTCGCAGCTGTCGCAGTTCATGGACCAGACCAACCCGCTGGCCGGCCTGACGCACAAGCGGCGTCTGTCCGCGCTGGGCCCCGGTGGTCTGTCGCGTGAGCGGGCCGGCTTCGAGGTCCGCGACGTGCACCCGTCCCACTACGGCCGGATGTGCCCGATCGAGACCCCTGAAGGGCCGAACATCGGCCTGATCGGCTCGCTGGCCTCCTACGGCCGCATCAACGCATTCGGCTTCGTCGAGACGCCGTACCGCAAGGTCGTCGACGGCAAGGTGACCGACCAGATCGACTACCTGACCGCCGACGAGGAGGACCGCTTCGTCAAGGCGCAGGCCAACACGGCGCTCAACGCCGACGGGTCGTTCGCCGAGGCCCGCGTCCTGGTCCGCACCAAGGGCGGCGAGACCGAACTGGCCCGTGCCGAGGAGGTCGACTACATCGACGTGTCGCCGCGCCAGATGGTGTCGGTGGCCACCGCGATGATCCCCTTCCTCGAGCACGACGACGCCAACCGCGCGCTCATGGGCTCCAACATGCAGCGCCAGTCGGTGCCGCTGCTCAAGAGCGAGGCGCCGCTGGTCGGCACCGGCATGGAATACCGTGCCGCCACCGACGCCGGCGACGTCATCAGCGCCGAGAAGGCCGGCGTGGTCGAGGAGGTCTCCGCCGACTACGTCACCGTCATGAACGACGACGGCACCCGCACCACCTACCGTGTCGCCAAGTTCAAGCGTTCCAACCAGGGCACCTCGTTCAACCAGAAGCCCATCGTCGCCGAGGGCGACCGGGTCGAGGTGAACCAGGTGATCGCCGACGGGCCGTGCACCGACAACGGCGAGATGGCGCTGGGCAAGAACCTGCTCGTGGCGTTCATGCCATGGGAGGGCCACAACTACGAAGACGCGATCATCCTGTCCCAGCGTCTGGTGCAGGACGACGTCCTCTCCTCGATCCACATCGAGGAGCACGAGGTCGACGCCCGCGACACCAAGCTGGGTCCCGAGGAGATCACCCGCGACATCCCGAACGTCTCCGAGGAGGTCCTGGCCGACCTCGACGAGCGCGGCATCATCCGGATCGGCGCCGAGGTCGTCCCCGGCGACATCCTCGTCGGCAAGGTCACGCCCAAGGGCGAGACCGAGCTGACCCCCGAGGAGCGGCTGCTGCGCGCGATCTTCGGTGAGAAGGCCCGCGAAGTGCGTGACACCTCGCTGAAGGTGCCACACGGTGAGCAGGGCAAGGTCATCGGTGTCCGCGTGTTCTCCCGTGAGGAGGGCGACGAGCTGCCGCCGGGTGTCAACGAGCTGGTCCGCGTCTACGTGGCCCAGAAGCGTAAGATCACCGACGGCGACAAGCTCGCCGGCCGGCACGGTAACAAGGGCGTCATCTCGAAGATCCTGCCGGTCGAGGACATGCCGTTCCTGGAGGACGGCACCCCGGTCGACATCATCCTCAACCCCCTCGGTGTGCCCGGTCGAATGAACGTCGGCCAGGTGCTGGAGACCCACCTCGGCTGGATCGCGGCCAGAGGCTGGGACATCTCCGGCGTCCAGGAGGCCTGGGCCGAGCGGCTGCGCGACAAGGGCTTCGACAAGGTCGAGCCGCGCACCAACATGGCGACCCCGGTCTTCGACGGCGCCCACGAGGAGGAGATCGTCGGGCTGCTCGACAACACCGTCGCCAACCGCGACGGCGACCGGATGGTCCAGCAGAGCGGCAAGGCCCAGCTCTTCGACGGCCGTTCCGGTGAGCCGTTCCCGTACCCGATCTCGGTCGGCTACATCTACATCCTCAAGCTGCTCCACCTGGTCGACGACAAGATCCACGCCCGGTCGACCGGCCCGTACTCCATGATCACCCAGCAGCCGCTCGGCGGTAAGGCCCAGTTCGGTGGCCAGCGCTTCGGTGAGATGGAGGTGTGGGCGCTGGAGGCGTACGGCGCCGCCTACGCGCTCCAGGAGCTGCTGACCATCAAGTCCGACGACGTCCTCGGCCGCGTGAAGGTGTACGAGGCCATCGTCAAGGGCGAGAACATTCCCGAGCCGGGCATCCCAGAGTCCTTCAAGGTCCTCATCAAGGAGATGCAGTCGCTCTGCCTCAACGTCGAGGTGCTCTCCAGCGACGGCATGTCCATCGAGATGCGCGACACCGACGAGGACGTCTTCCGCGCCGCGGAAGAGCTCGGAATCGACCTGTCCCGGCGTGAGCCGAGCAGCGTGGAAGAAGTCTGAGGGGGAGATCGCACATAATGCTGGACGTCAACTTCTTCGACGAGCTTCGGATCGGGCTGGCGACGGCCGACGACATCCGTCAGTGGTCGCACGGTGAGGTCAAGAAGCCAGAGACCATCAACTACCGGACTCTCAAGCCGGAAAAGGACGGGCTCTTCTGCGAGAAGATCTTCGGTCCGACCCGCGACTGGGAGTGCTACTGCGGCAAGTACAAGCGCGTCCGCTTCAAGGGCATCATCTGTGAGCGCTGTGGCGTCGAGGTGACTCGCGCCAAGGTGCGTCGTGAGCGGATGGGCCACATCGAGCTGGCCGCGCCCGTCACGCACATCTGGTACTTCAAGGGCGTTCCTTCGCGCCTCGGCTACCTGCTCGACCTGGCCCCGAAGGACCTTGAGAAGGTCATCTACTTCGCGGCCTACATGATCACGCATGTCGACACCGAGATGCGTGAGCGTGACCTGCCCTCGCTGGAGGCGAAGATCTCCGTCGAGCGGCAGCACATCGAGCAGCGCCGCGACGCCGACGTCGAGACCAGGCAGAAGAAGCTCGAAGGCGACCTGGCCGAGCTGGAGGCCGCCGGCGCCAAGGGCGACCAGCGCCGCAAGGTCCGCGAGGGCGCCGAGCGCGAGATGCGTCAGCTCCGCGACCGGGCCCAGCGCGAGCTGGACCGCCTCGACGAGGTCTGGAGCCGCTTCAAGAACCTCAAGGTCCAGGACCTCGAGGGCGACGAGCTGCTCTACCGCGAGATGCGCGACCGCTTCGGCCGCTACTTCAAGGGCGGCATGGGCGCGCAGGCGATCCAGGACCGCCTGATCAGCTTCGACCTCGACGCCGAAGCCGAGAACCTGCGCGAGACGATCCGCAGCGGCAAGGGCCAGAAGAAGGCCCGTGCGCTCAAGCGGCTCAAGGTCGTGTCGGCGTTCCTGAACACCACCAACTCGCCGCGCGGCATGGTCCTCGACTGCATCCCGGTCATCCCGCCGGACCTGCGCCCGATGGTGCAGCTCGACGGTGGCCGGTTCGCGACGTCCGACCTGAACGACCTGTACCGCCGGGTGATCAACCGGAACAACCGCCTCAAGCGTCTGCTCGACCTCGGCGCGCCCGAGATCATCGTGAACAACGAGAAGCGGATGCTCCAGGAGGCCGTCGACGCGCTGTTCGACAACGGCCGTCGCGGTCGCCCGGTCACCGGGCCCGGCAACCGTCCGCTGAAGTCCCTCAGCGACATGCTGAAGGGCAAGCAGGGCCGGTTCCGTCAGAACCTGCTGGGCAAGCGAGTCGACTACTCCGGCCGTTCGGTCATCGTCGTCGGCCCGCAGCTCAAGCTGCACCAGTGCGGCCTGCCCAAGCAGATGGCGCTGGAGCTGTTCAAGCCGTTCGTGATGAAGCGCCTGGTCGACCTGAACCACGCGCAGAACATCAAGTCGGCCAAGCGGATGGTCGAGCGTGCCCGTCCGGTCGTGTGGGACGTGCTGGAAGAGGTCATCACCGAACACCCGGTGCTGCTCAACCGCGCTCCGACGCTGCACCGTCTGGGCATCCAGGCGTTCGAGCCGCAGCTGGTCGAGGGCAAGGCCATCCAGATCCACCCGCTCGTCTGCACCGCGTTCAACGCGGACTTCGACGGCGACCAGATGGCCGTGCACCTGCCGCTGTCGGCTGAGGCCCAGGCCGAGGCTCGCATCCTGATGCTCTCGACCAACAACATCCTCAAGCCGGCCGACGGCAAGCCCGTGACGATGCCCACCCAGGACATGGTCATCGGCCTGTACTGGCTCACCACGCAGAAGGACGGCGCCGAGGGCGAGGGCCGGGTCTTCGGCTCGATCGCCGAGGCGCAGATGGCCTTCGACCGTCGCGAGCTGGAGATCCAGGCGAAGATCCAGATCCGGCTCAAGGACGTCCTGCCGCCTCGCGACTGGGTCGCGCCCGAGGGCTGGGAGCAGGGCGACCCGATCCGCCTGGAGACGACGTTCGGGCGGTGCCTGTTCAACCAGACGCTGCCCGCGAGCTACCCGTTCGTCAACTTCCAGGTCGGCAAGAAGCAGCTGTCCACGATCGTGAACGAGCTGGCCGAGACCTACCCCAAGGTCGAGGTCGCCAACTCGCTCGACGCGCTCAAGGACGCCGGCTTCCGCTGGGCGACCCGCTCCGGTGTGACGATCTCGATCGACGACGTGGTCGCGCCGCCGAACAAGTCCGACATCATGGAGAACTACGAGCGCCGGGCCGACAAGGTCCAGCGTGAGTACGAGCGTGGTCTGATCACCGACGAGGAGCGCCGCCAGGAGCTCATCGAGATCTGGACCCACGCGACGGCCGACGTCGAGACCGACATGGTCAACGCCTTCCCGGCGACCAACCCGGTCTGGATGATGGTCAACTCCGGCGCCCGAGGCAACAAGATGCAGGTGCGCCAGATCGCCGGTATCCGTGGCCTGGTGTCCAACACCAAGGGTGAGACCATCCCGCGTCCGATCAAGGCCTCGTTCCGCGAGGGCCTGTCGGTGCTGGAGTACTTCATCTCCACCCACGGTCAGCGAAAGGGTCTGGCCGACACCGCCCTGCGTACCGCCGACTCGGGTTACCTGACCCGTCGTCTGGTGGACGTCGCGCAGGACGTCATCGTCCGCGAGATCGACTGTGGCACCGACCGCGCGGTCCCGCTGCACGTCGGCGAGCGCGACGCGTCCGGCAACCTGGTCAAGGCGGAGAACGCCGAGTCCAACGTGCACGGCCGCATCCTGGCCGAGGACGTCGAGGTCGACGGCAAGGTCATCGTGTCGGCGGGCTCGGACATCAACGACATCCACGTCACCAAGCTGGTCGACGCCGGAATCGAGACGGTCCGCACCCGCAGCGCGCTGGTCTGCGAGGCCAAGATCGGTGTCTGCGCGACCTGCTACGGCCGCTCGCTGGCCACCGGCAAGCTCGTGGACGTCGGCGAGGCGGTCGGCATCATCGCCGCCCAGTCGATCGGCGAGCCCGGCACGCAGCTGACGATGCGTACCTTCCACACCGGTGGTGTGGCCGGTGCCGACATCACGCACGGTCTGCCCCGAGTCCAGGAGCTGTTCGAGGCGCGCATCCCCAAGGGTGTCGCCCCGATCTCCGAGGCCGAGGGCAGGGTCCGCATCGACGAGACCGACAAGGCCAGGAAGCTGGTCATCACCCCCGACGACGGGTCGGAGGAGATCGCCTACCCGGTCTCGATGCGCTCGCGCCTGCTGGTCTCCGACGGCCAGCGCGTCTCGGTCGGCCAGCAGCTGGTCGCCGGTGCGGTCAACCCGAACGAGGTGCTGCGCATCCTCGGCCCGCGTGCGGTGCAGCTGCACCTGGTGGCCGAGGTCCAGCAGGTGTACCGGTCGCAGGGTGTGTCGATCCACGACAAGCACATCGAGATCATCGTGCGCCAGATGCTCAAGCGGGTGAACGTGCTGGAGTCGGGCGAGACCGACCTGCTCCCCGGCGAGCTGGTCGAGCGTCCGCGCTTCGAGCAGATGAACCGCGAGACGGTGGCCGAGGGCGGCTCTCCCGCCGCCGGCCGTCCGGTGCTCATGGGCATCACGAAGGCGTCGCTCGCCACCGAGTCGTGGCTGTCGGCAGCCTCCTTCCAGGAGACGACCAGGGTCCTGACGGACGCGGCGATCCACGCCAAGTCCGACTCGCTCCTGGGCCTGAAGGAGAACGTCATCATCGGTAAGCTCATCCCGGCCGGTACGGGTATGCCCCAGTACCGCAACATCCGGGTGGAGCCGACCGAGGAGGCCAAGGCCGCGATGTACACGGTCGGCGGCTACGACGGCTCGGCGGCCGACTACACCTTCGGCACGGGCAGCGGCGAGGCCGTCCCGCTGGAGGAGTACGACTTCGGCCAGTACAACCGGTAACACGGCGTAAGGCGACGCGCCCGGTCTCTTCGGAGACCGGGCGCGTTCGTTTTGAGACGACTTCCGTCGGTCGTGGGACCGTGCGGCCGTGACCGTTCAGGTGCCCGCAGGCGGGACTGGGTGTCAGGGGCATCGGGGCCTGTTCTGCCAGGTGGGACGTTCGTCGGCCATCTCGGACGCAGCCGGTTGACGTAGTGCGAGAGCACTCGTTGTGGGTCGGCGTGTGGCGGGAAGATTTTCGGATATATCGGAGTAACTCGGTCTTTGCTCAGGTCTGTGCTGGATCGTCGCGGGCCTTTCCGATGCTCTTTGTCGATTGCTTCGGCTCGCGTCCTGGCGCGTGGGTGCGGCTGCGGCGGGTGCGGGTGCTGGTGGCAGGCGCGCGGGTGCCGCGTCGGGCCACGGTGACGCTGGTGAGGCGCGGTGCTGGAGTGGGGATCGTCATCACGGGCTTGGGCTGCCGCGCCGGTTCTCCGCACCTTGCCGGCGCCCCTGTGCGCGCCGCTGTGGCCCTGCTCTACCGGCGGCCGGGCTTGAGGGGTGGCTGGCACGCTGCGCGTCGGTGAGCGGGCGAACGGCGTCCCCGATCGGGCGGTCCTGGGGCCGGTCAGGCACACCGTGGAGGGGGCGGTGTGTGCAGGGTGGTGCACAAGATCGCGCAGTGACTCGATGTCCCCGTATGCGGCGTCCGGGGGGAGGGGCGGGCGGCCGAGGCAACGGTCATGGGTACGAACGATGGTGCCGCCACCATGGAGCCGGCGCGCCAGGTGCACGTGTTGTGGGTGTCGGCCATCCTCGGTGGCAGCGCGCGAGGACTTCCCCTTGCACGGCGTCCTGTCCGTCCACAGGATTCTGTTCGTCCACTGGGGCGTAGGGCGCGGTGCCGGGTGTTCATGTGATGGACCCGCGGCGCGCCTTGCCGCAGTCACGTTCGCCCGGCGTCGGCCCCGACGCGGGCCTGCGCCGCGTGCGGGAGGCGCCCGGCCCGTCCGCTGTCCTGTCGAAGCGCGCCGAAACGCTCCCCGAGCCGGATATCATGTCTCGGGAGCAGTAGCCGGGCATGGATCGAGCAGGCTCAGTGACCAGCGGAGTGACAAAGCTTGTCCGCTTTGTCGCGCTGCTTTGACGTGTCGCATGGGCCTGGGTAGTCTTGTGCATCGTGCCCGTTGCTAGCGGGCTCTCGACCGTGCGCTCATTGCGGGAGCGCGGGACGGCTTCCTGGCTCGTAGTCCTCGTGGATGTGTTTGTGCGAAGAGCGCGACACGCCCGAGCGCGGGGGCGCGGGAGCAAGGAATACCAGCAGGTCATGACACCGGCAGAACCTGCGAAATGAACAAACAGACGTAACACCGGCCAGGCACGAAACGGAGTGGCAGTGCCCACTATTCAGCAGTTGGTCCGCAAGGGCCGGCAGGACAAGGTCGCTAAGACCAAGACTCCTGCCCTCAAGGGGAGTCCGCAGCGGCGCGGTGTGTGCCAGCGCGTTTACACCACGACTCCGAAGAAGCCCAACTCGGCACTGCGCAAGGTGGCCCGCGTTCGGCTCACGAACGGCATCGAGGTCACGGCCTACATCCCCGGTGTGGGTCACAACCTGCAGGAGCACTCCATCGTGCTCGTGCGTGGCGGTCGTGTGAAGGACCTGCCGGGTGTTCGCTACAAGATCATCCGTGGCTCGCTCGACACCCAGGGTGTCCGCAACCGCAAGCAGGCCCGTAGCCGTTACGGCGCGAAGAAGGAGAAGAGCTAACAATGCCTCGCAAGGGTTCTCCTGGCCGTCGTCAGCTGATGGCTGACCCGGTTTACAGTTCGCCGCTGGTCACCGCTCTGATCAACAAGGTGCTCCTGGACGGCAAGCGCTCCATCGCGCAGTCGATCGTCTACGGCGCCCTCGAGGGCTGCAGGGAGAAGACGGGCAACGACCCGGTCGTCACCCTGAAGCGCGCGCTCGACAACGTCAAGCCGACCCTCGAGGTCCGCAGCCGTCGAGTCGGTGGCGCGACCTACCAGGTCCCGGTTGAGGTGCGCGCCGCGCGCAGCACCACCCTGGCCCTGCGCTGGCTGGTGCAGTACTCCCGCGCCCGCCGCGAGAAGACCATGACCGAGCGCCTCATGAACGAGCTCCTCGACGCCAGCAACGGCCTCGGGGCGAGCGTGAAGAAGCGCGAGGACACCCACAAGATGGCCGAGTCCAACAAGGCCTTCGCCCACTACCGCTGGTAACCCCGGCGGGTTCGACGAGACGACGAGGACGCGAGAGAAGTGGCCACCACGACCGCTCTTGACCTGGCCAAGGTCCGAAACATCGGGATCATGGCCCATATCGACGCGGGCAAGACCACCACGACCGAGCGCATCCTGTTCTACACCGGCATCAACTACAAGATCGGTGAAGTCCACGAGGGCGCTGCCACCATGGACTGGATGGAGCAGGAGCAGGAGCGCGGCATCACGATCACGTCTGCCGCGACGACCTGTGAGTGGCTCGGTCACACCATCAACATCATCGACACCCCGGGCCACGTCGACTTCACCATCGAGGTGGAGCGTTCGCTCCGCGTCCTCGACGGCGCGGTCGCCGTGTTCGACGGTGTCGCTGGTGTCGAGCCGCAGTCGGAGACGGTGTGGCGCCAGGCTGACCGCTATGACGTACCCCGCATCTGCTTCGTGAACAAGATGGACCGCGTCGGCGCGGAGTTCCACCGCTGCGTCGACATGATGATCAACCGTCTGGGCGCGACCCCGGCGGTCATCCAGCTTCCGTGGGGCGTTGAGGCCGACTTCAAGGGCGTCATCGACCTCATCAGGATGAAGGGTCTCATCTGGAGCGCCGAGGCGGCCAAGGGCGAGATGTACGACACCGTCGACATCCCGGCCGACCACGCCGAGGCGGCGCGCGAGTGGCGCGACCGGCTGATCGAGACCGTCGCCGAGAACGACGACGAGCTGATGGAGCTCTTCCTCGAGGGCGTCGAGCCCACCGAGGACCAGCTGGTCGCGGCCATCCGCCGCGCCACGGTGAGCAGCGCCATCAACCCCGTGCTGTGCGGCACCGCGTTCAAGAACAAGGGCGTGCAGCCCCTGCTCGACGCGATCGTCGCCTACCTCCCCGCCCCGACCGACATCCCGGCCTTCAAGGGCCACGCGGTCGGCAAGGAGGACCAGGTGATCGAGCGTCACGCGGACCCGAGCGAGCCGTTCTCCGCGCTGGCCTTCAAGATCGCCAGCGACCCGCACCTGGGCAAGATCACCTATATCCGCATCTACTCGGGCACGCTCGAGGCCGGTTCACAGGTCATCAACTCTGTGAAGGGCAAGAAGGAGCGGATCGGCAAGATCTACCAGATGCACGCCAACAAGCGTGAAGAGCGGCCCACGGCCACCGCTGGTCAGATCGTCGCCGTCATGGGTCTGAAGGACACCACGACCGGTGACACGCTGTCCGACCCGTCGAACCAGGTCGTGCTCGAGTCGATGACGTTCCCGGCTCCGGTCATCAACGTCGCCATCGAGCCCAAGACCAAGGGCGACCAGGAGAAGCTGTCCACCGCGATCCAGCGCCTGGCCGAGGAGGACCCGTCCTTCCAGGTCCGTCGCGACGAGGAGACCGGCCAGACCGTCATCTGGGGCATGGGCGAGCTTCACCTGGAGATCCTCGTCGACCGCATGCGGCGCGAGTTCAAGGTCGAGGCCAACGTCGGCCGTCCGCAGGTCGCCTACCGCGAGACCATCCGCCGCAAGGTGGAGAAGATCGACTACACCCACAAGAAGCAGACCGGTGGTTCCGGTCAGTTCGCGCGGGTCATCATCAACCTCGAGCCGCTCGGTGAGGGCAACGACGGCTACGAGTTCGAGAACAAGGTCACGGGTGGTCGTGTCCCGAGGGAGTACATCCCGTCGGTCGACGCGGGCGCTCAGGAGGCCGCCGAGTTCGGCGTGCTGGCCGGCTACCCGATGGTGGGCGTGAAGGTGACGCTGACCGACGGTGCCGCGCACGACGTCGACTCCTCGGAAATGGCCTTCAAGATTGCCGGCTCGATGGCCTTCAAGGAGGCCGCGCGCAAGGCCGACGCTGTGCTCCTTGAGCCGATGATGGCCGTCGAGGTCACCACGCCCGAGGACTACATGGGTGACGTCATCGGCGACCTTAACGGTCGTCGCGGACAGATCCAGGCGATGGACGAGCGGGCAGGCGCCCGAGTCGTCCAGGCGCTCGTGCCGCTGTCTGAGATGTTCGGCTACGTGGGCGACCTGCGTAGCAAGACGCAGGGGCGCGCGAGCTACAGCATGCAGTTCGACTCCTACTCGGAGGTGCCTCCGGGCATCGCCAAGGAGATCGTCGCGAAGGCCCGGGGCGAATAGTCCCGGGACCCCAATGGCGGGTGCCGAGTGATCGGCGCCCAGCCGCCATAGGGGCCTCGGCCCCTGGTGAGGCGGTGCGAGCCGCCTCACCGCTTAGGGGTTCGGGAACACCCGGGCCCGAGTGTGCAGACGAAAGTCAGTCAGATTCTCAAGGAGAGAACCAGTGGGCAAGGCCAAGTTCGAGCGGAACAAGCCGCACATGAACATCGGCACCATTGGGCATATCGACCACGGTAAGACCACTCTGACCGCGGCGATCACCAAGGTGCTTCACGACCGTTTCCCCGAGCTGAACCAGGCTACGCCGTTCGACAAGATCGACAAGGCGCCCGAGGAGAAGGCCCGCGGTATTACGATCTCCATCGCGCACGTCGAGTACCAGACCGAGAAGCGCCACTACGCCCACGTGGACTGCCCCGGTCACGCCGACTACGTGAAGAACATGATCACCGGTGCCGCTCAGATGGACGGCGCGATCCTCGTGGTCGCCGCCACCGACGGCCCGATGCCGCAGACGAAGGAGCACGTCCTCCTGGCCCGCCAGGTCGGCGTTCCCTACATCGTCGTGGCCCTGAACAAGGCCGACATGGTCGACGACGAGGAGATCCTGGAGCTCGTCGAGCTCGAGGTCCGCGAGCTCCTGTCCGCTCAGGAGTTCCCCGGCGACGACCTGCCGGTCGTCCGCGTCTCCGCGCTCAAGGCTCTTGAGGGCGACGAGAAGTGGGCCGACAGCATCATCGAGCTGATGAACGCCGTCGACGAGAACGTGCCCGAGCCGCCGCGTGAGACGGACAAGCCGTTCCTCATGCCGGTCGAGGACGTCTTCTCGATCACCGGTCGCGGTACGGTCGTCACCGGCCGTATCGAGCGCGGTGTCGTCAAGATCAACGAGCAGGTCGACATCATCGGCATCAAGCCGGAGAAGACCACCACCACCGTCACCAGCATCGAGATGTTCAACAAGATGCTCGACGAGGGTCACGCGGGTGACAACGCCGCCCTGCTGCTCCGCGGCATCAAGCGCGACGACGTCGAGCGCGGCCAGTGCATCATCAAGCCGGGCACGACCACCCCGCACACCGAGTTCAACGGCCAGGTCTACATCCTGTCCAAGGACGAGGGCGGCCGCCACACGCCGTTCTTCAACAACTACCGTCCGCAGTTCTACTTCCGTACGACTGACGTGACCGGTGTGGTGAACCTCCCTGAGGGCACCGAGATGGTCATGCCGGGCGACAACACCGAAATGCGCGTTGAGCTGATCCAGCCCATCGCCATGGAGGAAGGCCTCAAGTTCGCGATCCGTGAGGGTGGCCGCACCGTCGGCGCCGGTCGGGTCACGAAGATCATCAAGTAGCACGACCGCGGGGCGGCGGTCGGCCCCCACACCGGGGGCCGACCGCCGAACCACGAGGGGCGGGAACCGGCACGGTTCCGGCCCCACAGGGCTCCACGAAAAAGCCGTGATCTCGCAGTCACTTCGGCGTGACCGAAGTAACTGCCGGATCACGGAAGAAACGGCAGACGCCATACGTCTGCCACGTGGGGTCATGCGGGCTCGACCTGCATGAACAGCGGCAACAGGCCGCACGATACTTTTTCAGACGACAGCGAAGGACACCGAGGCCACTATGGCGGGACAGAAGATCCGCATCCGGCTTAAGGCCTATGACCACGAGGTCATCGATAGCTCGGCCAAGAAGATCGTCGAGACGGTGACGCGGACTGGCGCGAAGGTCGCGGGCCCGGTGCCGCTGCCGACCGAGAAGAACGTGTACTGCGTCATCCGCTCGCCGCACAAGTACAAGGACAGCCGCGAGCACTTCGAGATGCGCACGCACAAGCGGCTGATTGACATCATCGACCCGACGCCCAAGACCGTCGACTCGCTCATGCGGCTCGACCTCCCCGCGGGCGTCGACATTTCGATCAAGCTCTGAGGGAACGCACTGACATGGCTAAGACGATCAAGGGCGTCCTGGGCAAGAAGCTCGGCATGACCCAGGTCTTCGACGCGGACAACCGGATGGTTCCGGTGACCGTGGTCGAGGCCGGTCCGTGTGTGGTGACCCGCGTCCGCACCGCCGACAAGGACGGCTACTCCGCCATCCAGCTCGGCTTCGGGCAGGTCGACCCCCGGAAGGTCAACAAGCCGCTCGGCGACTACCTGCGTAAGCACGACATCACCCCGCGCCGTTACTTTGCGGAGATCCGCACCAACGACGCGAGCGACTACACCCTCGGCCAGGAGCTGCTGGCCGACACCTTCGAGGCCGGCCAGTTCGTCGATGTGACGGGCAAGAGCAAGGGCAAGGGCTTCGCCGGTGTCATGAAGCGGCACGGCTTCGGTGGTCTGGGCGCGTCGCACGGTACGCAGCGCAAGCACCGCTCGCCGGGTTCCATCGGTGGCTGCGCCACCCCGGGCCGCGTTTTCAAGGGTCTGCGCATGGCTGGTCGGATGGGCAACGTCCGCACCACGGTGCAGAGCCTCAAGGTTCACGCCGTCGACGTCGAGAAGGGCCTCATCCTGATCAAGGGTGCGATCCCCGGCGCCAACGGCAGCCTGGTCCTCGTCCGCACCGCTGCCAAGAAGGGGGCTGCCAAGTGACCAGCATTGACGTCCTCGACGCCAGCGGCGCCAAGACCGGCTCCGTCGACCTGCCCGAAGACATCTTCGGCGCCAAGGTCAACATTCCTCTGATCCACCAGGTGGTCGTGGCTCAGCTCGCCGCTCGCCGGCAGGGCACCCACAAGGCCAAGACCCGTGGTGAGGTCAGCGGCGGTGGCAAGAAGCCGTACCGCCAGAAGGGCACCGGCCGCGCCCGTCAGGGCTCGACCCGTGCGCCGCAGTTCACCGGCGGTGGCGTCGTCCACGGCCCGGTGCCGCGCGACTACTCGCAGCGGACTCCCAAGAAGATGAAGGCCGCCGCGCTGCGCGGCGCCCTGTCCGACAGGGCGTCCGGCGGTCGCGTGCACGTGGTGAGCAGCCTGGTCGCCGGCGAGACGCCGAAGACCAAGGCGGCGCTCACCGCCCTGCGCAAGATCACCCAGGCCAAGTCGGTGCTCGTCGTCGTCGGCGAGACCGACGAGATGACCTGGCTGAGCCTGCGTAACGCTCCCGAGGTCCACCTGCTGGACGCCGGGCAGCTCAACACCTACGACGTTCTCTGCTACGACGACGTGGTCTTCACCCAGGAGGCGTACGACCAGGTCGTGGCGAGGCTGTCGGCTCAGGCGGCAGCTCAGAGTGAGAAGGAAGACGCCTGATGGAGAAGATCGCCGACCCGCGCGACATCATCATCAAGCCGGTCGTCTCCGAGAAGAGCTACGGCCTGATCGATGAGAACAACAAGTACACGTTCCTGGTGAAGAAGACCGCGAACAAGACCCAGGTCAAGATCGCGGTTGAGCAGATCTTCGGGGTCAAGGTCACCAGCGTGAACACGATCAACCGGCAGGGCAAGCGCAAGCGCACCCGTACCGGTTTCGGCAAGCGTCCCGACACCAAGCGCGCGATCGTGAGCCTGGTCGAGGGCGATCGGATCGACATCTTCGGTCAGATCGGCTAACAGCCATAGAAGTAAGCGGGCCCGCAAGGGCCTGCGCGGGGCCGAGACCGCCGCACTCCTGTGCGGCGGGCTCACCCATGTAACCGACGAAGGATGAACGAAAAAGATGGGCATCCGTAAGTACAAGCCGACGACGCCGGGTCGCCGCGGTTCGAGTGTCTCGGACTTCTCCGAGATCACCCGCAGCACGCCCGAGAAGTCGCTGCTTGCGCCCCTTCACAGCAAGGGCGGCCGCAACGTACACGGCCGGGTCACCGCTCGCCACCAGGGCGGCGGTCACAAGCGCGCCTACCGGATCATCGACTTCCGTAGGCATGACAAGGACGGCATCCCGGCGAAGGTCGCTCACATCGAGTACGACCCGAACCGCACTGCCAACATCGCTCTGCTGCACTACGCCGACGGCGAGAAGCGCTACATCATCGCGCCGACGGGCCTCAAGCAGGGCGACCGTATCGAGAACGGCCCTGCGGCCGACATCAAGCCGGGCAACTGCCTGCCGCTGCGCAACATCCCGACCGGTACCTTCATCCACGCGGTGGAGCTCCGTCCGGGCGGCGGCGCCAAGCTCGGCCGTTCCGCGGGCGCTCAGATCCAGCTGCTCGCGAAGGAAGGCCAGTACGCCACGCTGCGTATGCCGTCCGGTGAGATGCGCATGGTCGACGTGCGCTGCCGGGCGACGGTGGGCCAGGTCGGCAACGCCGAGCAGGCCAACATCAACTGGGGCAAGGCCGGCCGTATGAGGTGGAAGGGCAAGCGCCCGACCGTCCGCGGTGTCGCGATGAACCCGGTCGACCACCCGCACGGTGGTGGTGAGGGCAAGACCTCCGGTGGTCGCCACCCGGTGAACCCGAAGGGCAAGCCCGAGGGCCGTACCCGCCAGGCCAACAAGGCCAGCGACCGGTTGATCATCCGTCGTCGCAGCAAGAGGAAGAAGCGGTAGGAGCAGCCGAAATGCCACGTAGCCTTAAGAAGGGTCCCTTCGTGGACGAGCACCTTCAGAAGAAGGTCGACGTCCAGAACGAGAAGGGCACCAAAAACGTCATCAAGACGTGGTCGCGGCGCTCCATGATCGTTCCCGACATGCTGGGGCACACGATCGCCGTTCACGACGGCCGCAAGCACGTCCCGGTGTTCGTCACCGAGTCGATGATCGGTCACAAGCTCGGAGAGTTCGCCCCGACGCGGACGTTCCGCAGCCACGTCAAGGAAGACCGCCGCAGCCGGCGATAACGGCCTTCAGAAGTAAGAGGAGTAAGCGATGGAAGCCAGGGCTCAGGCGCGGTTCGTCCGCGTCACGCCCCAGAAGGCCCGCCGCGTGGTGGACCTTATTCGCGGGCTGCCCGCTTCGGAGGCGCAGGCCGTGCTGCAGTTCGCTCCCCAGTCGGCGAGCGAGCCGATCTACAAGGTGCTCTCCAGCGCCATGGCGAACGCAGAGCACAATTTCGATCTCGACCCTCAGTCGCTCGTCGTGAGCCGCGCGTGGGTCGATGAGGGCCCGACGCTGAAGCGGTTCCGTCCGCGTGCCCAGGGTCGTGCCTATCGGATCAACAAGCGGACGAGCCACATCACTGTGATCGTGGAGTCCCGCGAGCCGAAGGGAAGGACCCGATAGTGGGCCAGAAGGTTAACCCGCACGGGTTCCGCCTCGGCATCACGACCGACTTCAAGAGCCGGTGGTACGCCGACAAGCTGTACAAGTCGTACGTCGCCGAGGACGTGTCGATCCGCCGCATGCTGCAGAAGGGCATGGAGCGGGCCGGCATCTCCAAGGTCGAGATCGAGCGCACGACCGACCGCGTCCAGGTCGACATCCACACCGCGCGTCCGGGCATCGTCATCGGCCGTCGCGGGGCGGAGGCCGACCGCATCCGCGGTGACCTGGAGAAGCTGACCAAGAAGCAGGTCCAGCTCAACATCCTCGAGGTGAAGAACCCCGAGATCGACGCCCAGCTCGTCGCGCAGGGCGTCGCCGAGCAGCTCTCCAGCCGTGTCTCGTTCCGTCGCGCCATGCGCAAGGCGATGCAGTCGGCCATGAAGAGCGGCGCCAAGGGCATCCGGGTTCAGTGCTCGGGTCGTCTTGGCGGCGCCGAGATGTCGAGGTCGGAGTTCTACCGCGAGGGTCGCGTGCCGCTGCACACGCTCCGCGCTGACATCGACTACGGCTTCTACGAGGCCCGCACCACCTTCGGCCGCATCGGCGTGAAGGTCTGGATCTACAAGGGCGAGGCTCCGACCAGCCGCGCCGAGCGCGAGGCGGCCGCCGCCGGTGCTCGCGCCGGCCAGCGTCGCGAGCGCGACGACCGTCGCGGTGGCGGCGACCGTCCCCGTCGCGGTGGCGCCGGTGGCGCCCGTCGCGGTGGCGGCCGCTCGGACCGCGCCCCCCGCACTGAGGCAGCCGCACAGGCCGCCCCCGAGACCGGCCCGGCTGCGCAGCCGGGTGCTGAAGGGAGCTGACCATGCTGATCCCGCGCAGGGTCAAGCACCGCAAGCAGCACCGGCCCGACCGCAGTGGTGCCGCCAAGGGCGGCACCAGGGTCGTGTTCGGCGAGTTCGGCATCCAGGCGATTGAGCACTCCTACGTGACCAACCGCCAGATCGAGTCGGCTCGTATTGCGATGACCCGTCACATCAAGCGTGGTGGAAAGGTGTGGATCAACATCTACCCTGACCGCCCGCTGACCAAGAAGCCGGCCGAGACCCGCATGGGCTCCGGTAAGGGTTCGCCCGAGTGGTGGATCGCGAACGTCAAGCCGGGGCGCGTCATGTTCGAGCTTTCCGGCGTCGCCGAGCCGATTGCCCGTGAGGCACTCACTCGCGCGATCCACAAGCTCCCCATGAAGTGCAAGATCGTTAAGCGTGAAGTTGGTGAGGCGTGATGGCTAAGGGCCTGACCGCCGGCGAGCTGCGGGTGGAGGACCAGGACACCCTGGTCCAGAAGCTCAAGGAAGCCAAGGAGGAGCTGTTCAACCTCCGCTTCCAGTCAGCGACCGGTCAGTTGGAGAGCCACGGGCGGCTGCGCGCCGTCCGCCGCGAGATCGCCCGTATCTACACCGTGATGCGCGAGCGGGAGCTCGGCATCGTCACGGTCGAGAAGGAGACGAGCGATGGCTGAGACCGAGACCACTGAGACCACCGACGCGCGGAACTTCCGCAAGGTCCGCGAGGGCCTGGTCGTCAGCGACAAGATGGACAAGACCGTCGTCGTCGCCGTCGAGGACCGCGTCAAGCACCGTCTGTACGGCAAGGTCATCCGCCGTACGACCAAGTACAAGGCGCACGACGAGGGCAACGCCTGCGGCGTCGGCGACCGCGTGCTGCTGATGGAGACCCGCCCCCTCTCCGCCACCAAGCGGTGGAGGGTCGTGGAGATCCTCGAGAAGGCCAAGTAAGGCTCTCTCGGATATACCGCGCCTCGTGGGGGTGGAGACACCCCCACGACGGCGTCCAAGGACGGGCGAGCCTCCGCTCGCCCGTCGCCTGCGGTGCGGCTCCACGCGGAGCTGTGGCCGGAGGAACAAGACAACGACGGGTTCCGCCAGGCTCAGCGATGAGAACCGGCGCGACTAACAGGAGCTAACGTGATCCAGCAGGAGTCGCGGCTCAAGGTCGCCGACAACACGGGTGCCAAGGAGATTCTCTGCATCCGCGTTCTCGGTGGCTCGGGCCGACGCTACGCCGGTATCGGCGACGTCATCGTCGCCACTGTCAAGGACGCCCTGCCCGGCAGCACGGGCGTCAAGAAGGGCGACGTGGTCAAGGCCGTCATCGTCCGCACGGTCAAGGAGCGCCGCCGGCCTGACGGCTCCTACATCCGCTTTGACGAGAACGCCGCCGTCATCATCAAGGACAGCGGCGACCCTCGCGGCACTCGTATCTTCGGCCCGGTGGGCCGCGAGCTGCGCGACAAGAAGTTCATGCGCATCATCTCGCTCGCCCCGGAGGTGTTGTAATGCCGAAGCTGCATGTGAAGAAGGGTGACCTCGTCCAGGTCATCGCCGGCAAGGACAAGGGTGCCAAGGGTCATGTGATCGCTGCCTACCCGCGGGAGGACCGCGTGGTGGTCGAGGGCGTCAACATGATCAAGAAGCACTCCAAGGAGACCAACCAGGGTCCGCGTGGCGCCAAGACGGGCGGCGTGCAGACCATGGAGGCCCCCATCCACGTGAGCAACGTGAAGAAGCTCAAGGACGACAAGCCCGCCGACAAGAAGGCCGACAAGGCCGACGAGACGGGTGAGGACAGCTGATGACTGCCACGACCACCGAGACCGAGCGCCCGACGCCGCGCCTCAAGACGAAGTACCGCGAGGAGATCGCGGCCAAGCTTCGCGAGGACTTCGGCATCGAGAACGTCATGCAGACCCCTGGCCTGGTGAAGATCAAGGTCAACATGGGTGTCGGCGAGGCGGCCCGCGACTCCAAGCTCATCGAGGGTGCCGTCCGCGACCTCACCGTGATCACCGGTCAGAAGCCGGCCGTCGTCCGGGCCCGCAAGTCCATCGCGCAGTTCAAGCTGCGTGAGGGCATGCCGATCGGCGCGCACGTCACGCTTCGCGGCGACCGGATGTGGGAGTTCCTCGACAGGCTGCTGTCGCTGGCGCTGCCCCGTATCCGCGACTTCCGCGGTCTGTCGCCGAAGCAGTTCGACGGCAACGGCAACTACACGTTCGGTCTGACCGAGCAGGTCATGTTCCACGAGGTCGACCAGGACAAGGTCGACCGGCCGCGGGGCATGGACATCACTCTCGTGACCACCGCGAAGAACGACGACCAGGGCCGGGCGCTGCTGAAGCTCCTCGGCTTCCCGTTCAAGGAGGCCTGACATGGCGAAGAAGTCGCTGATCGCCAAGGCAGCGCGCAAGCCCAAGTTCGAGGTTCGCGCGTACACCCGCTGCTCGCGCTGCGGGCGCCCGCGCGCCGTCTACAGGAAGTTCGGCCTGTGCCGCGTGTGCTTCCGCGAGATGGCGCACCGGGGCGAGCTGCCTGGCATCACCAAGTCCAGCTGGTAGTTACCCTAGGGGGCGGCCACTTGTCGCCCCCTAGGTGGCTGCGAGCCGTACATATCGATAGAAATGTCAAACCCAGGGGCTCTCGACGAGAGTCCCGATGACCGCGCCGAAGGTCCACCGGCAGAGCAGTGCTGAGGCACTGGGCTTCGCTGGATGTGAAACCGCGGCGAGGAAGGCCACTGGCCATGACGATGACCGACCCGATCGCAGACATGCTCACGCGTCTGCGTAATGCGAACTCGGCGTACCACGACAGCGTGTCGATGCCGTACTCGAAGATCAAGGCGCACATCGCCGAGATCCTCCAGCAGGAGGGTTACATCCAGGCTTGGACCGTCGAGGACGCCAAGGTTGGAAAGAACCTCGTGGTGGAGCTCAAGTTCGGGCCAACCCGTGAGCGTTCGCTCGCGGGCCTGCGCCGGGTTTCCAAGCCCGGTCTGCGGGTTTATGCGAAGAAGGACAACCTGCCTCGAGTCCTGGGCGGGCTGGGCGTCGCGATCATCTCGACGTCCGCCGGTCTCATGACCGACAAGCAGGCCGGCAAGCGTGGTGTGGGCGGGGAAGTCCTCGCCTACGTCTGGTAGAGGGGAGGAACACAGCATGTCGAGAATCGGACGGCTGCCCATCCCTGTGCCCAGTGGCGTAGACATCACGATCACCGGCCGGGATGTCCAGGTCAAGGGCCCGAAGGGCACGCTTTCTCACAAGGTCGCCGAGCCCATCGCCGTGGCTCGTGACGACGACGGCGCCATCGCCGTCACCCGGCCCAACGACGAGAACAAGGTCCGTGCGCTGCACGGCCTGTCCCGGACGCTGATCGCCAACATGGTGCAGGGCGTCACTCAGGGGTACTCCAAGACCCTGGAGATCGTCGGCGTCGGTTACCGCGTCCAGGCCAAGGGGCCGACGCAGCTGGAGTTCTCGCTGGGCTTCAGCCACCCGGTCATCGTCGACGCTCCTGAGGGCGTCTCCTTCCGCGTCGAGAAGCCGACCCTGTTCCACGTCGACGGCATCGACAAGCAGAAGGTCGGCGAGGTCGCGGCCAACATCCGCAAGTTGCGCAAGCCCGACCCGTACAAGGGCAAGGGCGTTCGCTACCAGGGCGAACAGATCCGCCGCAAGGTCGGAAAGGCTGGTAAGTAGGCATGGCTCCGAAGACTGCGTTCAGCAAGCACACGGCTGCCCGCACGCTCTCGCGGGCCCGCCGTCACCGCCGCGTCCGCAAGAACGTCGTCGGCACGGCCGCGCGTCCGCGCCTGGTCGTCAACCGTTCGACCCGTCACCTGTTCGTGCAGATCGTGGACGACACGGTCGGCCACACGCTGGTGAGCGCGTCCACCATGGACGCCTCGCTGCGCACGCTGGAGGCGGACAAGACCGAGAAGGCCAAGAAGGTCGGCGAGCTCCTCGCTCAGCGGGCCAAGGATGCCGGGATCACCGCTGTCGTCTTCGACCGTGGTGGCAACCGCTACGCCGGGCGCATCGCCGCCCTGGCGGACAGCGCCCGCGAAGGCGGGCTCGAGTTCTAATGGCTACTGAGATGAGGAACCACTGATGGCTGCAGCTCCGCGTCGCGGTGGCGGCACCGGTGGCGAGCGGCGGGACCGTCGTGACGATCGCCGCGGTGGCGCCGCCGACAAGGGCGTCTCGTACATCGAGCGCGTAGTGAAGATCAACCGAGTGGCCAAGGTCGTGAAGGGTGGTCGTCGCTTCAGCTTCACCGCCCTGGTTGTCGTCGGTGACGGCAACGGCCTGGTCGGCGTCGGCTATGGCAAGGCCAAGGAAGTCCCCGCGGCCATCGCCAAGGGTGTCGAAGAGGCGAAGAAGCACTTCTTCAAGGTGCCTCGCATCCAGGGCACCATCCCGCACACGGTGCAGGGCGAGGAGGCGGCCGGTGTCGTCTTCCTGCGTCCGGCCTCGGCCGGTACCGGCGTCATCGCCGGCGGCCCGGTGCGCGCGGTCCTGGAGTGCGCCGGCATCCACGACGTGCTGTCGAAGTCGCTCGGCTCCGACAACCCGATCAACATCGTGCACGCCACGGTGGCCGCTCTGAAGGGCCTGTCCCGGCCCGAGGAGATCGCCGCCCGCCGTGGCCTGCCGATCGAGGACGTCGCTCCGGCCCGGATGCTGAAGGCTCAGCGCGAAGGCATCGCCGAAGCGGCGGCCGCCAAGGCGGTGAGCTAGTCATGGCACGCCTGAAGATCACTCAGGTTCGCTCGAAGATCGGTGGCAAGCAGAACCAGCGTGACTCGCTGCGTTCGCTTGGCCTGAAGCGAATCGGCGACGTCGTCGTCAAGGAGGACCGGCCCGAGATTCGCGGGATGGTCTCCGTGGTGACGCACCTCGTCGAGGTGGAAGAGGTCGACTAGTCATGACTGACAAGGCTCCGCTCAAGATTCACGACCTGCGTCCGGCCCCCGGCGCCAACAAGGCCAAGATCCGCAAGGGTCGCGGCGAGGCGTCCAAGGGCAAGACGGCCGGTCGCGGCACCAAGGGCAGCCGCGCCCGTACCACGGTTCCCCTCGGCTTCGAGGGTGGCCAGGTGCCGCTGCAGAGGCGTCTGCCGAAGCTCAAGGGCTTCTCCAACGCGCTGTTCAAGACGACCTACCAGGTCGTCAACCTCGACCGGATCAGCGAGCTGTTCCCCGAGGGTGGCGAGGTCACCGTCGAGGCGCTGGTTGCCAAGGGTGCTGTTCGCAAGAACCAGCTCGTCAAGGTGCTGGGCACCGGTGAGATCTCCGTCGCGGTCGACGTGAAGGTGCACGCCTTCTCGTCCGCCGCGAAGGAGAAGATCGCCGCGGCCGGTGGCTCCGTTACCGAGCTGTAAGAGGTATTACGAGGCGTGGGGGCTCCGACAATGGGCCCCCACGCCCGTAGTGCGTTAGAGTTCGCGAGACGGCAGGCATCTGTCCGGCTCGTATGACCTGATACTTCAGATGGCAGATCCCCGCACCATCGCATACTCACATCGCCTCATAGGCGCGCAGGAGGGACCGTGCTGACCGCGTTTACCCGGGCGTTCCGGACACCGGACCTGCGCAAGAAGTTGCTCTTCACGCTGGGCATCATCGCGCTGTTCCGGCTGGGTTCGGTACTTCCGACCCCGGGCGTCCACGTCCAGAACATCGCGGCCTGTTTCGATCAGGTCCGCAACGGCCAAAACGGCAACATCTACGGGATGGTGCAGCTGTTCAGCGGCGGCGCGCTCCTGAAGCTGTCGGTATTCGCGCTGGGCATTATGCCGTACATCACCGCGAGCATCATTTTGCAGCTGCTCGTCGTGGTCATTCCCAGGCTTGAGGCGCTCAAGAAGGAGGGCCAGGCCGGGCAGACCAAGATCACGCAGTATACGCGTTATCTGACGATCGGTCTCGGCATCCTCCAGTCGACGGCGTTCATCGCGCTCGCGCGCTCTGGTCAGCTCTTCCAGGGCTGCGACCGGGACGTTCTGCTCGACCCCGACAACGTCTTCATGATCATCACGATGGTCGTCATCATGACGGCCGGCACGTCCGTGATCATGTGGCTGGGCGAGCTGATCACCGACCGTGGTGTCGGCAACGGTATGTCCATCCTGATCTTCACCCAGGTCGTCGCGGTCTTCCCGTCCGAGCTGGCCAACATCTTCTCCGCGAACAAGTTCACCTTCGCGGTCGTCATGGTCGTCGGCGTCTTCATGATCGCCGCGGTCGTCTTCGTCGAGCAGGCGCAGCGGCGCATTCCCGTCCAGTACGCCAAGCGGATGGTCGGGCGCCGGATGTACGGCGGCACGTCCACCTACATCCCGCTCAAGGTCAACCAGGCCGGCATCATCCCGGTCATCTTCGCGTCCTCGTTGCTCTACCTGCCGCAGCTGCTGACCTCGCTGTTCGCGAACGCCGAGAACCCGAACGCGGTCGTGCAGTGGATCTCGCAGCACCTCGTCAAGGGTGACACGCCCATCTACATGGGCACGTTCTTCCTCCTGATCGTGTTCTTCACGTACTTCTACGTGTCCATCACGTTCAACCCCGCTGAAGTCGCTGACAACATGAAGAAGTACGGTGGGTTCATTCCGGGCATCCGACCGGGCCGGCCGACGGCTGAATACCTGAACTTCGTGCTCACCCGTCTGACCGCGCCTGGCGCGCTCTATCTGGGTCTGATCGCCATGATCCCGATCGTCGCGTTGGCGGTGTCCGGTGCGAGCCAGAACTTCCCGTTCGGAGGGACGAGCATTCTGATCATGGTTGGCGTCGGCCTTGATACGGTGAAGCAGATCGAGAGCCAGCTGCAGCAGCGCAACTACGAAGGTTTCCTGCGGTAGTGCGTCTCGTTCTCGTCGGGCCCCCCGGAGCGGGTAAGGGGACACAAGCCCAGTACATCGCGTCGAACCTGTCCATCCCGAAGATCTCGACAGGTGACATCTTCCGTGCCAACGTCTCTGGCGGCACGGAACTCGGCAAGCTCGCCAAGACCTACATGGACCGCGGCGACCTAGTGCCTGACGAGGTCACGATCGCGATGGTTCGTGACCGTCTCTCGGAGGAGGACGCGCAGGACGGTTTCCTGCTCGACGGCTTCCCGAGAAACGTGCCGCAGGCCGAGATTCTCAAGAAGATGCTCAACGAGTGGGGCCAGTCTCTCGACCTGGTCCTCGAGTTGGTCGTCGACGACGACGAGGTGGTCAGGCGGCTCGCGGGGCGGCGTACCTGCAGCCAGTGCGGGCGCATCTGGCACGTGGAGTTCGACGACAAGCAGGACGACCGGTGCGACGCCTGCGGCGGCACGCTGTTCCAGCGTGACGACGACAAGGAGGAGACCGTCAGGCACCGCCTGGAGGTCTACCAGGAGCAGACCGCGCCGCTGGTCTCGTACTACGCCGACGAGGGCATCCTGGTGGGCGTCGACGCGACCGGCCCGGTCGAGGAGGTCACCGCGCGCGCCATGGAGGCGATTCGCCCCTACATGGGATAGTTTCTGCCGACGTACTGCGGAGGTGGCACGGAATTCCGTGCCACCTCGCGGCTATTGTGGGGGAATTGGGCTCCCACGTCGGCCCGTTCAAACCCCGGGGGGTGCCGAAAGAATGTTCAAGAAGAACCGACACGGAATCCAGATCAAGTCGCCGGAGCAGCTCGAGAAGATGCGCGCGGCGGGTCTGGTGGTCGGGCGTACGCTCGACCTGCTCGCGCGCTCAGTGGAGCCCGGCATGACGCCGCTCGACCTCGACGTGATCGCCGAGAAGGCGATCAGGGACGAGGGCGCGATCCCGTCCTTCAAGGGATACCAGGGCTTTCCCGCGTCGATCTGCGCGTCGGTCAATCACGAGGTCGTGCACGGGATCCCGACGAACGCCCGCAAGCTCCGCGAGGGCGACATCATCTCGATCGACTGCGGCGCCATCCTCGACGGCTGGCACGGCGACTCGGCCGTCACGGTGCCCGTCGGCGAGGTGGATCCGAAGCTGACCGAGCTGATGCGGATCACCGAGGAGGCCATGTGGCGCGGGATCGCCGCGCTCAGCGCCGGCCGCCACCTGTCCGACATCGGCCACGAGGTGGAGCGGTACGTCAAGTCGCAGGGACGCTTCGGCATCCCGCCTGAGTACGGCGGGCACGGCATCGGCACCGAGATGCACATGGACCCGTGGATCGCCAACCAGGGCAAGCCAGGGAGGGGGCCCGCGCTGGAGGTCGGGATGTGCCTGGCGATCGAGCCGATGGTCAACCTCGGCACCGAGCGCACCCGCGTGCTGGCCGACGACTGGACGGTCGTCACCGTCGACGGCAAGCCGTCCGCACACTTCGAGCACAGCGTCGCGGTGACACATAATGGTCCTTGGGTGCTAACCGCCCTCGACGGGGGCAAAGAGCGCCTCGCCCAACTGCAGAACTAGCCGGGAGTGGTGGGTATGGCGCAGAGCCCCGAGATGCGTGCCTCCGACGTCGACCGCGACCGGGTGGCCGCCATACTCCGCGAGCACACCGCCGACGGCCGCATCACCATGGACGAGTTCAACGAGCGGCTGGAGCAGCTCTACAAGAGCAAGACCTACGGCGAACTGGCCAAGCTCACCGCCGACCTGCCCGACGTGGACCTGCGCGCCAGGCCCGCCAAGGTCGCCCCCACGCCCGCGCCGAGAGCCGGCATGCATCCCGGCATTCGCGCGGCCTGGGGAGCCTGGGCCGCGGTGAGCTCCATCAACTGGGTGATCTGGTTGATCACCAGTATCGCGAGCAGTCACCTGATCTACCCCTGGCCGCTCTGGGTGATGGGGCCGTGGGGCGTGGTGCTGGTGATGAGCACGATCTTCGGGAACGCGCCCGGCAAGCAGCGGTGAACTGCCGCTGTGTGGAGGAGTGCACTGTGTGTATTTCTCCGCAGAAGGGATGAACGATTCTTCCTAGCGTGAGTGGTGTCGAAAGCACCACTCTCCCGGAGGAAACGACATGCGTAAGCTCCTTGCGGCCGCCGCCCTCACCGGCGCCATCGCCACTGGCCTGGCCTGGCCGTCGCCCCCACCCCCGCCAACGCGTCGAGCGCGTCTCAGGCGAGCACGGTGCACAACTGGGGCAAGTTCTACTCCAGCAACCACAAGGCCTACACGTTCGGCTCCACGTACGCGTCGCACGGCAAGGTCTACACGAAGTGGCACGGCAAGGAGTCGACCCCGAGGCTCGGGTACGTGTGGTTCAAGTACTACTCGAACGGCGGCTGGCACACGTTCTCCCGCAAGTGGGACGGGACGCACAGCGAGAGCTGGTCGGGGCGGGGGATCACCAAGGTCTACACCTACACCTGCTGGGGCAGCGCCAGCACCTTCTGCGGCAAGGTGTACCGCATCTACTAGTCAGCGCGGCGCCTCAACGAGTGTCCGCGGCACGGTGAAGGTGAGTGGCGTCAGGCAGTCGGGTGGCTGGGATGACGTCCCTCTCAGCGAGTTGGCGGCCACTCCTTGCTTCCGCTCGTAAGGCCCACCGGTTGGCTCCGGTGGGCCTTACGTTGTTCCTGCGGGCCTCCTGCGGGCCTCCTGCGGGTGGGGCGGCCGATTCCGCTGGTGTGGCCTTGTTCCGCGGTGAGCGTCGACGGGAGGGAGCGGCGGCTTGGGCCGCGAGGCCCTGCGGGCTGCTTTGCCGGTCCTTGCGGGAATGGCGGAGCGCGGTGACAGGTTGGGGTAAACTGGCTCATGGTTGTGTCAGGACACCTGGCACGCGCTTCGCGTTTTGGGCTCAGGTGTCGTACACTCCTTAGTCGGCTCACTATGACTATCACGCGTCGGCGGTCCTTGCAGATCGCCGCTCTCTTCGAAGCGTGAAGTCGCGGCTGCTTAGTGAACCGGAGCCTCAGACGACCGATCAGTGAAACGCGAGGGATTTTGGCCAAGAAAGACGGCGCCATCGAGATCGAGGGCACTGTGGTTGAGTCGCTCCCGAACGCCATGTTCCGGGTGCAGCTCGACAACGGCCATAAGGTCCTGGCCCACATCAGCGGACGGATGCGGATGCACTACATCCGAATCTTGCCTGACGACCGGGTGGTCGTGGAACTGAGCCCCTACGACCTCAGTCGTGGGCGGATCGTCTACCGATACAAGTAAGACGTCTGAGGAACACGAAGGACTATGAAGGTAAAGCCGAGCGTCAAGAAGATCTGCGACAAGTGCAAGGTGATCCGCCGGCACGGTCGCGTCATGGTGATCTGCGACAACCTGCGCCACAAGCAGCGCCAGGGCTAGTCGCCGCAAGGCTTCTCCGAGTCCGCCCCAGCAGGGTGCGGGCTCGACGCATGAGAAGCCTGAGCCAGTAATCGCGCGTCACACCTGGGCAGGCGGCGCAGGCCGTACCACTCAGGAGACCCCCGGTCGGAGGCCGGGGCCCTCACCCCGGGCATGGGGAGGGGTAGTGAGGCGCAAGACCTCCGCCAAAGTGAAGGAGAATGCCCGACCATGGCTCGCCTGGTTGGCGTCGACCTCCCCCGCGAGAAGCGGCTGGAGATCGCTCTCACCTACATCTACGGAATCGGCCGCACCCGGGCCCAGGAGATCCTCCAGGCCACCGGTGTCAGCGGCGACATTCGCGTGCACCAGCTCACCGACACCGAGCTCGTCCCGATGCGTGACTACATCGAGGCGAACTTCAAGATCGAGGGTGACCTGCGCCGCGAGGTCCAGGCCGACATCCGTCGCAAGATCGAAATCGGTTGCTACCAGGGCATCCGGCACCGCAAGGGGCTGCCTGTCCACGGTCAGCGCACGCAGACCAACGCGCGCACCCGCAAGGGCAAGAAGAAGACCGTGGCCGGCAAGAAGAAGCCCGGTAAGAAGTAGTCCGCGCAGCCGCAGGACCGAACACCTCAGGAGTGAAGGCAAAGGATGCCTCCTAAGAGCCGCCAGGGTGCGCCGAAGAAGGTGCGCCGCAAGGAAAAGAAGAACGTCGCTCACGGGCACGCCCACATCAAGAGCACGTTCAACAACACGATCGTCTCGATCACCGACCCGAACGGGAACGTGATCTCCTGGGCCAGCGCCGGCCACGTGGGTTTCAAGGGCTCCCGTAAGTCCACCCCGTTCGCCGCTCAGATGGCCGCTGAGAACGCCGCCCGCCGGGCCATGGAGCACGGCATGCGCAAGGTCGACGTCTTCGTCAAGGGTCCCGGCTCCGGCCGCGAGACCGCGATCCGCTCCCTCCAGGCCACCGGCCTCGAGGTCGGCTCGATCCAGGACGTCACGCCGGTTCCGCACAACGGCTGCCGTCCGCCGAAGCGCCGCCGCGTCTGATCCCCAGGAGATATTGAGAAATGGCTCGTTACACGGGCGCGGACTGCAAGCTCTGCCGTCGCGAGAAGACCAAGCTCTTCCTCAAGGGCAGCAAGTGCGAGTCCGCCAAGTGCCCCATCGAGATCCGTCCTTACCCGCCGGGTGAGCACGGCCGCGGACGTCCCAAGGAGTCCGAGTACCAGCTTCAGCTTCGCGAGAAGCAGAAGACCCGCCGCATCTACGGCGTCCTCGAGAAGCAGTTCCACAACTACTACGAGGAAGCCAGCCGCAAGACCGGCAAGTCGGGTGAGGTCCTGCTCCAGATCCTGGAGAGCCGCCTCGACAACGTGGTCTACCGCGCTGGTTTCGCCCAGTCGCGCGACGCCGCTCGCCAGCAGGTCCGTCACGGCCACATCACGGTGAACGGCAAGAAGGTCGACATCCCGTCGTACCGCGTGCGCGAGCACGACATCATCGAGGTCCGCGAGTCCAAGCGGAACCTGCTGCCGTACGAGGTGGCCCGCGCCACCGCCGGCGAGCGCACGGTTCCGGCCTGGCTGGGCGTCGTGCCGGAGAAGCTCCGCGTCCTGGTGCACCAGCTGCCCGTCCGGCAGCAGATCGACACCCAGGTCCAGGAGCAGCTCATCGTTGAGTACTACTCCAAGTAGTCACTCATAGTTCGGGTACAGCATTGCGCTGTACCCGAACTAAGCTGTTTATCGGAGTGGCGTCATATAGCGGTCGCCACACGACAGGGGGAGAACCCGCATGCTGATCGCTCAGCGTCCGACTCTTCTCGAAGAGTCCATCGACGACACCCGGTCCAAGTTCGTCATCGAGCCGCTGGAGCCGGGCTTCGGTTACACCATCGGCAACTCGCTCCGCCGCACGCTGCTGTCGTCCATTCCGGGCGCGGCCGTGACGAGCATCCGGATCGAGGGTGTGCTGCACGAGTTCTCGACCGTTCCCGGGGTCAAGGAAGACGTCACCGACATCATCCTGAACCTCAAGGAGCTGGTCGTCTCGTCCGAGCACGACGAGCCGGTCGTGATGTACCTGCGCAAGCAGGGCCCGGGTGAGGTCACCGCCGCCGACATCGCGCCGCCGGCCGGTGTCGAGGTGCACAACCCCGAACTGCGCATCGCCACGCTGAACGGCAAGGCGAAGCTGGAGATGGAGCTGACCGTCGAGCGCGGTCGCGGCTACGTCTCCGCCGCGCAGAACAAGCAGCCCGGCCAGGAGATCGGCCGCATTCCGATCGACTCGATCTACTCGCCGGTGCTCAAGGTCACCTACAAGGTCGAGGCGACCCGAGTCGAGCAGCGCACCGACTTCGACCGCCTGATCCTCGACGTCGAGACCAAGCCGGCCATGAAGCCGCGCGACGCGGTGGCGTCCGCCGGTAAGACGCTCGTCGAGCTCTTCGGCCTGGCCCGTGAGCTCAACGTCGAGGCCGAGGGCATCGACATCGGCCCGTCGCCGACCGACGCCGCCCTGGCCGCCGACCTGGCGCTGCCGATCGAGGAGCTGAACCTGACCGTTCGCTCCTACAACTGCCTCAAGCGCGAGGGCATCCACACCGTGGGTGAGCTCGTCGCCCGCAGCGAGCAGGACCTGCTTGACATAAGGAATTTCGGCGCCAAGTCGATCGAAGAGGTCAAGCAGAAGCTGCACGAGATGTCGCTGGCGCTCAAGGACTCCCCGCCCGGGTTCGACCCGAGCGCGGTGGCCGGCGCCGGTTACGACGACGACGACAGCGCGTACGTCGAGACCGAGCAGTACTGATTTCCGCGAGATCCCTCGCGAGCCCCCGCGCCAGGCGGCCCAGCCGCCCGGCGCGGGTGACAGGAACGGACCACACCTGACGGGTGCGTCCGGCCCGACTCCGGTACCTGGCACGGCCGGGGCGGGTTAACTCACAAGGAGAACGCAATGCCCAAGCCCACCAAGGGGGCACGCCTTGGCGGCAGCCCGGCGCACGAGCGGCTGATCCTGGCGAACCTCGCCACGGACCTGTTCCGCCACGGCAAGATCCGCACCACGGTCACCAAGGCCAAGCGTCTCCGCCCGCTGGCGGAGCGTCTGATCACCAAGGCGAAGAAGGGCGACATCCACAACCGTCGCCAGGTGCTCACCGTCGTCAAGGACAAGGGCGTCGTCCACCAGCTGTTCACCGAGATCGCGACGACGTTCGCCGAGCGTCCCGGTGGCTACACCCGCATCACCAAGGTCGGGCCGCGCAAGGGCGACAACGCCCCGATGGCGGTCATCGAGCTGGTGACCGAGCCGCTGAACGCGGTCCGCGTCTCCCGCCCCGAGGCTCCGGCCGCCGCCGCTGCGGCGCCTGCCGCCGAGGAGGCCCCGGCTGCTGAGGCTCCCGAGGCTCCGGCCGCTGAGGCTGCTGAGGCTCCGGCTGCTGAGGCCGAGGCCGCCGAGGCCCCGGCCGCTGAGGGTGGCGAGGCGAAGAAGGACGAGGCCTGATCCGTCAGGCCGCCAGGAACGGGTCCGGCCCCCTCGCGGGGGCTCCGGGCCCGTTTCGCATTTCACCGGCCCGTTTGTGCTGGGTTGTTGAGTTTTCAGGAGGATGATCGTGGTACGGCTCCGCCTCGACCTCGCGTACGACGGGACGGGCTTCAGAGGGTGGGCCCGCCAGCCTGGGAAGCGGACCGTCCAGGGGGAGATCGAGGAGGCCCTCGGCAAGATCCTGCGTCTGCCCGAGCCGCCCATGCTGACGGTGGCGGGACGCACCGACGCGGGCGTCCACGCCCGGGGGCAGGTGGCGCACGTGGACCTGCCTGTGACCGCCCTGGCCGAACTGGACCGCAACCGCCGCGCTGCCGTTGCCACTGTCCTCGGTGAGGTAGGTGGTGCTGGTGAGGTGAGCGGTACCGGCGGTGGTCCCCGTGAGGTGGGGGCAGCCGTCGAAGGCGGTGCCGTCGTCGTGGGCGTGGCTGCGGCGGGAGGCCCGGGTGCGAGTGGCCCGTCGGATGCGGGTGGCTTCGCGATGGGCGCTTCCGGGACGTGGGGCGCCGCGAACGGCTTCGTCGCGGGTGCTGGGGCCCTGGGCGTGTCCGGAGGGGACAACCCCGCGGTTGGTGTGTCCGGTGAGGACGGCCCCGCGGGTGAAGGGCCTGGCGCGGGCGAGGAGTTGCCCCTGGACGCGGGTGAGCGGCTTGCTGCGCTGGTGCGACGCCTGGCCGGGGTGCTTGACCCGGATGTGCGGGTTCATCGCGTCACAGTCGCTCCTGAGGGCTTTGACGCTCGGTTCGGCGCGATGTCGCGCCGGTACGCCTATCGGGTGAGCGACGCGCCCGGAGGTGTGGACCCGTTGCGGCGCCACGAGGTGGTCTGGCACAACCGGCCGCTCGACCTCGACGCGATGAACGCGGCCGCCGCGCGGCTGCTGGGTGAACACGACTTCGCGGCGTTCTGCAAGAAGCGCGAGGGAGCGACCACGATCAGGGAGCTCCAGCGGCTCGAGTGGGTACGCGATGACGACGGAGTCCTGGTCGCCACGGTGGTGGCAGACGCGTTCTGCCATTCGATGGTGCGGGCCCTGGTGGGGTCGCTGCTGGCCGCCGGTGACGGGCGCAGGCCGGTGGAGTGGCCGGGCGAGGTGCTGACGCGCGCCGTACGGGACTCGGGGGTGCACGTGGCGCCCGCGCACGGGCTCTGCCTGGAAGAGGTCACGTACCCGCCGGACGAGGAACTGGCGGCACGGGCGGCCCTGACCCGCCGGGTCCGGACGCTCTGACGGGAGCCTGGCGGGGCTCCCGCACGAGGGTCAGCCCTTGGCGAGGCGGCGTTCCAGGACGAGGGACATCTGGTCGCGGAAGGCGCTGCTCAACTTGCTGAGGGCCTTCTCCTTGGACGTGGGAGTGTGCCCGTCGGCGTAGGTGGCGTAGCTGAACACGATGTAGCGCCCCCAGACGAGCCCCGCCGCGTAGCCGCCCGCGATGTGGACGCGGTCGCCGCCCGTCCCCGCCGCCGCCGGAAGTGCGCGGAACCACAGATTGCGGCCGAGGTTCTTCGCCTGGTCAGCCTCGATGGCGGCGTCCCTGGTGGGCAGGACGGCGATGCCGGTCGTCACGGCGTACCGCTTCTTGGAGTCGACGTAGGTCGCCCTGAGCACGCGGCTGCACTTCTGCTCCCGCAGCGCGTCGGCGAACGGACCCGCGGCCGCCTGGCCGCAGTTGGTCGCCAGGTTCGTCTTGACCCTGTCGAACGCCGATCCCGCCGCTTGGATCTTCTTCTGCGGGAACGCCTCCGTGAGTGACAGCTTCTTGGGGTCCGTCTCCTCGGAGTTGAGCATGGACGCGCTCGGCTGCTCCGGGGGCGGGCTGGTCGAAGGGGAGGCGGTGGGGGTGGGCGCGGCGGCCTGGGACTTGGCGGGTGAGGCGCTCGGGGTGCTGGACGTCGCCTTGTAGGCGAAGAAGCCTCCGGTGGCGACTCCGGCCATCGCGAGCACGCCGAGCGTGACCAGCAGGGCCTTCCTGCTCCTGCCGCGCTGGGGGGCGGGAGGCGGGAGCTGGAACTGCGGCTGCTTGAACGCGCCCGGCGGGAAGGCGGGGGCGCCGTGAGGCGGGGTGGGCTGGTCGCCGGGAGCCGGGGGGAGGGCCAGCGGCGTGCGGGTGGCCGGTTGGGTGGGCTTCCCGCTCCAGATGTCCGCGCCGAACGGGAGCTCTGGGAGTTGGTCGCCCTGAGGGGACTCGTGGGCGGGCAGCGGTGGCCACACCGGCACGTCTCCGGGCTCGGCCGGACGCGCCTGGACGTTGGGGTCGAACAGCGACGGAGGCGTGTCGTCGGAGGGCGACGGGCCCGCGTTGAGGGAATGCGGCGCGGTGGCGTTGGGGTCGAGCCGCTGGGGCGGGGGGATGTTCGGGACGAGTTGGTGCGGCGCTGTCGCGTTGGGGTCGGTGTCTTCCGGAGCTGTGGTGTTCCAGCCCGCCTGACGTGGTGCGGTCGGGTTCGGGTCGGTGTCTTCCGGTGTGGGGGTGTTCCAGCCGGTCTGTCGTGGTGCGGTCGCGTTGGGGTCGGTGTCTTCCGGCGTGGTGGCGTTCCAGCCCGCCTGACGTGGTGCGGTCGGGTTCGGGTCGGTGTCTTCCGGCGTGGTGGCGTTCCAGCGCGCCTGTCGTGGTGCCGTCGCGTACGGGTCCAGCGGCTGCGGCGTCGCAGGGGTGGCTTCGCCGGCGGGGGCGCCGGACGCGGGCTCGTCCTCGGTGTCGGGGTCGAGTTCGCCGGTGGCGGCCGGCCACGGCGGCATGGCGGGCGGGCCGCCCGGGGGCCACACCTGCATGCCGGCTGCCGCCGCGGTGAAGGCCGGGGGCGGCTCCCATGGGGGAGCGCCCGGGGGCGCCCAAGGGGAGGCGTCGGCGGGCGTCGGGCCGGCGGTCACCGGCGGGTGGTCGTGGTTGACGACCGGGCCGCTGGTGGGCGGGAGGGCGGACTCGTCCGGGGAGTCCGCGAACCAGTCGTACGGCGCGGCGTCGTCCTCGGACACTTCCCATGGCTGCGCGCCCGGGAAAGCGGGGAGGCCGCTCTCGCCGGCCACAGGCTCGGGCGGGCTGGTCTGGGGGACGCCTCGCCACGCGTCGGGGGACCACGCCTCGAACGGCGGCGGGCCGGAGGGCTCGTTGCCCGGTGAGGTGTCGTCCGGTTGTGGAACGTTCTGATCGGTCGGCGGCTGCTGGCCGAAGCTCGGCGGCGGCGTCGCCGGTGTGGCCGAGCCGTCGGATTCCCTACGCTCGTGCTCAGACCCAGGTCCCCGCATAGGGCGAGCCTAGCGAGAGTCGCGAGATCGTCATGCCGGTATGGGCGTTCCCGGCCGGATCGGCAGCCCTGTTTGCCCTCCTAACTCGTCGAAAGACCGAGTTCAGGCCGGGTAGCCGGTCAGGGTCCGGGAGTCCAGGGCCTTGAAGACGCTCGCCTTGGTGAAGTCGTCGATCGCCTCGAAGAGCCGCTTGGTGCCCTTCTTGTCGGGCTTCGTGCCGTCCTTGGTCTGCACCCAGGCCATCACGGCGTAGTGGCCGTGAGTCCACACCTTGGTGCCGCCGCTGCCCGTGCCGACGAGCTTGGTGACGGAGTCCTTGCCGGCCAGCGGCTTGACGTAGTTCTTCTGGTCGCCGATGGCCGCCACCTTGCCCGCGTTCGTGGCGGTGCTGAGGTTGGCGACGCCGACGGTGCCGATCACCTTGCCGGCCTTGTCGCGGAAGCTGGCGCGTACCACCTGGGTGCACTTGGCCTTCTTGAGCGCCTTCTGGAGCTTGTCGCCGATGACCACGTCAGCGCACTTCTTGGCCTTGCCGGTGACCGTCATCTGGTACGAGCGGCCCTCGAAGGCGAGCTTCTTCCTCGGGAACAGCTCCTTGACCGTGAGCGGCTCCGGGTCGGTCGAGCGGTTCTCCGCGTAGCCGTACTTGCCGGGAGGCGTCGTCGGGAGCGGCGCGGACGACGGCCGACTCGCCTCGGTCTCCGCCGACTGCGGCCCATCGGCGTTCCACATCACCCACAGGCCGGCGCCGAGCAGGCCCAGCACCGCCACTCCGCCGATCGCGAACCAGAGCGGGCCGCGGGAGCGCTTGCCCTCGGCGTAGGGGCTCCACGTCTGGGCTCGGGGGGCGGCAGGCTCGTTGGCCTTGTCGCGAGGCTCCTTGGTCTTGTCGCGGTCCTTACGTGAGCGGCGGGGGACGCTGCTCTGCGTGCTGGACTCGCCTTCCTCGGGAAAACCCATGCGGGTGACACTATCGCGAGGCGGCTCAGGGGTAACCGAAGTCCTGCGTCCACCAAGGCCCGCCGGGCCCGGCCACGACACCCACCCCGATGGTGCCGAGCCGGCAGTTGAGGATGTTCTTCCGGTGGTCGGGGCTGGCGAGCCAGGCGTCCACCGCCTCTTGGGGGGACGAGTAGCCGCGTCCGATGTTCTCGGCGGCGCCCAGGCCGTACCCGGCGCGCTCCATCCGGTCCCACGGCGAGGAGCCGTCGGGGGAGTCGTGCGAGAACCGGCCGGTACGGGCCATCTCCAGCGAGTGCGTACGGGCTGAGCCGGCGAGCCTGGAATCCACCCTGAGCCCGCGGCACCCGTGCTCGACCCTGGCGGCGTTGGTGAGCGTGACGACCTGGGACGCCATCGCCGGAAGCGCTTCGACGGGCTGCCCGCCGAGCACCTGGGTGGGGTCCTCGGCGGTGAATCCGGGCACCTCGCCCGTCGGACGTCTGGTCGGCTTGGACGTCACCCTGCCGCGCGGGACGGCCGTGGTGATCTCCCTGGCCACCCGGCCGGCGTGTTGCTGCGACTTCTTGGGCGTCGGCACGGCTTTCAGCGCGGCCGCGGGCGGGGTGGTCTCGTTGAGGTAGACGTGGCCGGTCGGCTCGGCCGTGTCGGACAGCCGTCCGAGCAGCACACCCGTGAACAGGGCGGCCATGAGGCAGGCGAGCGCCCCCAGATGGTTCCGCCGCCTTGCGCTCCGCTGGGTGTGCCGGTTGAGAAAGCTCTGCCACATGCCGGAGCCAACGATAGAGAGGACAGGTCCTGGTGAAGAAGGGGTCCCAGGGAACCGAAATCGAACCGTTCTGTGTCAGGTAGACTCGACGCGGGTTACCGGTCTTTGACCACCACCCGTTGGGGCAGGTAGCCTAATCGTTCGTTGTGTGCATAGGTCCCGCGTGACCGATGCGCGGCGCGTCCGGCGTCATCTCCCATCAGCGACCCATTCGGGCGGGGAGACGGAAGGTCCGGGCCGTCGTGTGCCCGCACCGACCGACCAATGTAGCTGTCACATCCGACAGCGCCGAAGACGCGAGCATAAAGAAGGCTACGACCGTGCGCACGTTCTCACCGAAGCCCGCCGACGTCCAGCGTCAGTGGTACGTCATCGACGCGACCGATGTCGTGCTGGGCCGGCTGGCCAGCCACGTCGCGACCCTGCTCCGCGGCAAGCACAAGCCGATCTTCGCCAACCACGTCGACACCGGTGACTTCGTCATCGTCATCAACGCCGACAAGATCGCGCTGAGCGGCAACAAGCTTGAGCAGAAGAAGGCGTACCGCCACTCGGGCTACCCGGGCGGTCTGCGTTCCGTCAGCTACGGCGAGCTCATGGAGAAGCGGCCCGACAAGGCCGTCGAGAAGGCCGTCAAGGGCATGCTGCCGAAGAACTCCCTCGGCCGGAAGATGGCCAAGAAGCTGAAGGTCTACGCGGGTTCCGAGCACCCGCACCAGGCCCAGCAGCCGGTGCCGTTCGAGATCACCCAGATCGCCCAGTAGTAGTTCGAAAGAGTTAGAGGAGAACCGTGGCTGAGCCCACCGGTGTCGAGACGGCCGTCGAGGCCGAGCTGGAGGACTACTCCGGCGAGGAGTTCCCGTCCGAGTACACCACCGAATCCACCGCCAGTGCTGACGCTCCCGTGCGCAAGCCCGTCACCACGGGCAACTCGTACGGCACCGGCCGCCGCAAGGAGGCGATCGCCCGCGTGCGCATCGTCCCCGGCACCGGCAAGTGGACGATCAACGGTCGTTCGCTTGACGTCTACTTCCCGAACAAGGTCCACCAGCAGATCGTCAACGAGCCCTTCGTGGTGCTCGGGGCCGAGGAGGCCTTCGACGTCATCGCGCGCATCGACGGCGGCGGCGTGACCGGCCAGGCGGGCGCGCTCCGCATGGGCCTGTCCCGCGCGCTGGCGATCCTGGACGTCGAGGTCAACCGCCCGCCGCTGAAGAAGGCCGGCTTCCTCACCCGTGACGCCCGCGCCACGGAGCGGAAGAAGTACGGCCTCAAGAAGGCCCGTAAGGCTCCGCAGTACAGCAAGCGCTAAATTGGGGCGCCTTTTCGGCACCGACGGGGTACGTGGGGTCGCGGGTCGCGACCTCACCGCCGAGCTCGCCATGGACCTCTCGGTCGCGGCGGCTCACGTCCTCGGCGATGCAGGCGCGTTCACCGCTACCGGGCGCCGCCCGGTAGCGGTCGTAGGCCGGGACCCGCGTGCCTCGGGAGAATTTCTCGAGGCCGCCGTGGTCGCCGGCCTCGCGTCGTCTGGAGTGGATGTGCTGCGCCTCGGCGTGCTGCCCACCCCGGCCGTCGCCCACCTCACGTCCGCGCTCGGCGCCGACCTCGGCGTCATGCTGTCGGCGTCGCACAACCCGGCGCCCGACAACGGCATCAAGTTCCTGGCGCGCGGCGGCTTCAAGCTGTCCGACGCGGACGAGGACGAGATCGAGCGGCGGCTCGGCGAGGAATGGAGCTTTCCCGTCGGCTCGGCGGTCGGGCGCGTCCGCGACGCGTACGGCGAGGCCGACCGCTACATCTCGCACGTGCTGACCAGCATCGACGGCAGGCTCGACGGCCTCGACATCGTCGTCGACTGCGCCCACGGCGCCGCCCACATGGTGGCCCCCGAAGCGCTGGTGCGTGCCGGGGCCAGGGTCGAGGCGATCGGCGCGAGGCCCGACGGCCTCAACATCAACGCCGGGCACGGCTCCACCCATCTCGACAAGCTGCAGCAGATCGTGGTCTCGCGCGGCGCGGACCTCGGCATCGCCTACGACGGCGACGCCGACCGCTGCCTCGCGGTTGACCACACGGGCGCGATCGTCGACGGCGACCAGATCATGGCGATCCTCGCGGCCGCCATGCACGCCGAGGGCACGCTGGCCAAGGACACCGTGGTCGCGACCGTGATGTCCAACCTGGGTTTCAAGCTGGCGATGCGCGACGCGGGCATCAACGTGATCGAGACCGCGGTGGGCGACCGCTACGTGCTGGAGCGGATGAAGTCCGACGGCTACAACCTGGGCGGCGAGCAGTCGGGGCACGTCATCATGCTCGACCACGCCACCACGGGCGACGGCCTGCTCACCTCGCTCCACCTGCTGTCGGTGGTGGCGGCCTCGGGCAGGTCGCTCAGAGAGCTGGCGGCCGTCATGACCCCGCTGCCGCAGATCCTGATCAACGTCAAGGACGTCGACAAGGCCAAGTCCACGGCGTCCGAGCTCACGGCGGCCGTGGCTGAGGCCGAGGCGGAGCTCGGGGAGACGGGCCGCGTCCTGATCAGGCCGAGCGGCACCGAACCGATGATCCGCGTCATGGTCGAGGCCTCCTCGGAGGACCAGGCCACCAAGGTCGCGGAACGCCTCGCGGACGTCGTCCGCGCCGCCTGCGTCTGACTTCCGGCCCGGCCTGCACCAGGCAGCTGCGTGCAGGCCGGGACGTCGGCGGGCTACTCGTCGCCCGTGAGGGAGAACGCGCGCAGGCGCTGTCCGGCCCAGAAGACGGCGACGACGGTCACGATCACCAGGGCCGGGATCGCGAAGCCGAGAGTGACGTCGGCCTTCAGGAACGGCGAGTCGGAGACCTGGTCGGCGATCGACTGGGCCCACTGCTGGATGGAGAAGTCCTTGGCCCCGCGTACGAGGTTGCCGATGAGGCCCTCCCAGACCAGGGCGTAGATGATGCCGATCGTCACCGCGTGGCGGGTGATCACCCCCAGCAGGAGGAAGACGGCGGCGTAGGCGATACCCGCTACCAGGGCGCCCAGCGCGTAGCCGGGGGCGATGCCGTCCTCGTTCCCCACCAGCAGCCAGGCCGCGACGTACGTCGGGACCGCGGCGAACACCGCCAGCAGGGACGCCGCCACCAGGAACTTGGTCTGGGCGATGGCGGGGCGGGAGATCGGCTTGGACATCAGGTGGATGATCGTGCCGTCGTCGATCTCGGGGGCGATCACGCCGGTGCCGGTGATGAGGCCGAGCAGCGGCAGCATGGTGCTGATGGCGAAGTTCTGCATCAGCATCCAGGCCGAACGCTGGTCGTCGTTGCCCGTCAGGCGGAGCAGCAGGGCCAGGCCGATCAGCGCGAGCGGAAGCAGGATCAGCAGGACGATCCGGCGCCTGCCGAGCAGTGCCCGGTAGGTGATGCCGGCAACGACTGTGTTCATGGCCTCACTCCGTTCGGCGGCTCGGTCGCTGAGGTCCGGCGTCTTCCTTCGTCGCTGTGGTCGCTTCGCTCCCGCCGCTCCTCTGTCCAGACGCCGGCGCTCCCTCGCGGGTTCATGGCCTCACTCCGTTCGGCAGCTCGGTCGCTGGGGTCCGGCGTCTTCCTTCGTTGCTGTGGTCGCTTCGCTCCCGCCGCTCCTCTGTCCAGACGCCGGCGCTCCCTCGCGGGTTCATGGCCTCACTCTGTGAGGCGGCTGGGGGGCGGTGGGTCGGCATCAGGTGCTCCGGGTGATCAGGTAGGCGAAGACGCTTTCGAGGTCTTCGTCGGCGGGGGAGACCTGGTGCAGGCTGATCCCTTCTGCGCGGGCGACGCGCGGCAGCAGCCAGGCGAAGCGCCGGTACTCGACGGCGCGCACCTCCAGCCCGTCGGGGCCGAGTTCCACGCCGCCCGCCGAGCTGTCGACGATCAGGGCGGCGGCGAGCTTCCTGTCGTCGCTGGAGCGGATCCTGAACAGGTGGGGCCTGTCGGTCATCAGCCGGCGGATCTCGCGGAAGTTGCCGGACGCCGCGTGCCTGCCCGCCACCAGGACCTCGATGTGCTGGGCGACCCGCTCGACCTCCTCCAGGATGTGCGAGCTGAACAGGATGGTCTTGCCCGAAGCCCCCATGGAGCGGATGAGGTCCATCAGGTGCATGCGCTGGCGCGGGTCCATGCCGTTGAACGGCTCGTCGAGCAGCAGCACGGGCGGGTCGTGGACGAGCGCGGCGGCGACCTTCACCCGCTGGCGCATGCCCTTGGAGTAGGTCTCGACGCGGCGGTCCTTGGGTTCCTCCATCTCGACCGTGGCCAGCGCCTTGCGGGCGGCTTCGACAGGGTCGGGCAGGCCGTGCAACCTGGCCGCCGACAGGACGAACTGCCAGCCAGTGAGGAAGCCATACACTCCCTCCCGCTCCGGCACGAGACCGATATTTCGGTAAACGTGGTGGTTCTTCCAGACCGGTTTGCCGTCCAGCGCGACCGTGCCGCCCGACGCGGGCAGGAAGCCCGACATCATGTGCAGCAGCGTCGACTTGCCGGCGCCGTTGGGGCCGAGCAGGCCGGTGACACCCGGGCCGATGGTCATCGTGACGTCGTTGACGGCCACCACGTTGCCGTACCAGCGCGAGACCTGGGAGAGCTCGATCTTCATCGCGAGGCCGCCTTCCGGTAGCGAAGCGCGAGGACCGCCGCCGCGACGGCGACCAGCACGACCACGATGACGGCGGGGACGGGCCCGGGCGGGTAGCCGCCCTCGGAGTTGGGCGTGGTGCCGAACAACCACACCTGCACGGCGTCGACCAGCCAGAACGGGTTGATCAGCCAGGCCCACCTGGCCGCGGCGTCGTTGCCGGTGGAGAGCAGCGTCGCGTAGATGACCGGGACGGACGCCGACGCGAGCAGGTACACGGCGATGACCGAGGCGACCCCCAGCCCGCGCCTGGGCGTCAGCGAGGCGAGCGCCAGCCCGAACGACGACAGCAGGACGGACAGCACCGCCGCCATCGCCAGCGCGCCCAGGTACTCCTTGGTCTGCGGCGGGCCCTTGAGGTCCACGAGCAGCTCGCCCACGTAGATCAGCGTCAGCGGGACGGAGACCAGCAGGAACAGCGCCGCCGTCATGGCCACGACCTTGGCGCCGACGTACTCGCCGATCGTGACGGGACGCGACAGGTACAGCGGCAGCACCCGGTAGCGCAGGTCGGGAGCCACCACGGTGGGCGCCTGCGAGGCCAGGAAGATCGCCAGGACGGGCTGCATGAAGACGGCGAACCCGCTGTAGCTCATCCCGCGCTGCTTCATCAGGGCCATCATCGCGACGGACACCACGGCGGGCAGCAGCATGATGGCGCCCAGGGCGAACGGCATGATCTTGCTGCGCGCAGTGCGTCCGAGGCCGAAGATGCCGCGCAGGCTGTGGACGGCGAGCGCCCGCGAGGAGTAGCCGCGGCCGTGCCGGGGGCCGTCGTAGTGGCGGTAGCCGATGTCGTAGATCTCAGACACGCTCGGCCTCCTCCCTGAAGACGTCCTCGATGCGGTGGCGGCCCTGCTCCAGGCGGATCAGGCACAGGTCGAGGTCGACGGTGGCGTCGCGGATGGCGTCGAACGTCTCGGGCCCGAGCACCTTGACGAGCAGCAGGCGCCCGTGCGGGGTGACGGTCTGGCCCAGCTGCGCCAGGCGGTCCGCCAGCGGCTGCGTGCCCTCCTCCACCTCGACCGTGACGGTCTGGGTCGACTGGGTGAACTCGGCGATCGCGGACGAGCGCAGCAGCCGCCCGGCGTCGATCACGACGACGTGGTCGCAGATGCGTTCCAGCTCGCCGAGCAGGTGGGACGTGACGAGCACGCTGATGCCGAACTCGGTGCCGATGCGCCTGATCAGCATGAGCATCTCGTCGCGTCCGCGCGGGTCGAGGCCGTTGGTGGGCTCGTCCAGGAAGATCAGTTTGGGGTCGTGCACGAGCGCCTGGGCCAGCTTGACCCGCTGCTTCATGCCCGTGGAGTAGCCGCCGATCGCTCGGTAGCGCTCTTCGGCCAGGCCGACGTGGCGCAGCACGTCGGCGGCGCGTTCGCGGGCCGCCGTGCGCGGCAGCCCGGACATCTGGGCGAGATGGACGACGAACTCGGTGGCGGACACGTCGGGCGGCAGACAGTCGTGCTCGGGCATGTAGCCGACACGGCGGCGGATCTCCGGGCCCTGCTCGGTCACGTCCAGGTCGAGCACGCGGGCGCTGCCCGCGGACGGCGGCAGCAGGCCCAGCATGATCTTGATCAGCGTCGACTTGCCCGCGCCGTTCGCGCCGACCAGCCCGGTGACGCCGGGACCGACGCTGACCGTGAGCTGGTCGAGCGCGGTGACGGTCGGGAAGCGTTTGGTCAGCCCCTCGGTCGCGAGGATGTGCATGATCCGGACCCTACCCGCAGGTGTGACCGTCCGGCCTCGTTCAAAGGGATGAACGGCGTCCTACCTGAGGCCAGAATCTGCGCTGGACCATCAGCGTCACGGTGCCGGAGATGATCATCCCGAGGATGTTCAGCGCGAGCTGCGCGACCGAGCCGGGAACCTCCTTCCAGTCGCTCAGCGCGAGCGCGACCGCCACGTACCCGGCGGCGGGGACCGTGGTGACCGAGATGAAGACGCCGACCAGCGCGGACGACTTGCCCGCCGTGACCGACAGCACCCCGGCCGCGCCCGCGAGCAGCGCCACGATGAACGACCAGCGGTCGGGCTTGACGATGAACTGGACCTCCGCGTTGATCCGCAGGTTGTGCAGGTCGATCCACCCCAGCCAGTACGAGACCAGCGCGCAGGCGAACGTCACCGCGATCCCGGCCGCGAAGCCGAGGACGAGCGTCCTGAGGGACGTGGTGACCAGTCGCCACCTGCCGCCCAGGAGACCGAAGCAGATCGCCGCGATCGCGCCGAACTCCGGGCCGAGCACCATCGCGCCGACGATCAGGATGGGCGAGTTCTGCAGCACGGCGATGCCGGCGAGCTGGGTCGCGATGGCCATGAACGCCAGGTACGCCCAGGTGATCCGGGAGTCGGCGCGCACCTTGTGCGCGAACTCCTCCCAGATCACCGCGTCGTCGGGCTCGCCGGGGGCCTTCTCGACGGCCTCCTCCGCCACCTTGGACAGCGCGAGGTCGACCTGCTCGATGGCGATCGACCCCTCCTCTTTCAGCCACTTGAGCCGGTCGATCACCTCGTTGCCCGACTCGCGCGCCGCGTCGCAGAGGATCAGGTCGCCGCTGGGCTCGCGCGCCGCGCCCGGCACGATGACGATGTTGGTGACGCCGGGGCAGTCGTCCAACACCGCTGCGACCTCGTCGGTGCGGGCGGGCGGGCTGATCAGTCTCAAATGGAGCACAAGCCCCATTGTCGACTATCGGATATTGATGATCTGTTGACCACCGTCCGGGAGGCTTGTCCCATGACGACGTTCACCTGCCACGGTCAGGACGAGGAATGCTGGTTCGCCGACATCGACGACCAGGGGTGCGCGGGCCGGTTCGCGAGCTATCTGTTCGAGGAGACGTTCAGGTTCGGCGAAGCCGTACCCGCCTGACCGAGTGGTCACGCCCCTTCTGCAGGACGAGGTCGGCCCGGCCGCGGGTGGGGGCGATGTTCTCGACCAGGTTGCGCTCGTTGATGTCCCGCCAGACGTTGACCGCGAACTCCGTCGCCTCGTCGTAGGAGAGTTCGGCGATGTACTTGAAGTACGACTTCGGGTCCTCGAAGGCGGTCCGGCGCAGCTTGTGGAAGCGGTCGACGTACCAGGTCCTGACGTCCTCCACCTTGGCGTCGACGTAGATCGAGAAGTCGAAGTAGTCGTTGACGGCCAGGGCCGTGGGCGGGGCGGGCTGGAGGACGTTGAGCCCCTCGATGATCAGGATGTCGGGGTTCTTCACGAGCTGGGTCTCGCCGGGGACGATGTCGTACTCGAGGTGGCTGTAGATCGGGGCCCGCACCTCGGGCATGCCCGCCTTCACCTCGGCCACGAACCGCACCAGCGCCCTGCGGTCGTAGCTCTCGGGGAAGCCCTTGCGGTGCATGATCCCCTTGGCCTCCAGTACCGCGTTCGGGTAGAGGAAGCTGTCGGTGGTGATCAGTTCGACGTGCGGATGCTCGGGCCAGCGGGCCAGCAGCGTGTGCAGCAGCCGCGCGGTCGTCGACTTCCCGACCGCGACGCTGCCCGCGATGCCCAGGACGTACGGGACGCGCTGCTCCGGGTGCTCGAGGAACGCGCTCAGCACGCTGCTGCGCTGCTTGGATCCGGTGAAGTGCAGGTTCAGCAGCCGGGTGAGAGGAAGGTAGATGTCGGTGACTTCAGTGAGGTCGATGGGGTCGTCGATGCCGCGCAGCTCTTCCAGCTCTTCTGCGGTGAGAGTCAAGGGCGTGTTCTTGCGGAGTTCGCTCCACTGCTCCCTGCTCAGTTCCACGTAGCCGTTTGTCACCTAGGCAGCGTAGCGACGCGCGGCGAACCGCCCCTCGGCCGGGTCGCGCCCGCCGTCCGTCCACAGCCTGTGGACAAAATCGTGGGATTGCCGACACCCAGTTCGGGGAATGCCTATTCTTTCGCACCTCCGAAGCGGCGAAACCCGGGATGCGGCACGGCGTTCGGAGCTACCGTTCCGGCAGGAGTGGCCTGGGAGGTCTCGTGGACCGTCGTCGCTTTCTCGCCGCCGCCGTGGGTTTCGCAGGGCCGTTCGCCGGGGTCGCCTGCGCCGGGGTTCAGGGCGGGGTCAGACCGGTGACCGGCTACGGGCGGCTGCGGGCGGTGGCCGACCTGCGTGACGGGAAGGTCCGCCTGCACCTGCCCGACGGGTTCAGCTACCGGTCCTTCAGCGCGACGGGCGAGAGGTTCTCCGACGGGTCCACCGTTCCGGGCAAGCACGACGGGATGGCCGCGTTCCGCGGGCCTCGTGGGGCCGCGATCCTGGTCAGGAACCACGAGGTCGGCGGGCCGGTGGGGGCGTTCGGCGACCGGGCGGGCGCCTACGACCCGATGGCGGGCGGCGGCACGTCCACACTGCACGTCACCCGGTACGGCGAGGTCGTCACCAGCAGGCCCTCGCTGAACGGCACCATGCTCAACTGCTCGGGCGGCCCGATGCCGTGGGGGGCGTGGGTGAGCTGTGAGGAGACCGTCAACGGGCCCGACGTGGGCGACGACTCCTCCGGCGGCGACAACGCGAAGCTGACCGAGAAGCACGGCTACATCTTCGAGGTGCCGATCGGGCGGGCGTCCAGCGGCAGGCCGATCAGGTCCGCCGGCAGGTTCCCGCACGAGTCGGCGGCGTTCGACCCCGCGAGCGGCGCCCTCTACCTGACCGAGGACAACTTCGCGTTCGCGTCCGGCTTCTACCGGTATCTGCCGCCGCGCAACCCGCTCAAGGCCGGGCACATCCTCGACGGCGGCAGGCTGCAGATGCTCGCCGTGCGCGGGGCTCCCCGCACGGACCTGTCCGCCGGGCAGCAGCCGGGGGCCGCGTACGAGACGGCGTGGGTGGACGTCGACGACCCCGACCCGGACTTCCCCGGCAGGCCGTCCAACAAGCGGGCCGTCCAGGCGGTGGGCAGGCAGGGACGGGCCAAGGGGGCGGCGATCTTCTCCAGGCTGGAGGGCGCCGTGTACCACCAGGGCACCGTGTACTTCGTCTCGACCCAGGGCGGGGCCACCGCGGCGGGCGACAGGCCGCCCTCCGGGTTCGGCAAGGGGCGCGGGCAGGTGTGGGCGTACGAGACGTGGAGCGGGCGGCTCAGGCTCGCGTACGAGTCGCCCAGGTCGGCCGTGCTCGACCTGCCCGACAACGTCACCGTCAGCCCGAGGGGGACCCTGGTGCTGTGCGAGGACGGCGACGGCGCCAACTACCTGCGCGGCCTGACCCGGCGCGGCGAGATCTTCGACTTCTGCAGGCTGGAGCCGGTGCCCGGCGACCCGGGCGCGGAGTTCGCGGGCGCCACGTTCGGCCCCGGCGGGCTGACGCTGTACGTCAACGTCCAGTCCGCGGTGGGGCGCTCGTTCGCCATCTGGGGCCCCTGGGAGAAGGGCGCCTTCTGACCGTAGCCTTGGATGATGATCCTGGGCATCGGTGTGGACGTGGTGGACATCGACCGGTTCGGCAGATCGCTCGAACGCACGCCTAATCTGCGCGAACGGCTGTTCACGGAGGGCGAGCGGCCGTTGCCGGTGCACTCGCTGGCGGCCAGGTTCGCCGCCAAGGAGGCCGTGGCCAAGGCGCTGGGCGCGCCGAAGGGGCTCGCCCACCTGGAGGCCGAGGTGCGCTGCGACGCGAACGGCAAGCCCGAGCTGCACGTCTCGGGCAAGGTCGCGGAGGTCGCCTACGGGCTGGGCGTCAAGCGCTGGCACGTGTCTCTCAGCCACGACGCGGGCGTGGCCGTGGCCTACGTGATCGCGGAGGGATAGCTTCTGATCATGCGTACCGCGTACACGGCCGACCAGATCAGGGCGGCGGAACAGGCGCTGATGGCCAGGCTGCCGGAGGGCGCGCTCATGCAGCGGGCCGCCGCCGGGCTCGCCGCCGTCTGCGCGCCCCTCCTCGGACGGGTGTACGGCTCGCGCGTCCTGGTGCTGGTCGGCAGCGGCGACAACGGCGGCGACGCCCTGTACGCCGCGGCCAGGCTGGCCCGGCGCGGGGCCAGGGCCGAGGCCGTCCTCGCCGGGTCGAGGACCCACCAGGCGGCGCTGGAGGCGTTCCTCGCCGCCGGGGGCCGGGTCGCCGACGCCCACGCGATCGAGCACGCGGACCTGGTCATCGACGGCCTGGTCGGCATCGGCGCGGCGGGCGCGCTGCGCGAGCCGTACGCGGGGCTGGCGGCCGCCGCCAACGCCGCGCCCGCGATGGTGGTCGCCGTGGACGTGCCCAGCGGCGTGGACGCCGGAACCGGGGTCGTCGAGGGGGCCGCCATCGAGGCCCAGGTGACCGTGACGATGGGCGCCTACAAGACCGGCCTGCTCGTCGATCCCGGGGCCGCGCACGTGGGCGCGGTCGAGCTGATCGACATCGGGCTCGGGCCGTACCTGCCCGATCCGGACGTCGCCGCCCTCACCCACGGCGACATGGACGTCCTGCTGCCGCGTCCGGCAGGCGAGTCCGACAAGTACCGCAGGGGTGTGCTCGGCGTCGCGGCGGGCAGCGACCTGTACACGGGCGCGGCCGTGCTGGCGGTCGGCGGGGCGCTGCGGGCGGGCGCCGGGATGGTGCGCTACGCCGGGCCGAGCGCGCCGATCGCGCAGGTGCGCTCGCACTGGCCGGAGGCCGTCGTCACCGAGCTGGACCACCCGTCGATCGCCGAGGTCGGACGGGTGCAGGCGTGGGTGCTCGGTCCGGGGCTCGGCACCGGTGACTGGGCGCACGAGCTGGCCGCCCAGGTGCTGGCCAGCGACGTGCCCGTGCTGGTCGACGCCGACGCGCTCACCCTGGTCGCCAGGGACAGGGGGCTGCTCCGGCGTGCCGCGCCCGTGCTGATCACGCCGCACGCGGGCGAGCTGTCGCGGCTGATCAGGGCCGACCGCGACCAGATCGAGGGACGCAGGCTGGAGCACGCCCGCCGGGCGGCGGCGGAGCTGGGCGTGACCGTGCTGCTCAAGGGGTCCACCACGGTCGTGGCCGAGCAGGACAGGCCGGTGCGGGTGAACGGGACGGGCACCTCGTGGCTGGCCACGGGCGGCACGGGCGACGTCCTGTCGGGGGTGGCGGGCTCGCTGCTGGCGCAGGGGCTGAGCTGCTACGACGCCGGATCGTGCGGCGCGTACCTGCACGGGCTGGCGGGACGCGTCGCGGCCTGCGGCGCCCCGCTGACGGCGGCCGACGTGGCGGCGGCGCTGCCCTCGGCCATCCGCGCGGTGAAGGCGGGAGGCGGCGCGCGATTCGCGCTCGACCACGTCGGCGAGCTGCCAAACTAGAGGGATGTACTCCCCGAAGGCGACGCCCGCCGAGGCCCGCGTGGATCTGGCCGCCATCAGGCACAACGTCGCGCTCCTCAAGGAGCACGCGGCCGGCGCCGAGCTGATGGGTGCCGTCAAGGCCGACGCCTACGGCCACGGTCTGGTCCCCGCCTCGAAGGCCGTCCTGGAGGGCGGCGCGAGCAGGCTCGGCACCGCCTACATCAGGGAGGCGCTGGCGCTGCGCGAGGCGGGCGTCACCGCGCCGGTGCTGTCGTGGATCATCACTCCGGGCGAGCCCCTCGACGAGGCCCTGGAGGCCGACGTCGAGCTGTCGGCGGCCGACGAGGGCCTGCTCGACGAGATCGCCGCAGCCGCCCGCCGCACTGGGCGCACCGCCCGCATGCACCTCGAAGCCGACACCGGCATGAGCAGGGGCGGCGCGCCGCTGGCCGCCTGGCCGGGCCTGGTGGCCAGGGCGCTGGCGCTGCGGGCCGAGGGCGTCGTGGAGATCGTCGGGCTCTGGTCGCACTTCGCCTGCTCCGACCTTCCCGGCCACCCCTCGATCGAGCTGCAGATCGACGCGTTCGACACCGCGCTGAAGCTGGCCGAGCAGGCGGGCGCGGGCGGGTCTCACGTGATCAGGCACCTCGCCAACTCCGCCGCCACCGTCACGCTGCCACGCGCCCGCTACGACATGGTCCGCACGGGCATCGCGATGTACGGGCTCAGCCCCATCCCCGAGCTCGGCGACTTCGGGTTCGTCCCGGCGATGACGCTGGTGGCCAGGGTCGCGCTGGCCAAGCGGGTGCCCGAGGGCTCGGGCGTCTCCTACGGGCACCTGCACGTCACCGACCGCGAGACCACGCTCGGGCTGGTGCCGCTCGGGTACGCCGACGGGATCCTCCGGCACGCGACCGGGCGGGCCGAGGTGCTGGCGGGGGGCCGTCGAAGGCCGGTCACCGGCCGGGTGTGCATGGACCAGTTCATGATCGACATGGGCGACGACCCGCTGCGGGCGGGCGACGAGGTGGTCCTGTTCGGGCCGGGAGGGGAGGGGGAGCCGACCGTTCAGGAGTGGGCGGATACCCTCGGCACGATTACGCATGAGATCGTGACCAGGATCGGTTCGCGGGTGCCGCGGGTGTACAAGGGATCGGGGACATGACGACGACAACACGGCAGAAGGTCGGGATCGCGGGCGCGATCGTCGGTGCCGCGTCGGCAGGCGTCGCGGCGGCCGCGCTGGCCAAGCGTTACGCGGTGGGCCGGATCAGGCTCCGTCCCGACATCGAGGCCAGTGAGCCGTTCGGCGAGTTGCGCGGCAGGGAGCGCACGCTGGTCACCTCCGACGAGATGGCCCTGCACGTCGAGATCGACGGGCCGGAAGACGCGCCGCTGACGATCGTGTTCTGCCACGGTTACTGCCTCAGCCTGGAGTCCTGGCACTACCAGCGCAGAGACCTGCGCGAGAACTACCGCATGGTGCTGTGGGACCAGCGTTCGCACGGCAGGTCCCAGCGCGGCACCGCCGCCGACAGCACCATCGACCGGCTGGGCGACGACCTGGCCGAGGTGATCGAGCGGTTCGTGCCCGGCCCCTGCGTGCTGGTCGGCCACTCCATGGGCGGCATGACGATCATGGCGCTCGCCGACCGGCATCCCGAGCTGTTCGGCGACAAGATCCGCGCGGTGTCGCTGATCTCCACGTCCGCGGGCAAGCTGGCCGAGCTCACGCTGGGCCTGCCCGCGCTGGTGTCGAAGGTCGTGCACAAGGTCGCCCCCACGACGGTCTCGATGCTCGGCAGGCGCGGCGCGCTGGTCGACCGCACCAGGAGCGTGGGCAGCGACATCGCCTTCCTGATCACCCGGTACATGGGCTTCGGCGACTCGAAGAACGTCAGCCCCACCCTGGTCGACTTCGCCGAGTCGATGATCCGGGCGACCCCCACCGAGGTGATCGCCGACTTCTACCCCGCCCTGATGAACCACGACAAGCTCCAGGCCCTCGACGTCCTCGCCCCGGTGCCGACGGCGATCCTGGTGGGCGCCAAAGACTGGCTGACCCCGCCGGAGCACAGCGCGGCGATCGCGGCGGCGTTGCCCGACGCGCAGCTCACCGAGGTCCCCGACACCTCCCACCTGATCCAGCTCGAGCGTCCTGGCGTGGTGAACGACGCGCTGCGCGAGCTGATCAAGCGGGTGGAGCTGTGATGGACAGGCTCGCGACAGCCGACGAGATGCGGGCGTACGGCACTCGGCTGGCCGCGCGGCTGCGCCCCGGTGACCTGGTGGTCCTGTCGGGGCCGCTGGGCGCGGGCAAGACCACGCTGGTGCAGGGCATCGCCGAGGGGCTCAAGGTACGCGGCCCGATCACCTCGCCCACCTTCGTGATCGCCAGGGTCCACCCTTCGCTGGGGGACGGGCCGCCGCTCGTCCACGCCGACGCCTACCGCCTCGGCGGCGACCTGGAGGTCGACGACCTCGACCTCGACGCCTCGCTGGAGGAGTCGGTGACGGTCGTCGAGTGGGGCGAGGGCTTGGTCGAGGGGCTGTCGGAGGACCGCCTGGAGATCCACATCGACCGCGAGTCCGGCGACGACGCCCGTATCGTGACCCTGCGCGGCATCGGCCCGCGCTGGGCTGAGACGGGGGCTGAGACGGGGGCCGACACGCCGTCTGATCCGGCCGAAGAGTAAAACCCGCGCCATCGCCGGGTCTGGCTGGCACCCTTGACGTACCCGGCCATTGATATGAAACATGATCATTGGCTGGGGTTCGCCCGGATTTTCTGGGTATCAGGAGGGGCAGCATCCCAAAATCTGGGGATGCTTTTCGGCAAGACGGCAAAGTGGGGTGCGGCGGTGCTCAGGGTCAGCCGGGTCGCGTACGCGGGAGCCATTGTCACGATCGGCCTGGTCGGATGTTCCGCCTCAGCGGAGACCACACCGACCGCCACGCCCTCGGCTTCGGCGACGCCGTCGACGCCGACGTCCGCGAACCCGACCGCGTCTCCCACCGCCACCAGGAAGGCCATCGACGTCCAGCTGAACCCTGACAGCGTCACCGCGGGCGAGACGTCGAAGGTGTGGATCCTGGCCAACTGCCCCGTCCCGACCGGCGGGCCCGCGCACACCGGCACCGCCACCTCCAGGGCGTTCATCTCCGGCGTCTCGCTCAACCCGGTACCCGCGTCCTCGGCCACGCCGACGGCGACGGGCGCGCCCGCCAACACGCCGTGGGTGCGCGGCGAGGCGCAGGTGTCGGGCACGGTCAAGCGCGGCTCCTACCGCGTGGACGTCAAGTGCGACGGCACCAACGACACCGGCAAGGCCACGCTGAAGGTCGTCAAGGCGGAGGCCCTCCCGACCGGCGTGCCCACGAAGGCGCCGAGAGCGGGCGGCGGCGGCACGTACGCCAAGGACGTCTCCGACGAGTCCACGGTGCCGCTCGGCCCCGCGGGCGTCGTCCTCGGGCTGGCGCTGGCGGCGGGCATCGGGGTGGCGATCAAGCGCCGCAGGGCCTAGCCATGGCCCGCAAGGGAGCGGTGGTCCTCGCCGGGGCCGCCACGGGGTTGGTGCTGGTCGCGTTCGGCAGGTCCCTGCAGACCACCCCACAGAACGCCGGGGCGGCCGTGGTGCCCGAGAGCATCGACATCCCGTCGATCGACGTCGAGGCGCCGCTGATGAAGCTCGGGCTGAGCAAGGACGGCGAGGTCGAGCTGCCGCCGTACGAGAAGCCCAAGATGGCGGGCTGGTTCTCGGGCAGCGCGGTGCCGGGTGAGAAGGGCGCCTCGGTGATCGTCGGGCACGTCGACACCAAGACCGCGCCCGCCGTCTTCTTCAAGCTGCGCCAGGTCCGCAAGGGCGAGATCGTCAAGGTGGAGCGGAGCGACGGCAAGGTCGTCGAGTACAAGGTCGACTCGATCGAGCAGGTGCACAAGGACAGCTTCCCGGCCAAACGGGTTTACGTCGACGACGGGCTCAAGCTGGTGACCTGCGGCGGCAAGTTCGACTACGCCAAGGGCGAGTACATCGACAACATCATCGTCTACGCCTCCAAAGCCTGACCCGTTCCGGAAAACCGGTTGCCCGGTCCCGGAAGATGGGGAGATGAGCGTAGACAGCAACCCGCCTGCCTCAGGCTCGCGGGTTCCCTGGCAGGAGGTCCATCCGGCCGCCCGCGACGCCGTCGAGGAGTTCCTCGGCGGGCGCGTGGTCGAGGCGGTCACGCAGGCGAACGGCTTCTCGCCCGCCGCGGCGGTACGGCTGCGTGCCGCCAACGGCCGCCGCGCCTTCGTCAAGGCCGTCGGCCCCGAGCCGAACGCCGAGAGCGTCGCCATCTACCGCGCCGAGGCCAGGATCGCCGCGTCCCTGCCGGGCTCTGTCCCCGCTCCTCGGCTGCTGCACAGCCTCGAGGTCGACGGCTGGGTGGTGCTGGTCTTCGAGGACGTCGAGGGCCGCCACCCCGCGATGCCGTGGCGGCGCGACGAGCTGGACCGGGTCCTGGAGGCCGTTCGGCGGATGTCGAGCGCGCTCACCCCGTCGCCGGTCGACGCGCCCACGCTCGGCGAGCGGTTCGACGACTCCTTCCGCGGCTGGCGCAGGCTGCTCGACGAGGACACCACCGGCCTCGACCCCTGGGCGCTCAGGAACCTCGACGGGCTGGCGGAGCTGGAGTCCGGCTGGGGCGAGGCGGCCGCCGGCGACACGCTCGTCCACGCCGATCTGCGGGCCGACAACGTGCTGCTCACCGACGACGGCCGGGTGTACGCGGTGGACTGGCCGTGGGCGTCCGTCGGGGCGCCGTGGTTCGACGTGATCGCCATGCTGCCGTCGGTCACCATGCAGGGCGGGCCGCCTCCGCAGGAGCTCTTCCCCGATCCCGACCCGGCCGCCACGGCGGTGCTCACCGCGTTCGCGGGCTTCCTGGTGCGCCAGGGACGCCAGGAGCCGCCGCCGGGGCTGCCCACCCTGCGGGCGTTCCAGCTGGCCCAGGGCGCGGTCGCGGTCGAGTGGCTCAGGCTGCGTACCGGCTGGGCCTGAGCGTCCGGCAGGTGGGCGGATGGGCAGGGCCTGGGCGAGCGCGCCAGGCGGGCGGATCGGCGGGGGCTGGGCCGTCCGGCGGGTAGGCTACACAGTCGTGCTGGTCCTGGCCTTTGATACCGCGACTCCCGCCGTCACCGCGGCCCTTCACGACGGTGAACGGGTGCTCGCCGAGTCGACGACGATCGATGCCCGCCGCCACGGCGAGTTGCTCGTCCCCACTGTCGAGCGTGTGCTGGCGGAGGCGGGCGCGGCGTTGCGCGACGTCACCGCCGTCGTCGCGGGCAGCGGCCCCGGCCCCTACACGGGCCTGCGCGTCGGGCTGATGACCGCGCAGGGGCTCGCCACCACGCTCGGTGTGCCCGCGTACGGCGTGTGCACGCTCGACGCGGTGGCCTACGGCAGCGGGCTCTCGGAGCCGTTCCTCGCGGCCACGGACGCCCGGCGCAAGGAGGTGTTCTGGGCGCGCTACTCGGATCTGCGCACCAGGCTCGCCGGGCCGTTCGTCGACAGACCCGCGGACGTGCCGGTGGAGGGTCTGCCGGTGATCGGCGCGGGCGCCGCCCTTTATCCCGAAATATTGGGGCACAGCGCGGCTCCTCCGTACCCCTACGCCGGCGCTCTGGCCTCCCTGGCGGCCGAGCGGCTCGCGGCGGGAACCCCCCTCGACCCGCCACGCCCGATCTACCTGCGGCGGCCCGACGCGGTGGTGCCGGGAGCGCCCAAGAAGGTGACGGCGTGAACCTCCGCCAGATGACCGAAGCCGACCTGCCCGCGGTCATGGCCATCGAGCGCACCACGTTCCCGCTCGACGCCTGGAGCGAGGGCATGATGCGCGGCGAGCTGGCCGACCAGCCCCGCAGCAGGCACTACGTGGTGGCACTCGTCGACGGCGTGATCGTCGGATACGCCGGCCTGGCCGCCGCCGCCGACCAGGCCGACGTCCAGACCATCGCCGTCCTGGAGGCGCACCAGGGCACCGGCATCGGCGGCGCCATGCTGACCGAGCTGCTCGCCGAGGCCCGCAGGCGCGGCGCCCGCGAGATGTTCCTGGAGGTCCGGTCCGACAACCCGCAGGCGCGCGGCGTGTACGAGCACTTCGGGTTCGCCGAGATCGGCCTGCGGCGGCGCTACTACGACGACGGAACCGACGCGATCATGATGAGAAGGAACCTGGATGGCTGACGAACCGCTGGTCCTCGGCATCGAGACCTCCTGCGATGAGACCGGCGTCGGCATCGTCAGAGGGCACACGCTGCTGGCCAACACGATCGCCTCCAGCATGGAGGAGCACGCCCGCTTCGGCGGCGTCGTGCCCGAGGTCGCCTCGCGCGCCCACCTGGAGGCGATGACCCCCACGGTGGAGAAGGCGCTGGCACAGGCCGGGCTGACGTTCTCCGACATCGACGCGATCGCGGTGACCGCGGGCCCCGGGCTCGCCGGCGCGCTGCTGGTCGGCGTCGCCGCGGCCAAGGCGTACTCGCTGGGGCTCGGCGTGCCGCTGTACGGGGTCAACCACCTGGCCGCGCACGTCGCCGTCGACCAGCTCGAACACGGCCCGCTGCCCAAGCCGTGCGTCGCGCTCCTGGTGTCAGGCGGCCACTCGTCGCTGCTGCTCGTCCCGGACGTGGCCGAGGACGTGATCTCGCTCGGCTCCACCGTCGACGACGCGGCGGGCGAGGCGTTCGACAAGGTGGCGCGGGTGCTCGGCCTGCCGTTCCCCGGCGGCCCGCACATCGACAGGGCCGCTACCTCCGGCTCCGGCACCGCCGTCGCCTTCCCCCGAGGCAAGATCGACGACGGCACGCTCGACTTCTCCTTCTCCGGGCTGAAGACCGCCGTCGCGCGCTGGGTGGAGGCCCGCGAGGCGTCCGGCCAGTCGATCCACGTGCCCGACGTGGCCGCCTCGTTCCAGGAGGCCGTCGTGGACGTGCTGACCCGCAAGGCGCTCCAGGCGTGCAAGAAGTACGACGTCCACGACCTGCTGATCGGCGGCGGCGTGGCGGCCAACTCGCGGCTGCGCGCGCTCGCCCAGGAGCGGTGCGACGCGGCGGGCGTGCGGCTGCGCGTGCCGCGTCCGGGGCTGTGCACCGACAACGGCGCCATGGTCGCGGCCCTCGGCTCGAACCTGGTCGCGGCCGGGGTGCGCCCGTCCACGCTGGAGATCCCCGCCGACTCCTCGCTGCCGATCACCACAGTCCACGTGTGAGTCGGGAAGGCGGGAGCTCCTGCCTCGCCCGGTCCGCGCAGAGCCTGACGCGGGTGCCCGCCGGCTAGGTGGGGCCCCGCTGTGCGGAGCGGGGCCCCTCGGCGGTCGTCCACGGGGCGTTTCGGCCCTGTGGCGCCTCCGCCGGGAACGCGCCTGCCGTTCCGGCCCGCCGCCCTCAGTCCTTCGTCCTGGACGGGCGGAGGAGGGCCTCGGCCAGCGCGAGCATGGTCTCCTCCAGGGCTCCCAGACGCTTGGTGAGGTCGCCGGTGGCGGGGGCGACGATGTCGGTGACGGTCTGGGCGACCTCGTCGCGGTCGGGACGCGCCTGGACCATCTCCGTGAGCGCGGCGGCGGCCGCCTCCAGCCGCCCGGCCTGGTCGGCCGTCTGAGAGTCGAGCAGGTCGCTCATCCGCGTGCCGATGCCGAGTGTGGTGGGGAGCTGGCCGACGCGCTGGTTGACCGCCTCGACCCGGTCGTCGACGGCCTCCAGCTGCTCGCCCGCCTGCTCCGCCCGCGCGGCCAGGCCCGTGAGCTGCGTGTCGAGCCCGTCGAAGCGGGTGGCGAGCTGGGCGTCGACGGCGTCGAGACGGGTGTTGACGCGGTTCTCCACGCTCTCGATACGGCTGTCGGCGGTGTCGTGGCGGATGGTCAGCCGCTCTTCGACCTCGCCGAGGCGCTCGTCGAGCGTTTCGAGGTGGTTGTCGAGGTTGTTGAAGCGGCCCTCGTTGCGGGTGGCCGCCTCGGTGAGGTGCTGGTCGGTGCCCGCCAGGGCCTGGTCGAGCGCGCCGAAGCGGCTGTCGACGCGGCCGTTGAGCTGGTCGAAGCGGTCGTCGTGGCGGCTCAGGTGGGCGTCGACCGCGGTGAGCCGCTTGCCGGCCGTGTCGAGCTGGTCGTCGACCGAGGTGATGCGCTTGTCGACGCCGTCGAGACGGGAGTCGACGCCGCCGAGGCGGGTCTCGATGTCGGTCAGGCTCTCGTCGGACGACTCGATGCGGCCGTCGACGCTGCTGAGCCTGGTGTCGATGGCCAGCAGCCTGCCGTCGACCCGCTCGGCCCGGCCGTCGAGCCCGTCGAGCCGGCCTGACAGGCGCTGCTCGGTCTCGCCGAGGTGGCTGGTGAGGCGGTGCTCCGCGGCGTCGATCTTGATGCTCACCTGCTCGGTGACCGAGCTGAGCCGGTCGGTGGTGGCGGCCAGCCTGGCCTCGACGGTTTCCGGCAGGCCGAGCACGGCGGACTCGATGCGGTCGGCCCGCGCCGTCAGCTCGCCGATCGACTTGTCGAGCCTGGAGAAGCGGTTGGCGGCGGCCTCCATGCTGACGGTGAGCTGGCCCAGCTTGGTGGCGAAGTCCCCCATCCGGCCGGCCAGCCCGTCGGCGCCGTCGGTGCCGTCGAGCAGCGACTGCAGCCGCTTGAGCGTCTTGTCGACGCTCTCGCCCACGGTGCCGAGGTCGGCGCGCAGGCCGGGCAGCTCGGCCACCGGCGAGACCTGCTCGTTGATCGCCTCGATGCGCGCGTCGACGGTGCCGACCTGCTCGCCCACGGTGTCGACGTGATCGCGGACCGCCTCGATGTGCTGGGCCAGACCCTCTGCCCACATCGGGGGCTTGGCGGTGATGTCGTCGAGGCGGCCGCTCACGGTCTCGAGGGTGCCGCTGAGGCCGCCGAGCTCGCGTTCGCGTACCTCGCGCAGCAGCCACTCCATGCCTTCGAGGCGCTGGCGGATCTCGTCGAGGACGGCTCCCTGCGTGCGCTGCTCGTAGACGTGATCCTGGCTGACCCGCGCGAGCAGATCCCGCATCCTCTCGTTGATGGCCCGTTCGCTGCCTGCCTGCAGAAGGCCGGTGTGGTTGGAATGATCCACCGAAAGCTCCTTCGACGCCGACGGTCTGCCATGGTCGGTAGGTCCGGTTTGCTGATGAAAGAAGGAGGAACGCGGTTAAGCGCAACAGGGGAGAACTCCCGCCCGCCCACCTTAGCCTTTCGATCAAGGTACGTCAGGGGCGCGGAAGAAGTTCGTGATTATCGATGGATCGCCCTGATTTGTCATTCTCGCAGGTCAGAGCCGGTCAGCGCTGGTTGCAAATGAGGACGGAGGGGCGGTCCATGACGCGCGTCAAGATGATTGTCGCTGATTTGTCGCCGGAAAGGCGACGGTGCAATTCGCTGCGCAGCCGGTCGATGTCGACCGCCGATCCCCGCTTTTTGACGACGACATTCCCGATTTCTCGTTCCCTGAGCGCGGCTCGCAGCCGTTTCACCGAGAACGGCATCACCTCCCGCACCTCGTACCGGGCGGCCCAGGGGGTGTCGACGGGCTCGTCGGCCGTGATGTAGGCGATCATCGGGTCGGCCAGCCGCCCGCCGACGAGCTCGGCCACCTCTCCCACGAGGTGCGCCCTGATCGCGGCGCCGTCGGGCTCGTACACGTAGCGGCCGACGGGCCCGGTGGGGGCCGTCACGCCGGTCGCGGTGAGGGTGTGCCCGCCCGGGAGCAGCGTGGCGCGCCGGACGAGCCCCGTCGCGGCCTCACCGGTCCACAGCGACGCCTCCTTCACCTCGCCCCGGTACGACACCCACTCGGCCTCCGTGCCGTCGGGGATGAACTCGTACGGGATGCCGGGGGCGACCTTGAGGCACGCCCGCGCGGCCCGGGACAGCAGGTCGAGCACCACCGGCCACGGCGGCGAGTAGGCCATCGGGTCGAACGTCCGCCCCCGGGCGGAGCCGCTGACGACCCGGCGGGCCGGGTCGGCGAACAGGACGTCGTAGCCCTCGGGCGCGGCCTCGGCCGCGTCGCCCACCGTGACCGTCACCCTGTCGGAGAGTCCGAGCGCCTCGGCGTTGGCCCTGGCCACGGCGACGGTCAGCGGGTCGGTGTCGAGCGCGTCCACCGTGCAGCCGGCGCGGGCCAGCGCGACGAGGTCGCCGCCGACCCCGCAGCAGACGTCCAGGACGCGCGGCGCGCCCGGGACGGCGGCGGTCAGGCGGCGGGCGCGGTGGGCGGCCACCTCGGCGCGGGTGGACTGCTCCAGGCCGTGCGGGGTGAAGAACATGCGCTCGGCGTCGGCGCCGAACTTGGCCTTGGCGCGCTCGCGTAGGCTCGCCTGGGTGAGGGCGGCCGAGGTGAGCGTGGCGTCGTACGTCCGGCGCAGCCTCGTGGCGGCGGCGAGCGGGTCGGTGCCGGTGAGTTCGACCGCCTCGGCGAGCGCGCGCAGGCCGCGCGGGGTCAGCAGCTCGGTGAAAGCGTCGAGGTCCACGTCATACGACGGTAGCGCGTGCGGCCGGGGGACGCTTCGGCGCGTCGTTTTCGCGGGTCGTGAGCTGCAGGAAGCCCGCCAGATCGGCGATCCAGGACGTTCTGGCCCAGGGCCGCCACGGCTGATCGCTCTGAGCAGACGCGTTCGTGTTGACTGTCAAGCCCCTCTTGCATATGTTTCCTGTTGGCACTCTCCCCTTGAGAGTGCCAACGTGCGACGAGGCAGGTCTGACACCCGCGACGGCAGGCCCCGCTGGTCGCCTCTTCTAGATCATTCAAATCTGAAGGGGAGGTCCGATCGTGACGACCGCCACCAAGGTTCCCGTTAAGCCGCTCGGCGACCGCATTGTGGTCCAGCCGCTTGAGGCCGAGCAGACGACCGCTTCCGGTCTCGTCATCCCTGACACCGCCAAGGAGAAGCCGCAGGAGGGCAAGGTCCTCGCGGTGGGCCCGGGCAACTGGGACGAGGACGGCGACAAGCGGATTCCGCTCGACGTCAGCGAGGGCGACATCGTCCTGTACAGCAAGTACGGCGGCACCGAGGTCAAGTACGGCGGCGAGGAGTACCTCGTGCTCTCCGCCCGCGACGTTCTCGCGATCATCGAGAAGTAAGCCGGTTGTGTCGAGCCCCGGGCGCGCTCTTGGCGGCCGGGGCTTTCGACACTAGGAGAGGAATCTCAGCAAAATGGCGAAGATCCTGGAGTTCGACGAGAACGCTCGCCGCGCGCTCGAGCGTGGTGTCAACGCCCTCGCGGACGCCGTGAAGGTTACCCTCGGCCCGCGCGGCCGCAACGTCGTCATCGACAAGAAGTTCGGTGCTCCGACGATCACGAACGACGGTGTGACCATCGCTCGTGAGATCGAGCTGGAGGAGCGCTACGAGAACCTCGGCGCCCAGCTCGCCAAGGAAGTTGCCACCAAGACCAACGACATCGCGGGCGACGGCACCACCACCGCGACCGTCCTGGCCCAGGCCATGGTCCGTGAGGGTCTGCGAAACGTGGCCGCCGGCGCCTCGCCGCTGTCGCTCAAGCGCGGCATCGACAAGGCCGCCAAGGAGATCAGCGACAGGCTGCTCGCCAGCGCCCGTCCGGTCGAGGACAAGAAGGAGATCGCCAACGTCGCGACGATCTCCGCTCAGGACGCCCGCATCGGCGACCTGATCGCCGAGGCGTTCGACAAGGTCGGCAAGGACGGCGTCCTGACCGTCGAAGAGTCCAACGCCATGGGCATGGAGCTCGAGTTCACCGAGGGCCTCCAGTTCGATAAGGGCTACCTGTCGGCGTACATGGTCACCGACCCCGAGCGCATGGAGGCCGTCCTCGAGGACGCCTACATCCTGCTCACCCAGGGCAAGGTCTCCTCCATCGCGGACTTCCTGCCGCTGCTCGAGAAGATCGCCCAGACGAAGAAGCCGCTGCTCGTGGTCGCCGAAGACGTCGAGGGCGAGGCCCTGGCCGTCCTGGTCACCAACAAGATCCGCGGCACCTTCACCTCCGTCGCCGTCAAGGCCCCGGGCTTCGGCGACCGCCGCAAGGCGATGCTGCAGGACATGGCCATCCTCACCGGCGGCCAGGTCGTCAGCGAGGAGGTCGGCCTCAAGCTGGAGAACGTCGGCCTCGAGGTGCTCGGCACCGCTCGCCGCATCGTCGTCACCAAGGACGCGACGACCGTCGTCGACGGCGCCGGTGACGCGGAGGCCATCGAGAGCCGGGTCAAGGAGATCAAGCTCGCGATCGAGCAGTCCGACTCCGACTGGGACCGTGAGAAGCTCCAGGAGCGTCTCGCCAAGCTCGCCGGCGGCGTGTGCGTGCTGCGTGTCGGCGCGGCCACCGAGGTGGAGCTCAAGGAGAAGAAGCACCGTCTCGAGGACGCGATCTCCGCGACGCGCGCCGCGATCGAGGAGGGCATCGTCTCCGGCGGCGGCTCCGCGCTGGTCCACGTCTCCAAGGACCTCGACGACCTCGGCCTGACGGGTGACGAGGCGACCGGCGTCGGCGTCGTCCGCCGCGCGCTGGTGGAGCCCACCCGCTGGATCGCCGAGAACGCCGGCCTCGAAGGCTACGTCGTCACCCACAAGGTGGCGGAGCTCAAGGCGGGCCACGGCCTCAACGCCGCGACGGGCGAGTACGGCGACCTGCTCAGCCAGGGCGTCATCGACCCGGTCAAGGTCACCCGCTCGGCGGTGCAGAACGCGGCGTCCATCGCCGGCATGCTTCTCACCACCGAGGCCCTCGTGGTCGACAAGCCCGAGGAGGAGGCCCCTGCCGCCGGGCAGGGCCACGGTCACGGCCACGGCCACTGACCTTCTTCCCGTTCCACGCCCACGGCCCGCACCACTCTCGGTGTGGGCCGTTCGCGTTTTCTGGCCGTCGTGGGAGTCGGCTCGCCTGGGTCTCGTATCGCGTTCGGTGCGAGGTTGTGGGGCGCTGCGTGCTTGTCTGGGGCGCGTCCGTTGGTGTCGGGTGTCGGCCAGTCCCTCGTCTGTGTCCTGTGCCGTCTTCGGCGCGGCCGTTCGCTTGCGGGCTACCCACCCCGTGCCGCGCCCGTCGGTACGGGCCGGTAGGGGGATCGTCCACAGTGCCCGGATAGGGGTTGTCTGTGGGTTTTTAGGGCGACACGTCCCTTTCACAAGTGGGCGGCGGAGTCAACAGGGTTGGCCGGATGTGGAAAAAGAGGTTTATCGAAGTAAACCCAGCGTGTTCGTTAAGCGTCGAGCGGTCTGACAAATGTTGCACATTCCGGCTTATGGGGTGAAATATTATGTCACATTGAAAGACTTAGTGTACGCGGTTGATTACCGGGTGTTATTGTCGCTTCAATGTGACCAATCCGTAGCCGTTCGCCATGACGACAGGCCGTATCGGTGCGGGCATCATGCCTATCGTGAGCGAGGGAAGCGTCGCCGACGCCAAAATTGGGGTAAGGCTCGCGTCGAGACTTCCGGCACGGACGGATGACTCCGACCTTAGGGAACTGACGAGCCTCGCCGTGCAGGGAGATCGCAGTGCGATCGAATCCCTGCTCGGTGAGTTGCGTCCGATGGTGGTGCGGTATTGCCGTGCCAGGTTGGGCAGGGTTTCTGGGCAATATCACATTGCCGATGACGTCGCCCAGGAGGTGTGCATCGCGGTGCTGTCCGCTTTGCCCCGATACCGTGACATGGGGCGGCCTTTCGCGTCCTTCGTCTTCGGGATCGCCTCGCACAAGGTGGCCGACGCGTTGCGGAGCTCCGTGCGCTCGGCCGTCCCGACCCAGGATCTGCCCGACGGGCCCGACGACGGGCCCGGCCCCGAGGAGACCGTGGTCCGGTACATCGAGGTGGAGCACGCCCGGCGGCTGCTCGCCCGGCTCCCCGACAACCAGCGGGAGTTGCTGCTGTTGCGGGTGGTGTCGGGGCTGTCCGCCGAGGAGACCGGTAATGTACTCGGTATGTCACCAGGTGCGGTCCGCGTCGCCCAGCATCGGGCGCTGGCCAGGCTGCGGCAGATGGCCGAGCTGGAGTCGGCTTGACGCCAGAGGAAGAGACCGACGCGCTCCTCGACGCGCTATCCCGAGGTGAGGCGGCCGGTTCCGGCGACCCCGCCGTGCGCCTGTTGGCCGCCTTGCGCGACGACGTCCTGACCGACGCCTCTCGGGATGAGGTCACTTGCGGCGGTGACCTGGGCGAGGGCGGCGTGGGTCAGTGGCGCTCCTCGGTGTCTATGACGCCGTCCACGTAGCCTCTGGCGTACTCCCAGCTGACGTAGTCGGCGGGGTCGGGGTGGAACGCCGGCTCGTGCACCTGGGGCTGCCCCTTCTCGATCATCTGGCGCAGGTTGCCGCGCAGCAGCTCCCAGTCGAAGAAGTGCTGCTCACCGCATTCAGGGCAGTCGAGCACGAGGCCGAGCACTCCCTGCGGTTCCAGCAGCGAGCGGAAGACCTCGACGTCGGCCAGGTCGGTGATCGCCTCGTCGCGTTCGGTCGCGGTGAGCGGCTCGGAGTCGTCGAGCTCGCCCATCTCCGCGGAAGGGTCGTTCGGGTCGTCCGCGAACGGGTCGCGGGGGACGTCTTCCAGCACCTTCCCACCATATGACCCGTGGGGGTCCAGCGGTGGGTGTTAGCTCAGCCAGCCACGCCGGGCGGCTTCCACACCCGCGTGGAAGCGCGACTGGGCGCCCAGCTCGGCCATCGCGTCGGCGAACCTGGCGCGCACCGTGCGCACCGACACGCCGAGCTGGCGGGCGATGGAGTCGTCGCACATGCCCTGGGCCGCCAGCCTGAGCACCTGGACCATGCCGTCGCTCCGGCGGCGGCCCCAGGGGAGCGGCACGGCGCGTCCCCACAGCTCCTGGAAGAGCGAGCGGAGCACGCCGACCACGATCGGCGCCCGCACCAGGTAGAAGTTGTACGCGTGGTCGGGCAGGTTGCCGCCCCAGAGCGCCGGCAGCCCGGCGGCGTCGGGGCCGGCGGTCATGAACCAGCTCGGCAGCCGGTCCAGCGTGCGGACCCGGCCGCCCGTCTCGACCAGCCGGGTGACCTGCTCGCGGACTCCGGGCGCGGTGAGCGTGGCGACCGGGATCAGCGCGCGCAGTGTCAGCAGCTTGCGGCGCTGTGCATCGATCCAAGGATCAGCAAATTTCCGAACAAAGTCCGTCATCGTGCGCTCGTCCGGGATGGCGGTCAGCAGTTCCAGGGGCGGCGACTGCACCGCCATGCCGACCACCGACTCGTACAGCACGTCGGCCCCGCTGACCAGCTCGACCGGGAACGGGCCGCTCTGGTAGTCGCGTCCCGCGTCGTAGTCGCGGATCAGGTGGCGGATCGAGCCGAGGGCGCTGTCGATTCTGCGGCTCTCCTCCGCCAGCCGGTCCAGGCGCTCGGCGAGCAGGCGGCCGAGCGCGGCGGCGGGATGCCTGGCCAGGTACTCGCCCGAATGCTCGTCCACCACGCCTAATCTGACGAGGTCGTCGAGCTGGCTGCTCACCTTCTCCACCGGGCCGTCCGTGGCCTCGGCCAGCTCGGTGCGGGTCGCCTTGTGCAGGCGCAGCACCGCTGTGTAGAGGGCGCTCTGGGCCGGATCGAGGCCCAGCGTCTCGAGCGGGTCAGACAGGGTGCGGGACTCGTCGCGCATGTGGGGGGCTCCGTCGGGGGGACACGGGCGTGTCGCGAGGATAGCTCGGCATTAGGCCCGTGTCCGCTGCTTACGCGGACTCCTCCGCCCTCGCGTGCAACTTCGTGCAATTGCACGTTTTCACATTGCGATGTGTCCTTGAGTAACGCAGGCTTAACCCACAGTCGGCACGCACCGGTGGGGTATCGCCAGCCATCAGGACGCGGAGGGGGGTTCGGTGGCGCGACGCGCGCCCCGGCCGGGTGCCGATGGCCGGGGGGTGAGACGGGTCATCGACCGCTCCGCCCCCCGGCTCTCCGGCTGCCGGGAGTACGGCGGTGGCGTGGGGGTCATCGTCCTCCCGGCTTCCGTGTCGTTTGGCACCAGGCCCTAGACTTGCCTTATTCAGCGCAGACGGCAGGAGGGGGCCGCAGCATGTCCAAGTTCACCGAAGTGGGTCTCACCTTCGACGACGTGCTGCTGGTGCCGGCATATTCGGACCTCCAACCGGGCGAGGCCGACACGTGGTCCCGCCTGTCGCGGGGCATCACGCTGTCGATCCCGCTGGTCTCGGCGGCCATGGACACCGTGACCGAGGCGCGCATGGCGGTCGCCATGGCCAGGCAGGGCGGCATCGGCATCCTCCACCGCAACCTGTCGGTCGAGGAGCAGGCACAGCAGGTCGATTTGGTGAAGCGGTCCGAGGCCGGCATGGTCACCAACCCGGTGACGTGTACGCCCGACGCCACGCTGGCGGAGGTCGAGCAGCTCTGCGCCACGTACCGGATCTCCGGCGTGCCCGTAACGGACGTCTCCGGCATCCTCGTCGGCATCGTGACGAACCGCGACATGCGCTTCGAAACCGACCACTCTCGCCTGGTGGGCGAGGTCATGACCAAGATGCCGCTCGTCACCGCGCCCGTCGGCGTCTCGCGTGACGAGGCGTTCAGGCTGCTCCGGCAGAACAAGATCGAGAAACTGCCCCTGGTCGACCCCGACGGCAGGCTGCGCGGCCTGATCACGGTCAAGGACTTCACCAAGAGCGAGCAGTACCCCCTGGCCACCAAGGACGCCGACGGCCGCCTCGTGGTGGGCGCCGCCGTGGGCGTCGGCGGCGACGCGGAGCTGCGCGCCAAGGCGCTGATCGAGGCCGGCGTCGACGTGCTCGTGGTGGACGTCGCCCACGGCCACTCCAAGGGCCTCGCCGAGATGATCGCCAAGCTCAAGGCCAACAGCAAGGTCGAGGTCATCGGCGGCAACATCGCCACCAGGGCGGGCGCCCAGATGCTGGTCGACGCGGGCGTCGACGCGGTCAAGGTAGGCGTGGGCCCCGGCTCCATCTGCACCACCCGCGTCGTGGCCGGCGTGGGCGCGCCGCAGGTCACCGCCATCCATCAGGCGTCGCTGGCCTGCGCCCCGGCGGGCGTCCCGGTCATCGGCGACGGCGGCCTGCAGTACTCCGGCGACATCGTCAAGGCCATCGCCGCGGGCGCCGACACGGTCATGCTGGGCTCGCTGCTGGCGGGCTGCGAGGAGTCGCCCGGCGAGCTGATCTTCATCAACGGCAAGCAGTTCAAGTCGTACCGGGGCATGGGCTCGCTCGGCGCGGTGCGCAACCGCGAGCGCGGAGGCACGTCCTTCAGCAAGGACCGCTACGCGCAGGCCGACGTCGGCGGCGACGACAAGTACATCCCCGAGGGCATCGAGGGCCAGGTCCCCTACCGCGGGCCGGTCGCGGCGGTCGCCCACCAGCTGGTCGGCGGGCTGCGCCAGGGCATGTGGTACGCCGGGTGCCGCACGATCACGCAGATGCACACCGACTGCGAGCTCATGCCGATCACGGCCGCGGGGCTCAAGGAGAGCCATCCCCACGACATCCAGATGACCGTGGAATCTCCGAACTATCACAGAAGGTAAAACCGCATGACTCAGCAGGTGGAGATCGGCCGGGGCAAGACGGGCCGCCGAGCTTACGCGCTCGACGAGATCGGGCTCGTGCCCTCGCGGCGCACACGTGACCCGGAGGAGGTCTCGATCGCCTGGCAGATCGACGCCTACCGGTTCGAACTGCCCGTCGTGGTCGCCCCCATGGACAGCGTCGTGTCGCCGGCCACCGCGATCGAGATCGGGCGGCTGGGCGGCCTGGCCCCGCTCGACCTCGAAGGGCTGTGGACCCGCTACGAGGACCCGTCGCCGCTGCTGGAGGAGTGCGCCTCCCTCGACGCCGAGGCCGCGACCAAGCGGCTGCAGGAGATCTACGCGGCGCCGATCAAGGAGGAGCTGATCGGCCGCCGGATCGAGGAGATCCGCGCGTCCGGCGTCACGACCGCGGTCCGCCTGTCGCCGCAGCGCACGGTCCAGTACCACAAGGCCGTCATCGACGCGGGCGTCGACATCTTCATCATCCGCGGCACCACGGTCTCCGCCGAGCACGTCTCCGGGCGGGCCGAGCCGCTGAACCTCAAGCAGTTCATCTACGAGCTGGACGTCCCGGTGATCGTCGGTGGCTGCGCCACCTACACGGCCGCCCTCCACCTCATGCGGACGGGCGCGGCGGGCGTCCTGGTCGGTTTCGGCGGCGGCGCGTCCCACACCACACGCAACGTGCTGGGCGTGGCCGTCCCGATGGCGACCGCGATCTCGGACGTGGCGGCGGCCCGCCGCGACTACCTCGACGAGTCCGGCGGCCGGTACGTGCACGTGATCGCCGACGGCGGCATGGGCACGTCCGGCGACATCGCCAAGGCCATCGCGTGCGGCGCCGACGCGGTGATGGTCGGCTCGCCGCTGGCCCGCGCGTCCGAGGCACCCGGCCACGGCTTCCACTGGGGCTCCGAGGCGCACCACCCCGACCTGCCGCGCGGCCGGCGGGTCGAGTTCGGCACGGTCGGCACGCTGGAGCAGATCTTCCACGGCCCCTCCAGCGTCGCCGACGGCTCGATGAACCTGATGGGCGCGCTGAAGCGCACCATGGCCTCTACCGGGTACTCCGACATCAAGGAGTTCCAGCGGGTCGAGGTCGTGGTCGCTCCCACCCAGCGGTAGCGCTCGAACCCAAGGATCAGACCCGTCGCCGTCTCCGGCGCGGGTCTTTTCCGTCTGCGGGCAGCGGGCGCTTCGTGGCCGGGGCGGGAGTGGTGCGGCCGGGGAGGTCCCGCGATCTTGTACGGTCGGGTTCTCGGGGCGAGGGAGGGTGCGGGATGAATCGGGTGTGCCTGGTTACCGGGGCGAATCGGGGCATCGGGCTGGAGGTCGCGCGACAGCTGGCCGCCGCCGGCGACACCGTGGTCCTCACCGCCAGAGACCTGGCCAAGGCCGAGCGGGCGGCGGGCGGGCTGCCCGGCACGGTGGTGGCGCGGCAGCTCGACGTGGCGGACCAGGGGTCCGTCGACCGGCTCGCCCGCCGGCTCGGTGACTCCTACGGGCGGCTGGACGTGCTGGTCAACAACGCGGCCATCCACTACGACACCTGGCAGCGGGCGAGCGGCGCGGATCTCCGGGTCGTCCAGGAGGCCCTCGACACCAACCTGCTCGGCGCGTGGCGGGTCGCGCTCGCCGTGCTTCCGCTGTTGCGCAAGAGCGCGCACGGGCGGATCGTCAACGTGTCGAGCGAGGCCGGGTCGCTGGCGTCCATGGGCGGGGGGACGCCCGCGTACAACGTCTCCAAGGCGGCGCTCAACGCGCTGACGAAGATGCTCGCCGCGGAGCTGCGCGGCGACGGGGTGCTGGTCAACGCGGTCTGCCCTGGGTGGGTGGCGACCGACATGGGCGGGCCCGGTGGGCGTCCAGTGGCCGAGGGGGCGAGCAGCGTGGTGTGGGCGGTCGATCTGCCCGACGACGGGCCGAGCGGCGGCTTCTTCCGCGACGGCCACCCGCTGCCCTGGTGACCGGAAGCGCGCGGGCTGGTGGCCGATCCCGGTGCGGCCCTGGCAGGTGGAGGGGCTCGCCGTGGTCGGCGGGTGGTGCGCCCGTTGGCAGCCGAGGAACCCGCCGGCCGACCGGGCCGTGCGGGAGGGGGCGAGGTGGCTGGAGGGTTGGCGGCCCGGCGAGGCGGGGGTGACGCCGGTCTTCGGCGCGGGCGACGGCAACCTGGCGAACTCTGCGAGCACGTCTCGATGTGGGTGGACGGTCCGGTGGACGTCGGCGTGGAGGTCGTCCGCCACGTCGAGCTGACCCCCGCGCAGGCGCGGCGGATGCGCGAGTGCCGCAGGCTTCAGGCGCTCACCTGGCTGTTCCTGCTGTCGGGCGAGGGCCCGCGCAATCCGCCCGGAACCTTCGCAAGGCAGGTCGAACGCGTCCTGAGAGTATTGGACGCATGAGACCCGCGCAGACCGCCGACAGGGCGGCCGTCGAGCAGCTGGTGCAGGCCGCCTACGAGCCGTGGGTGGAAGTGATCGGCATGCGTCCGCTGCCCATGGAGGCCGACTACGACGCGCTCATCGCCGAGGGCCGCGTGCACCTGGCCGACCGGCTCGAAGGCGGGGTCGGAGGCGGGCTCGGAGGGCTGATCGTGCTGGTGCCCGAGGACGGCGTGCTGCTCGTCGACAACGTCGCCGTCCGGCCCGAGCAGCAGGGCAAGGGCATCGGCCGGATGCTGCTGGCGTTCGCGGAGGAGGAGGCGCGGCGGCTCGGCCTGCCCGCGCTCCGCCTCTACACGAACGTGAAGATGACCACGAACATCGCCCTGTACGAGTCGCTCGGCTACGTGCAGACGGGCCGCGTGAGCCTAGAGGGCCGCCAGGCGGTGTCGATGCGCAAGGAGCTCAGCCGCTGAGCACGCCCAGCAGGTGGGTCACCTCGCGGGCCACGGCGTCGCGGCCCGCTCTGAGGTACTTGCGCGAGTCGACGACCTTCTCGTCATGGGCCAGGTAGTCGCGCACCGCGCCGGTGAACGCCTTGTTCAGGTGCGTCGCGATGTTGATCTTCTTCATGCCGTGCCGGACGGCCTCGCGCAGCGTGTCGTCGGCGACGCCGGACGAGCCGTGCAGCACCAGCGGCACCGGCACGGCGGCGCGCAGCTCGGCGATGAGCGCGAGGTCGAGCACGGCGTCCTTGGTGGTCATCGCGTGCGAGCTGCCCACGGCGACCGCGAGGGCGTCCACGCCGGTTCTCGACACGTACTCGACCGCCTCGTGCGGCTTGGTGCGGGCGCCCGGCGCGTGCACGCCGTCCTTGCCGCCGACCTCGCCGAGCTCGGCCTCCACCCACACGCCGCGCGCGTGGCACCAGGCGGCGACGTCGGCCGTGGCCGCCACGTTCTCCTCGTCGGGCAGCGCGGACGCGTCGAACATGACCGACCCGAGCCCCAGCTCGACGGCCTCCTCGACGAGCGTCCGGTCGGTGGCGTGGTCGAGATGGACCGCGACGGGCACCTTCGCCTGCCGGGCGACCGCCAGCGAGGCGAGCGCGACCGGCTCCAGCGCGCCGTGGTAGCGGACGCAGTTCTCGCTGATCTGCAGGACGACGGGCAGCCCGACGGCCTCCGCCCCCGCCACGATGGCCGTGGCGTGTTCGAGCTGGATCACGTTGAACGCGCCCACCCCTGCGGGGGACTCGCGGACGATGTCGCCGATTCCGGCGAGCGGCATGACGGGCTCCTTACGTGATGACGATCTGCGGATGCATGTCGGCGTAGACGTCGCGGTCGAAGTCTCCGGCCACCGGCGCCGCGACGGCGGCGGCTCCCAGGGCGGCGGCCCTGCTGAGGGTCTCGGGCCACCCGGCCCGTTCCACGAGCCCCAGCGCCAGGCCCGCCACCAGCGAGTCGCCCGCGCCGGTCGGGTTGCCCTCCACCTTGTACGGCATGCGCGCCCGGAACGTCCCCTCGGGGGTGACGGCGAGCAGCCCGTCGGACCCCATGGACACGACCACGGACCGCGCTCCCCGGCCCCGCAGCGCCTGCGCGCCCTCCTCGGGGCCGCCTCCGGGGACGGCCCTGGCCAGTTCCTCGGCGTTGGGCTTGACGATCGAGGGACGCCCGCTCGGCGCGTGCCTGAGCGGCTCGCCGTCGGCGTCGACGATGGCGGGGACCCCCTGCTCGGCGGCGATCGCGGCCAGCGTGGCGTAGGTGTCGGCGGGGACACCTCTCGGCAGGCTGCCCGAGATGACGACCGCCCTGGCCGTCGCCAGCAGGGACGTGTAGGCGTTCAGGAAGTTTCCGAGCTCGTCGGCCGTGACCTCGGGGCCGGGCTCGTTGAACAGGGCCGTGCGGCTCGCGCCGGTCTCGGAGACCACCAGCGTGGTCCTGGAGTCGGCGGCGACGCCGACGAGCGCGCTCGGCAGCCCGGCCGCCCGCAGGTCGGCCTCGATGGCCTCGCCGGTCGGCCCGCCCGCCATCCCCGTGACCAGCACTTCCTGGCCGAGCGCGGCGAGCACGCGGGCGACGTTGACTCCCTTGCCGCCCGCCCGCCTGTGGACGGTGGAGACCCGGTTGACGCCGTCCCAGTCGACGCCGGGCACCTGGTAGGTGACGTCGAGGGCGGCGTTGAGCGTCACGGTCAGGATCATCAGGGCTCCGTGATCCAGGAGCCGCGCTTCATCACGCCCGCCACCTCCAGCGAGTTGTCGAGCACCACGAGGTCGGCGAACCTGCCGACGGCGATCGAGCCGACCTCGCCGTCGAGGCCGAGCACGCGGGCGGGTGTCAGCGAGGCCACCTGGACGGCCTCCGGCAGCGACAGGCCGACCTCCCGGACCGCGCGGCGGAAGGCGACGTCCATGGTGAGGGTGCTGCCCGCGATCGAGCCGCCTTCGACGAGCCTGGCCACGCCGTCGGTGACCGACACCTCCATGGAGCCGAGCACGTAGGTGCCGTCGCCCATGCCGGTGGCGGCCATCGCGTCGGTGATCAGCGCGGTCCTGCGCGGCCCTGCCACGGCGAAGGCCAGGCGCAGCATCGCCGGGTGGACGTGCACGCCGTCGTTGATCAGCTCGACGGTGACGCGCTCGTCCTCCAGCAGCGCCGCGACGGGGCCGGGGGCGCGGTGGCCGAGCGCCGGCATCGCGTTGTACAGGTGGGTGGCGACGCTCGCGCCCGCTTCGACGCCCTCCAGGGTCTGCTCGAAGGTGGCGTCGCTGTGGCCGAGCGCGGCGATGACGCCCTGGGCCACGGCCGCCCTGATCGTGTCGAGCGCGCCGGGCAGCTCGGGCGCGATCGTGAGCATGCGGACGTGCCCGCGCCCGGCCTCGACCAGGGTCGTGAACTCCTGCGGCGTCGGCTCGCGTAGCAGCGCCGGGTTGTGCGCGCCGCAGCGCGCCTTGGAGATGTAGGGGCCCTCGAAGTGGATTCCGGCCAGCAGGCCGTCGTCGCAGAGCTCGGCCAGCGAGGACGCGGCGGCGGCCAGTTCGTCGGTCGTGCCGGTGACCAGGCTCGCGATCATCGTGGTGGTGCCGTGGCGCTCGTGCAGCGCCACGGCCTGTCTGGCTCGGTCCTGCTCGCCGGTCGGGAAGGAGCCGCCGGCCCCGCCGTGGTTGTGGATGTCGACGAAGCCGGGTACGACGTGCCGCCCGCCCAGGCTGTGGCCGTCGCGGGGGGCCGATCCACGGCCGATGTGCGTGATGCGGCCGTCTTCGATGGTCAGCCACCCGTCGTGCACTCCCTCAGGGGTCACGATGCGGGCGTCGGCGAGTGTAAGGCTCATGAAGAAAGGATCACAGATCGCGTGAGGTGCAGGGGCTCATCGGGGTTGAGGCCCTTGGCGAACGCCCTGGCCACCGCGACGCGCTGGGCCCTGATCAGCTCGGCCATCGGGTCGAGCCCGGACTCCACGAACGTGCCGCCTGTGGCCTCGACCTGCTCGCGCAGGCCCTCGGGGGCGGTGCCGAGCATCCAGGTGACGCGGGAGGGGCCGGCGATGCTGATCGGGCCGTGGCGGTACTCCATCGCCGGGTACGCCTCCGTCCAGGACCTGGACGCCTCGCGCATCTTCAGTGCCGCCTCCTGGGCCAGGCCCACCGACCAGCCGGTGCCGAGGAAGCTGTACTGCTCGGCGGCGACCAGTTCGTCGGGGAGCGGGGCCGACACGGCCTGCTCGGCGTCGGCGATCGCCTGGGTCAGGTCCTCGCCGAGGCTGGCGCGGAGCAGGGCGAGCTGGGTGGTGGCGAAGCGGGTCTGGACGACGGACCGCTCGTCGGCGTAGTCGAGCACGATGGTCTGGCCTGCCGCCGTCATGACCGGGGTGTTCGGGTCGGCGGTGATGGCGGTGGAGCGGGTCCGCGTCCTGTTGAGGAGTTCGAGGACCTCGGTGGTGGTGCCGGAGCGGGTCAGCGCGAGCACGCGGTCGTACGGGCGGCCGACGGGCGCCTCGGAGGCGGCGAACGCGTCGGTCTCGCCGAGCCCGGCCCGCTCGCGCAGCGCGGCGTAGGCCATCGCGATGAACCATGACGTCCCGCAGCCGATGACGGCGACCCGCTCGCCCGGGCTCGGCAGCGCGTCGGTCGGAACGTTCTCGACCGCGCGACGCCAGCATTCGGGCTGCGAGGCGATCTCGGCTTCGGTGTGGGTCGTCACCGCTTACCTCCCGTGATGTGATTGTTTCTGCGCTTTTTATATCAGATTAGAGCAGATTTGTGCACCGCTGGCTGTGTCTGGCTGGGTGTGCCACGCTTGCTGCTGACCGGTCTCGAAGGGGGAAGACGTTCGTGTCCCGTTATGAGCGATGGAACGCGATTCTCGAGCTGCTCGCCCAGGAAGGCAGGCTCTCCGTCGAGGAGGCGGCCCAGTCGCTCGACGTCTCGACCGCGACGATCCGCCGCGACTTCGACCAGCTCGCCCAGCAGCAGATGCTCATGCGCACCAGGGGCGGCGCGGTCGCCCAGAGCGTCAGCTACGACCTGCCGCTGCGGTACAAGACGGCCAGGCACGCCGACGAGAAGCAGCGCATCGCCTCGGCGGCGGCCGAACTGGTCATGCCGGGAGCGGTGGTCGGCATGAACGGCGGCACCACCACCTCGGAGCTGGCCCGCACCCTGGCGACGCAGGCCACCCTGGAGTCGGGCTTCACGATCGTCACCAACGCGCTGAACATCGCCTCGGAGCTGACGGTCCGCCAGCACGTCAAGATCGTGGTCACGGGCGGCGTGGCCAGGCAGCAGTCCTACGAGCTCATCGGCCCCCTGGCCAGCGGGGTGCTGGAGCAGGTGACCCTGGACATCGCGTTCCTGGGCGTCGACGCCCTCGACGTGGACCTGGGAGCCTCGGCGCACCACGAGGGCGAGGCCAGCGTCAACAACCTGCTCATCAGCCGCGCGGCCCAGGTGGTGGTGGTCGCCGACTCCTCGAAGGTGGGCAAGCGGGCCTTCTCTCGCATCTGCCCCATCACCCGGATCGACGCCCTGGTGACGGACGCCCTCCTCTCCGACGCCCTGGCGACCCAGCTCACCGACGCCGGCGTGAAGGTCGTCCGTGCCTAGTCGACGATCGCGCAATAGGGAGACACCCGCCCGGGTACGTATCCCGGGCGAGACGGACCCAGGGGGATGAACATGACGGCCGGAAGGGGTGTGGCTCGGCTCGGGCCCGTCGGGCGCACGGCGGCGCTGGCCCGGATGGCCGCGCAGGAGCTGGACGTGGTCGTGGTCGGCGGCGGCGTGGTCGGCGCGGGTGTCGCGCTCGACGCCGCCACCAGGGGCCTGGACGTCGGCCTGGTCGAGGCGCGTGACTTCGCCTCGGGGACGTCGTCGCGCTCGTCCAAACTGATCCACGGCGGGCTGCGTTACCTGGAGCAGCTCAACTTCGAGCTCGTCAGGGAGGCGCTGCAGGAGCGCGCGCTGCTGCTGCAGCGGATCGCGCCGCACCTGGTGCGCCCGGTGCCGTTCCTGTTCCCGATGACGCACTTCGGGTGGGAACGGCCGTATGTGGGGGCGGGGGTGGCGCTGTACGACACGCTCGGGTTCGCCACCGGGCTCGCCCGTGGCGTGCCGGGGCACCGGCACCTGTCCAGGAGCCGGGCGCTGCGGCTGGCGCCCGCGCTGCGGAAGGCCGCCTTCACGGGGGCCGTCCAGTACTGGGACGCGCAGGTGGACGACGCGCGGTACGTGATGACGGTGCTGCGCACGGCGGCCACCTACGGCGCGCAGGTCGCACCGCGTGCCCAGGTCGTGGGGTTCCTGCGGGAGGGGGAGCGCGTCACCGGCGTGCGGGTGCGCGACCTGGAGAGCGGCAACGAGGTGGAGATCCGGGCGCGGCAGGTCGTCAACGCGACCGGCGTGTGGACCGACGACATCCAGGAACTGGTGGGAGGACGCGGCCAGATCCACGTCCGGGCGTCCAAGGGGATCCACCTGGTGGTGCCCAAGGACCGGATCCACTCTCTGGCCGGAATCATCCTTCGCACCGAAAAATCGGTACTTTTCGTGATTCCGTGGGGGCGACACTGGATCATCGGCACCACCGACACCGAGTGGACCCTGGACAAGGCGCACCCGGCCGCGTCGAGCACGGACATCGACTACCTGCTCGACCACGTGAACGCGGTGCTGTCGGTGCCGCTGACCCGCGACGACGTGGAGGGCGTCTACGCGGGGCTGCGGCCGCTGCTGTCGGGGGAGTCGGAGGAGACGTCCAAGCTGTCGCGCGAGCACGTGGTGGCCCATCCCGTCCCGGGCCTGGTGATGATCGCCGGAGGCAAGTACACGACCTACCGGGTGATGGCCAAGGACGCGGTCGACGCCGTCGCGCACGGGCTGGACCAGCGGGTGCCGCAGTCCTGCACCGACAGGGTCCCGCTGGTGGGGGCCGAGGGCTACCAGGCGCTGTGGAACTCCAGGCACCGGCTCGCGCAGAAGTCCGGGCTGCACGTGGCGCGCATCGAGCACCTGCTCCAGCGGTACGGCTCGCTCATCGAGGAGGTGCTGGAGCTCATCGAGAGCGACAGTTCCCTGGCCAGGCCGCTGAACGGCGCCGACGACTACCTGCGCGCGGAGATCGTCTACGCCGCCACGCACGAGGGCGCCCGGCACCTGAACGACGTGCTGACCCGCCGCACGCACATCTCGATCGAGACCTTCCATCGCGGCGTGGCCGTCGCCCAGGAGGCGGCCGAGTTGCTGGCCGTCCCCCTCGACTGGGACGGCGAGCAGGTCAAACGCGAGGTCGAGTACTACTCCAAACGGGTCGAGGCCGAGCGGCTCTCCCAGGAGCAGGACACCGACCAGGAGGCGGACGCCATCAGGCTGGGCGCCCCCGAGATCGAGCCGGTGGTCGCGCCCGAGCACTCGTGACAGCGGCCCGCGCCGCTGATCGGGGGCGAGGCGGAGCCGTTGAACTGGCAGTGATCGACGGCCCACGCCCCTATGAGCTCCTGAGCTGCCTGCGTGAGGTGAGGCCCAGCTTGCGCAGCGCGTTGGCGACGTGGACCTCGACGGTTCTGGGCGACAGGAAGAGGCTCTCGGCGATCTCCTTGTTCGTCAGCCCTTCGGCGGCCAGGCCGACCACCTGCTCCTCCCTGGGGGAGAGGGTGCCCTGGGGCTGCGCGGGCGCCTCGATCCGGCGTCTCAGCCGCCGCCTGGCCGCCGGGGTGATCGACTCGCAGATCGCCTGCCTGGTCAGGGGCTGGCGCAGGCTGTACTGGCAGGGCGTCCACTCGCGCAGCAGGCCGCGCCGCACCGCCTCGGCGAGCCCGCGCTCGGCCTGCTCGGGCGGCACACCCGCCACGGTGGCGAGCGACTCCTCGCCGACCGGCTCGTCCAGCACGGCCGCCGCCTGCACGAGCCTGAGCGCGGCCAGCGGCAGCGCCTCCAGCTTGAGCAGGACGGCGTCGCGCAGCGCCGGAGGGGTTCCCGGCTCGCGGCCCTCGGCGAGCATGCGGGACACCTCTTCGATCGCGTACGGCACGCCCCCGGTGAGCGGCCAGAGGTCGAGGGCGGTGCCGGGCAGCAGGTGCTTGGCCAGCAGCGCGGTCTCCTCGGCGTCGAGGGGGGCGAGCGCCAGCTCGGCGTGGTCGATGTGCGGCGGTAGGTGCGCGAGCGGCTCGGCCACGGGATGGCACAGCTCCTCCGCCCGGTAGGTGAGCACCAGGTTGACCGTGTCGGGCAGGCAGCGCGCCAGGAAGGAGAGCAGCTCCCTGGTGTCGCCGTCGACCCAGTGGACGTCCTCGACGACCAGCGTGATCGGCTGGAGCGAGTCCAGCAGCGACAGCACGGCACGGAAGAGTCGATGCCGCTCGACCTGCGGGTCCTGAAGAGGGGGCGGGGTGGGCGGCAGCAGATGGGCATATTCCGGCAGGAACGGGCGTAATGCGCCGGTGACGGGGTTGAGGTGCGCGGGCGGGCAGGCGTGTCGCAGCGCTTCCACGATCGGTCCGTACGGGAAGCGCATCGGGTGGCAGTTGCCGACCAACATCGGACGGACGGCCAGCTCGTGGAGCAGGCGGGTCTTGCCGACCCCCGCCTCGCCCTCGATGAGCACCACGACCGGGGGGCGGGTGAGAGCGTCCGTGAGCTGACGGAGTTCCCGTTCTCGACCCACGAATGGCATACCGCACCCGCCCGGCCCGATTGACTTCACATTGTCAATGAATTTTTCATTATTTGTAGCTTTATGTCCATAGTGATTATTTCTGGCATTGTGTCCATAGGTTTAGTCCTGCGGCTTTAGTGCAGCGGAATCCACGCCTGCTTCGCCAGCGTGGTGGCGTCGTTCACCTGCACGCCGTCGTAGGAGACGGTCCAGATCGCGTCGCCGATCACCATCGAGCGCTGGATGCCCGGCTGGTAGGACTGGTCCCGCTGCTTCTGCACCGGGTGCTGGATCAGGCCGACCTTGGTCACCGCGGAGTCGTCGATCTTCAGCACGACCGCGCCGACCTCCTCCCGGTTCTCGCTGTAGGTGTTCATCGGGATCACCGACAGCCCGGTCTTCGGCCAGTACAGGAACGCGTGCGGGTCCCATTCGGCCTCCGAGCCCGAATCCTTCTGGAACAGCTGCGACAGCCGCTTCGGGTTCGCCGGGTCACTGACGTCGAACAGCGAGATCTGCGTGCCGAGGGTCCTGCCCTTCTCGCTGGCCTCCTGGCCGATGCCGATCAGCCGCCCCTCGTTGCCGGGGTGCAAGTAGGCGGAGTAGCCGGTGATCTTCAGCTCGCCGGTGACCTTCGGCGCGGACGGGTCGCGCAGGTCGAGCGTGTAGAGCGGATCGACCTGTTTGAACGTGACGCAGTAGCCGACCGGGCCGATGAACCTGACCGAGTAGATCCGCTCGCCCTCGCCCAGCCCGCCGACCGAGCCGACCTTCGCCAGCGTGTCGGCCCTGAGCACGGACACGCTGCTCGTGCTGGACTTCTCGGTGGTGAGCGTGGTCGCCACCCGCAGGTTCCCCTCGTACTCCGACAGCGAGTACTGGTTCAGCAGTCGCCCGGGAACCTTGCCCGAGGCCACGTACGAGGGCGGCCCCGCCTTGCCGATGTCGAAGCGGTGGACCTCGGTCTCCTCCGGGGGCTCCTTGACCGGCGACTTGGTGGCGGTCGGCTCAGTGGTGGTCGGCTCGGTGGCGGGGGCCACGTCCTCCACTGCCCCCACCGGCACACCCCGGGACCACCAGCGCGGGTTGCTCGTCACGTAGAGGCTCTGGCCGGTGCCGTAGACGGTGTCGCCGTCGGCGGCCAGGGCGATCGGGTCGGTGCCCGCCTCCGTGAGCCCCTGCGCCAGGTCGATCGTGTGGACCGTCATCAGCGAGGTGCCGGTGTAGTCGTCCGGGTGGCTGACCCGCTCGCACGGCACCGACGCCTTGCTGACCTTGCCGGACGCGTCGGTGATCTCGACCTTGGGCAGCCAGGCGTCGATCGGCGCCCGCCGGACCACGTCCTCGTTGAGCTTCACGCGCTCGGGGTCGGCCGTGTTGTCCTTGGGTGGGGGGAATTCGATGTCAGGCTGGCTCCGGGTGACGATCCTGACCGTCGAGCCGACCATCCGGGCGTCGACGTAGCTGCCCTGCGGCTTGACCGTGCCGATCACCTTCGGCTCGCCCGCCAGGTCCACCAGCACGTACCTGGTCTCGCCCTGCGGCGCGAACGACTTGTACATCACGTTGCCGCCCTGGAACAGCACCAGCGCCCGGTCGCCCGAGACCAGCAGGTCGGCCGGGGTGTAGGCGGGTTCGCCCTGCTTCGTGAGGTCGAGCGACGCGGTGACCTTCCTGGTGGCCGTGTCGATGATCCGCAACGTGCCGCCGTTGACCGTGATGACCCGGTTGCCGTCGGTCTTGACCACGTCCGGCTCGTCCACGCCGGCCTCGTGCACGTTGGTCGTGGAGTGCTCGGGCGCCGCGTCGGACTTGGCCTTGGCCTCGGGGGTGGCCATCGCGTTGTCGCGCATCATGTAGATCGGGGGGCCGCCGAAGCCCCACGGGCCGACGTTGGCCGCCGCGTGCTCGCGCAGCCCGCCGAGCATGTCGTCGCAGCTGCTGTAGGAGACCAGGCGCACCGCGTCCAGCCGCACGGGCGCGCCGCCCCCCGGGCTCCCCGTGGACGAGCTGCAGGCGGCGATGGCCGTCGCGAGGCCCGCAGCGGTCAGGGCCGTACGGATCAGCGTCTTCATGACCTCCTTGACGGATGCCAGGACGCGGAGGTTCAGGAACGCGGGGCCTGATTGACGGTGAAGACGGGGCTGAAGTCGACCGCGTCGGGGATCTCCAGCAGCTTGCGCACCAGTTTGCCGTCGAAGGCCACCACCTGGACCTGGTCACGGTCCTCGTTGTCCTGCTCCCAGCAGAACAGGTGGGTCTCGTCGTACCAGCCGAGGACCTTGTCGCAGTCGGAGGCGAACTTGCGGACCCGCTTGCCCGTCCCGGAGTCCCAGACGCAGTGGTCGCCGTCGCCGCCGCCCGGGCAGTTCGACACGAAGAGCTTGCCCGAGGGGGAGAAGAGGTCGCGGGTGCCGGACGCCAGCTCGCCGATGTCCGGGGCGTCGTGGGTGGCCTTGCCGGAGGCGTCGAAGAAGCGCAGCGTGCTCTTGCCCGACAGGTTGACGACGCCCTTCTCGTCGCCGTCCCAGCCGAAGGCCGTCTTGCGGATGGAGGTGTCGGCCACCTTGACGACGCTGGCCTTCTCCGCGGCGACGTCCACGATCACGAAGCCGAGGTAGGTCCATTTGCCGCGGTTCTCCTGCTCGATGTTGAGCAGGATCTTCGAGTTGTCCCGCGACCAGGAGCGGATGCTGCTGATCAGCGGCTTCTTCACGGTCTTGATCGTGGACCTGGTGCCCGTCCGCCGGTCGGTGATGATCACCGAGTCGTAGTCGTCGGAGGTGTAGTTCTTGCCCCGGCCCGCGAGGTAGTGGCCGTCGGACGAGACCATGGACTCCCAGTTGCCGGCGTACTTGGCGAACGTGCCGCGCAGCGAGCCCCTGGCGTAGTCGACCCAGTCGTCGGCCTTCTTGTTGAAGATCTCGTACGAGGTCAGCGTGATGGGGTCGGCCGGGTTCTCGTACAGCATGATCGAGCCGCCGGTCAGCTTCACGGGCTTGCCCGCCTGCGGCACGCCCGTGGGCCTCGGCGTGACCGGCTTCCTGCTCCTGCCGTTCGTAGGGGTGGTGGACGGCGCGGCGGCCGTGTCCTTGTTCGTGTTGATGACCACGACCAGCCCGGCGAGCAGCAGCAGGGCCACCCCGATGGCGCTGCCGATGAGGACCAGCGCCTTGCTCCGCCGTCCCGGAGCCTGCGGATAGCCCGTCTGGTAGACGCTGGGATGCGTCGTCGGTGCCGAATGCGGGGGCGGGCCCGCCTGGGCGGGCATCGCCGGGTGGGACGGCGGCCCGGCCTGGGCGGGCATGACCGGATGCGACGGCGGCCCCGCGTAGCCGTGCGGCGCCTGGTGCGCGACCGGCGCCGGATACGAGGGCGGGCCCTGGTGGCCGGGCGGCGGTGCCTGGGGGTGGGACTGCCAGGCGGGGGCCGCCGCGGCGGCCCCCTGGGCGAGCATGCCCGAGTTCGGCACCGGGTGCTGGAGCAGCCGCATCATCACCTGCTCGGCCGTCGGCCGCTGCGCGGGGTCCTTGGCCAGGCACGCGGCCACCACGTCACGCAGTGGCCCGTCGAGCACGCCCAGGTCGGGCTGCTGGCTCAGCACCCGGTTGATCACGGCGGGCATCGTGTCGCTGCCGAACGGCGCCCGCCCCGACGCGGCGAACACCATCGTGCTGCCCCACGAGAACAGGTCGGCCGCGGGCCCGACGGTGTGCCCCATGATCTGCTCGGGAGGCATGTACGACGGCGTGCCGACCGGCATGCTGCTGATCGTCGAGGTGGCGTTGAGCGCGCGGGCGATGCCGAAGTCGATCACACGCGGGCCGTCGGCGCCCACGATCACGTTGGCGGGCTTGAAGTCGCGGTGCACGATCCCGGCCTGGTGGATCGCCGCCAGCGCGGTGACCGTGCCGATGGCCAGCCGGTGCAGCGCGGACCCCGTGCGCGGCCCCTCCTCCTGCACCACCCGCTGGAGCGACGGCCCCTCGATGAACTCGCTGACGATGTACGGCCGGTCGTGCTCGACCCCGGTGCCGAGGACGGCGGCGGTGCAGAACGGGGCCACCTGCTGGGCCACCTGCACCTCGCGCAGGAACCGCCCGACGCTCACCTCGTCGCCCGCCTGGTCGGAGCGCAGCCACTTGACGGCCACGCGCGTGCCCGACGGGTCTCTGGCCAGGTAGACGACGCCCTGACCGCCCTCGCCGAGCCTGCCTAGGAGCTCCAGGCCCCCCAGCCTCTCGGGGTCTCCGGGTCTGAGCGACGCGATGGATGGCATGAAAGGGATTCTGGCCCCAGGCAAGGGATCCGCAAAAACTACCCGCCGGTAGGTTCACGGAATATCCTTCTGTAATGCACGTGACGTCCAGCGGCGGTACCCGCGAGATCATCGCCCCCTTCACCGGCGAACCCCTCACCGAGCTGCCCGTATCCAGCCCCGACGACGTACGCACCGCCTACGGCAAGGCCAGGGCGGCCGGGACCGGCTGGGCCGCGCTGCCGGCCGTCGAGCGGGCACGCCCGTTCCTGCTGCTCCACGACGCGATCCTGGACCGCCGCGACGAGATCCTCGACATCCTCCAGGACGAGACGGGCAAGGCCCGCAAGCACGCCTTCGAGGAGGTGCTGGACGTCGCGGGCTGCGCCCTCTACTACGCGCGCCGCGCCCCCGGCCTGCTCGTCCCGCGCAGGCGCGCCGCCATCTTCCCCCTCGCCACCCAGGTGCGCGAGCTGCGCCAGCCCAAGGGCGTGGTCGCGCTGATCTCGCCGTGGAACTACCCGCTGTCGCTCGGCGTCACCGACGCCGTGCCCGCGCTGCTGGCGGGCAACGCGCTCGTCCACAAGCCCGACACGCAGACCGCCCAGTCCACGTTGTGGACCATCGACCTGCTGGCCGAGCTGGGCATGCCGCGCGAGATCTGGCAGGTCGTGCTGGGCGAGCCCGCCGAGATCGGCGACGCGCTGCTCGACGGCGCCGACTACGTCGCCTTCACCGGCTCCACCCGCGGCGGCAGGAAGATCGCCGAGGAGGCGGCCAAGCGGCTCATCGGCTGCTCGCTGGAGCTCGGCGGCAAGAACCCGATGCTGGTCCTCGACGACGCCGACGTCGACCGGGCCGTGCAGGGCGCCATCCGGGCCTGCTTCACCAACGCGGGGCAGCTCTGCCTGTCGGTCGAGCGGCTGTACGCGCACGAGTCCGTGTTCGACGTGTTCGCCGAGCGGTTCGCCAGGCAGGCCGGCAACCTCAAACTCGGCGCGGGCCACGACTGGTCGGTGCAGATGGGCTCGCTCACCTCCCAGCGCCAGCTCGACGCGGTCACCGCGCACGTCGAGGACGCGGTGGCCAAGGGGGCGAAGCTGCTCACCGGTGGCAAGCCCAGGCCGGACCTCGGCCCGTACTTCTACGAGCCGACCGTCCTCACCGGGGTCACCGAGGACATGCGGCTGTGCCGCGAGGAGACCTTCGGCCCGGTGGTCGCCGTGTCGGCGTTCTCGTCCGACGGCGAGGCGGTCGAGCTGGCCAACGACACCGCCTACGGGCTGAACGCGTCCGTCTGGACGTCCGATCCGTCCCGCGGTCGCGCGCTCGCCGCCAGGCTCAGGGCCGGGACCGTCAACGTCAACGAGGGGTACGCCTCCGCGTACGCGTCCTACGACGCGCCGATGGGCGGGATGAAGGCGTCGGGGCTCGGCCGCAGGCACGGCGCGGAGGGCCTGCTGCGCTACACCGAGGCGCAGACCGTGGCCTCGCAGGCGTCCTGGCTGGGCTTCGAGCCGCCGTTCGACCTGTCGGCCGAGACCTGGGCGGACGTGCTGGCGACCACGCTCAAGACGATGCGGAGGCTGCGCCTGAAGTGATCGCGGCGTATACACTGTAAACGATGAGTGACCAGGGAACGGCCGCGCGCATCGCGGCCGTGGCACAGCGGATCGTGGTCGAGGAGGGCGCCGACGCCGTGAGCATGCGGCGGGTCGGCGAGGCCGCCGGCATCACCGCGATGGCCATCTACCGGCACTACCCCAACCGCGAGGCGCTGCTCCGGGCCGTCGCCGACACCTGCGCCCGCGAACTGGCCGGCAGGTGGCAGCAGCGGCCGGTGACCGGCGGGCTGGTAGAGCGGATCGACGCGATGCTGGACGACTTCCTCGACTTCGCGCTCGGCAGCCCGCACCTCTACACCTTCCTGATGCTGGACCCGTGGGCACGGGCGAAGCGCTTCCCTGACGACTTCCACGCCGACGAGGGGCCATTCGGCGCCCTGGTGAAGCTGGTCGAGGAGGGCATGCACGTGGGCCTGCTGCGGGAGGACGACCCGCTGGAGGTCACGCTCACGGTCACCTCGGCCGCCCAGGGGCTGGTCCAGCACTATCTGGGCGGCCGGGTCGCGATGAAGGAGTCGGACTTCCGCGAGCTCTGCCACCGCACGGTGCGGAGGATCGTCGACGGCCTGGCAGGGGGAATAGCCCCTATTTCAGGAATGTCGTAGCAGAGCATGGAGATTCGCTACGTGGGCGGGCCAACCGCCGTGCTCGACCTGGGTGGGCTGCGCCTGCTGACGGACCCGACGTTCGACCCGCCGGGCGACTACCCGATCGGTGACCGGGCCCTCAGCAAGACCGGAGGGCCGGCGTTCGGGCCGGAAGAGGTCGGAGCCGTGGACGCCGTCCTGCTCTCGCACGACCAGCACCCCGACAACCTCGACAGAGCCGGGCGCGCCTTCCTGGCGTCGGCGCCGGTGGTGCTGTCCACGGGCGCGGCGGCCGAGCGGCTCGGCGACCCCGTCCGGGCCCTGCCCAACTGGACGCACGTCGACCTGCCCCGCCCCGACGGAGGCACACTGCGGATCACCGGCGTCCCCGCCCAGCACGGCCCCGACGGGTCGGAGCACCTGGTGGGCGAGGTGACCGGGTTCGTGCTCAGCGGCGAGGGCCTGCCGACCGTGTACGTCAGCGGCGACAACGCCTCCCTGGACGTGGTCAGGGCCATCGCCGAGCGGACCGGCGGGGCCGACGTGGCGATCCTGTTCGCCGGAGGCGCCAAGACGCCGCTGGCCGGTGATGCGTACCTCACCCTGACCAGCGAGGACGTGGCCACGGCGGCGGACGTCCTCGGTGCCCGGCACGTCGTCCCGCTGCACTTCGAGCACTGGGCCCACTTCACCCACGGCAGGGACACGCTCCCCAAGGCGCTCGCCGCCCTGGGCGAGCGGGCGCACGTGCCGGACCCCGGCCGGCGGCTGACTCTCCGCTGACGGCGGGAGCCTCAGCGGGCTGTGGGACAGTGGTGAGGTGAGCTGGGATGTGCGAGCACTGGACCTGCTGCAGGCAGGGCCGCCGACACCGCTGATCGAGGTCCCCGTCCAGGCGCCCGGTGTGCGGCTGCTGGTGAAGGACGAGTCGGCACACCCCACGGGAAGCATGCGGCACCGGCACGCCAGGGCGCTGTTCAGGCAGGCGGTGCTCGACGGGCTCGTCACCGAGGGCACCACCGTGGTCGAGGCCACGGGCGGCAACGCCGCGGTCGCCCAGGCGTGGTTCGCCAGGCGGCTCGGCCTGCCGTACGTGGTGATCATGCCGGGTGCGTACGCCGAGGAGCGGGCGCGGCCGGTGGAGGAACTGGGCGGCGAGTGCCGGTTCGTGACCCCGCCGCTGGCGATCTACGACGCCGCCAGGAAGGTCGAGGGGCACTTCCTCGACCAGTTCGGGCGGGCGGCCGAGCACGACCTGGCCGCCGAGCTGTTCGCCCAGGTACGTCCCGACTGGGTGGTGGTGGGCGCGAGCACCGGCGCGACCTCGGCCACGCTGGGCCGCTGGGTCCACGACCGCCGCGACGGCGACTCCCTGGAACCGGGCCTGGGCGGCGCCGACCCGCTGGAGTGCCGGGTGGCCGTGGCGGATCCGGAGAACTCGGCGTACTTCCCCGGCTGGACCCTCGACGCGCCCGACTACGCGACCGGCATGCCGTCGAGGATCGAGGGCATCGGGCGGCCGCGTATCGAGCCGGGCTTCCGTCCGGACCTCGTCGACCTGGTGATCCCGGTGCCCGACGCGGCGAGTGTCGCGGCGGCGAGGCACCTCAGGCGGCTCACCGGGCTGGCCGTGGGCGCCTCGTCGGGCACCGCGCTCTGGGCGGCGCTGGAACTGGTCGAGCGCATGCGTACCAAGGGGACGACCGGCACGGTGGTCTCCGTCCTCGGCGACGCCGCCGACCGGCACCTGGCCACCTGCCACGACGACGCCTGGGCCGCCGCCAAGGGCCTCGACCTCGGGCCGTCCGACGAGGAGCTGCGTCGCCGCGTCGGCCAGTGGTGATCAGCGGAGGCGGTGGCTGACCCAGACGTTGGGCTCGACGTAGACGGCGTAGTCGTGCTCGACACTGCAGTGCACCGGGTTGAGCGCCGTCGGCACCTCCACCGGGCCCGAGCGGTCGAACGGCAGCTCAGTCCACTCGCGCCACTCGGCGAGCGTGCCCGCCACCACCATCGAGCGCGGCGCCACCTTGACGATCCGCCCGCCCGCCCGGACGTGCACGCGCAGCCAGGCGTCCGACGGCAGCCCGTCCGCGCGGGTCCTGGACGCGTACGCGTCCATCGGGGTGTGTGGTTCGAGGTGTTTCTGGTTGGGCCGGACCGGGGCCACCAGCTCGGCGAAGCCCAGCCGGGTCGCGGTGTCGCGCATGGCGGCCACCATGCGCGGTGACACGCCGGTGCCGAGGAGGTCCCGCCTGACGGTGATCTCCAACGCGGAGACCCTGTCACGCTTCTCGCCGCGCTCCCTGGCCAGCCAGCCGCGGCGGATCACGCCGTCCCAGCCGTCGTCGGGCAGCTCGTCGTCCTCGCAGGCGTAGGGGATCATGCAGCCCCTCGCCGCCAGCCTGCCCGGTTCGGTGTCGTCGTCGGCCACCAGGACGTACTCGGCGTAGGTGGTGTTGGCGATCGGGTAGAAGAGGTCGGCGATCGGGTCGTTGAACATGAACACCCCCCACGCGTGCTCCATCTCCCATAAGTCGGCGGCGAACTCGGGGCGTTCGGCAAGCGTGGTGATCCGCAGAGACATGCGGAGCATTGTCACATCTCGGCGGGCAGCTGGATGGGCTGATGCTCCGTTTTGAAGATCAGCGTGGTCTGCAGGTGCACGATCTCCCGCCTGATCAGGAACTTCTCCAGCGCGAGCCGGTGCAGGTGGTCGGCGTCCGCCACGGCCACGTGGACGAGGAAGTCCTCGGTGCCGGCGACGTGGAACAGGGTGATCGTCTCGGGCAGGCTGAGCACGAGGGCTCGCAGCGGGTCCACGATCTGGCGGGTGTGCGGCTTGACCCGCAGGGCGAACAGCGCCTGGAGGGGGCGTCCGAGCCGGGCGGTGTCGACCGTGGCGCGGAACCCGGTGATCATGCCGCGGCGCCGCAGTGACCGCACCCGTTCGAGCGCCGTGGAGGGGGCCACGCCCAGCCGTTCGGCGAGGTCCTTGTTGGGCAGCCGCGCATCCTTCTGCAGCTCGGCCAGGATCGCCAGGTCAATCGAATCAAGTTCGGCGTTGCTCTCCATTATCGCCCTCCAGTTCGGTGACACTAGCCCCATACCGCAGGATTAACCAATATTTCGGCTATGTGGAACATTGATGAGTTCACCGAGGCGGCCGCGATCACCGTCGAGGAACTGGCCGCCTATGTGAACGAGAGCCAGCACGGCCACGCCCCCGTGCTGCGGCGGCAGCCGCCCGGAGAACTGGCCGACCGCCTCGGCCTGAGCGACCTGATCGCCAAGGGCGGCATCACCCCCGAGACCTACCGAGCCTTCCTCAGGACGTTCCTCGCCGAAGGCACCCGCCTCCACCACCCCGGCTTCCTCGCGCACCAGACGGCCTCGCCGGACTTCCCCGCCGCCCTGGCGGATTTCGTGCACGGCGCCACCAACAACCCCATGGCCATCTACGAGATGGGCGCGGCGTCGGCCACGGTCGAGTTCGAGGTGCTCAGGTGGATGCTGGAAAAGGTCGGCTTCCCGGCCGGTGGCGGCGTCCTCACCCACGGCGGCTCGCTGGCCAACCTGACGGCGTTGCTGGCGGCCCGCGCCCGCGCCGTGCCGGACGCCTGGGAGGGTGGAGTCCCCGGTGACCTGGTGATCCTCGCCCCGCCCTCGGCCCACTACTCGATCGCGCGGGCGGCCTCGATCCTGGGCCTCGGGCAGCGCGCCATCGTCCCGCTCGAAACGGACGAGCTGGGCCGCATAGACATCACCCGCCTACCCGAAATTTCCGGGAAAAGGGTGATGGCGCTGGTGGCGTCGGCCTGCGCCACGGGCACCGGGCTGTACGACGACCTCCGTCCCATCGGCGAGTGGTGCCGCGAGCGCGGCGTCTGGTTCCACGTGGACGGCGCCCACGGGGCCTCCGCCCTCCTGACGGACCGGCACCGGCACCGGCTCGACGGCGTGGAACTGGCCGACTCCGTCATCTGGGACGCGCACAAGATGCTCAGGACGTCCGGGCTGGCCGCGGCCGTCCTCGTCCGCAGGGAACAGGACCTCGACGCCGCCTTCAAGCAGGAGGCCAGCTACCTCTTCTACGGCGACCAGGGCTTCGACCTCATCCGCCGCACGGTGGAGTGCACCAAGGCGGCGCTGGGCCTGAAGATCTTCCTCAACCTCGCCTGGCGCGGCGAGGAGGGCCTGGGCGGGTACGTCGCCCGCCAGTACGCCACGGCCCACCGCTTCTGGGAGCTCGCCCGCCGCCGTCCCGGCTTCGACCTGCCGTACGAGCCGGAGAGCAACATCGTCTGCTTCCGATACGGCCAGGGTGACCAGGCGGAGCTGCGCGAACGCCTGATGCGGAACGGCTCCTTCTACCTGACCTCCACGGAGCTCAACGGCGTCCGCCACCTGCGCGTCACGGTCATGGCCCCGGCGACGGACGACGCCACCCTGGAAGCCCTGCTGGACGAGATCGCCTCCCTCCGGCCAGGGGCTCCTCAAGATCAGACAGCTGCGCTAGCGTCGCAGGCATGACGGAACTCGACGCCAGGTTGCGTGCCATCACCGACCTGATCGTGGCCGACGTCCGGGAGGCGGGCGGCAGGCACGAATACGACGGCAAGATCCAGGACCTGTCGCCCGAGGGCGTCCGGGCCGGGCTGGCCCGCCTCGGCGAGGGCGACGCGCCGCAGGACGCCCACGACGCCGAGCACCTGCGGGTGTTCGAGGAGGCGCTGCGCACCCAGCTCGGCGAGCTGGAGCTGCACAGGAAGAACCCGCTGATCCACCTGTCCAACCTCGACCTGGCCTGCTACGACCGCGACTACGCCCCGGAGGAGGAGCGCGCCGCCGCCAAGGCCGCGCACCTCGCGCTCTGGCCGGACGCCGTCGAGCAGTCGATCGCCTCGCTCGACCAGGTCAGCGCCCCCGTCGCGAAGTCGCTGGCTGGAGCGGTCAAGGGGCTGGCGGCGGGCGTCACCGACGAGGCCGCGCTGAAGGCGCACGCCCGGCTGCTCGCGCACGTCGAGCGTGCCGCCGTCGAGGGCGACCCCGACGCGGCGCTGGGCGGTGACGCGCTGGCCCGGCTGATGGGCACGGCGGAGGGCCTGCCGGTGGACCTGGGCAGGCTGGCGGAGCGGGCCGACGCCGAGCGCGACAGGCTCATGGCGCTGCTGGCCGACAGCTGCGCCAAGCTCGGCCAGGGCGGCCGGGCCCCGCTCGACGTGGTGCGCGAGCTGGTCAAGCAGCACCCCGACGCCGACGGCGTGATCGAGGCGGCCAGGATCGGCACCGAGAAGGCCATCGCCTTCACCCGGGAGAAGGACCTCGTCCCCTACCACGACGGCGAGTGCCTGGTCGGCCTCGCGCCGGAGTCGCGCCGCTGGGCGATGGCGATGATGGCGTGGAACTCGCCCGGCGAGCCCGAGGGTCCGTCGTGGTACCACATCACGCCGCCCGACCCGTCCTGGCCCGCGCAGGACGCCGAGGAGTGGCTGGAGGTCTTCAGCGACACCACGCTGCCCGCGATCAACGTGCACGAGGTCGCGCCGGGGCACTTCTCGCACGCCCGCGCCCTGCGCCGCGCCGGGTCGGACGTCCGGCGGCTGCTGCAGTCGGTGGCGTTCATCGAAGGCTGGGCGCACTACGCCGAGGAGCTCTGCGTCGAGGAGGGCTTCGAGGCGCAGGACCCGCGCTTCGAGATCGGCGTGTGGGTGGAGGCGCTGATCCGCGTCACCCGGCTGGCCTGCGCGATCGGCGTCCACACCGGGCAGCTGACGGTGGAGGAAGGCGCGAGGCGGTTCGAGTCCGACACGCACCTGGCCGGCCCGGCCGCGCTGTCGGAGGCCAGGCGGGCCTCGTTCGACCCGACCTACGGCCGCTACACCTGGGGCAAGCTGCTCATCCTGGACCTGCGCGAGCAGGCCCGCAAGGAGTGGGGCGGCGGCTTCACCCTCCAGCGCTTCCACAAGGCGCTGTTCGATCTCGGCTCGCCGCCTCTGGGACTGATCGGCCGCATCCTGTAGCGTCGAAGCGAGCGCTTGGGAGGTTTGGGTGCGGGAGCTCTCCGGCAGGGTCGCCGTCGTGACAGGCGCGGCGAGCGGCATCGGCCGGGCGCTCGCCCTGCGCTTCGCCGCCGAGCGCATGTCGCTGATGCTCGCCGACGTCGACCCGGGAGGCCTCGCGGAGACGGCCGCGCTCGCGGGCGACGCCCCGGTCCTCACCCAGGTCACCGACGTCTCCGACGAGGCCGCCGTCCGGCACCTCGCCGACCGTGCGTTCGGCGAGCTGGGCGGCGTGCACGTGCTCTGCAACAACGCCGGCGTCTACCAGGGCGGCCGGCTGTGGACCAGGACCTTTGAGGACTTCACCTGGCTGCTCGGCGTGAACCTGTGGGGCGTGCTCAACGGCGTCCGCGCGTTCGTCCCGCGCATGCTGGAACAGGGCGGCGAGGGGCACATCGTCAACACGGTGTCGGTCGCCGGGCTGCTGGCCACCCGCCGGTCCGGCGGCTACGCGCTCACCAAGTACGCCGCGCTGGCCGCCTCGCAGGCCCTCGCCCAGGACCTGATCGCCGCCGGGTCCGCGATCCGCGTCACCGCGCTCTGCCCGGGCGCGGTCCGCACCGAGATCCACCGCTCGGAACGGGTGCGACCGGCCGGCCTGGCCGCCGCCCGGCCCGGCGGCGACCCGGAGTCGCAGCACGCCATCGACGGCCTGGTCGAGCAGGGCATGGACCCGTCACAGGTCGCGGAGCTCGTCGTCCAGGCCATCCGCGAGGAGCGCTTCCTCCTGCTCACCCACCCCGGCTACGACGGGCGCCTGCGGGCCCAGCTCGAGACCCTGCTGGCGGGGGGAGTGCCCGGCCACGGCTGATCAACGGTCCAGGGCCGGGTGGAATTGTTACGGCCGATACACTGAGAACACCGCATTCGCCTTTGGGGGGTTCTCTCGGTGTCTGAATTCGACACAGTGCTCGTCGTCGACTTCGGCGCGCAGTACGCACAGCTGATCGCCAGGCGTGTCCGCGAATGCCATGTCTTCTCCGAGATCGTCCCCTCGACGATGCCGGTCGAGGAGATGCTGGCCAAGAAGCCCAAGGCGATCATCCTGTCCGGCGGCCCCTCCTCGGTCTACGCCGAGGGCGCACCGGCCGTCCCCGACGGCCTGTTCGAGACCGGCGTGCCCACGTTCGGCATCTGCTACGGCTTCCAGGCCATGGCCAGGGCGCTGGGCGGCGACGTCGCCCGCACGGGCGTCGCCGAGTACGGCGGCACCCAGCTCGACGTGCTCAGCGAGGGCGTGATCTTCGCCGGGCTGCCCGCGACCCAGAAGGTGTGGATGTCGCACGGCGACAGCGTCGCCGCCGCCCCCGAGGGGTTCGCCGTCACCGCCTCCACCCGCGAGACCCCGGTGGCCGCCTTCGAGCACCCCGCCCGCGGCCTGTACGGCGTGCAGTTCCACCCCGAGGTGCTGCACTCCGAGCACGGCCAGCAGGTGCTCAAGCACTTCCTCGACGCCGCGGGCTGCCGCCCCACCTGGACCATGCTCAACATCGTCGAAGACTCCGTGGAGGCGGTGCGGCGGCAGGTCGGCGACGGCCGGGCCATCTGCGCGCTGTCGGGCGGCGTCGACTCCGCGGTGGCCGCGGCGCTCGTCCAGCGTGCCATCGGTGAGCGGCTGACGTGTGTCTTCGTCGACCACGGGCTGCTGCGCAAGGGCGAGGCCGAGCAGGTCGAGCGCGACTTCGTCGCCGCCACGGGCGTCAAGCTCCGGGTGGTCGACGCCGCCGACCGGTTCCTGAAGGCGCTCGAAGGCGTCACCGACCCGGAGGAGAAGCGCAAGATCATCGGTCGCGAGTTCATCCGCGTCTTCGAGGACGAGCAGCGCGCCATCCTGGCCGACGGGCCCGTCGAGTTCCTCGTCCAGGGCACCCTCTACCCCGACGTGGTCGAGTCGGGCGGCGGCACCGGCACCGCCAACATCAAGTCGCACCACAACGTCGGCGGCCTGCCGGAAGACCTCCAGTTCACCCTGGTCGAGCCGCTGCGCACGCTGTTCAAGGACGAGGTGCGGCGCGCGGGCGAGGAGCTCGGCCTGCCGACCGCCATGGTCTGGCGCCAGCCGTTCCCCGGCCCCGGCCTCGGCATCCGCATCGTCGGCGAGGTCACCCGCGACCGGCTCGACCTGCTGCGCGAGGCCGACGCGATCGCCCGCGAGGAGCTGTCGCGCGCCGGCCTCGACAGGGACATCTGGCAGTGCCCGGTGGTGCTGCTCGCCGACGTGCGCTCCGTCGGCGTCCAGGGCGACGGCCGCACCTACGGCCACCCGGTGGTGCTGCGGCCGGTGACCTCCGAAGACGCGATGACGGCCGACTGGGCGCGGGTGCCGTACGACGTGCTGTCGCGCATCTCCACCCGCATCACGAACGAGGTCCGCGAGGTCAACCGCGTGGTGCTGGACGTGACCAGCAAGCCGCCCGGCACCATCGAGTGGGAGTGACCCTCAGGCGGCGGCTTCTTCCTTAGGGCACGGCTTGTAACAGTGGTCACGATGTGTGACCATCAAAGCCCTACGGAAGAAGGCGCCTTGATGTCCCAGGGGAACACCGCCGCAGCCGGGATCGAGCAGGGTGCCTGCCCGGTCCCGCCGAGGGAGATCCTCGACCGGATCGCCGGCAAGTGGGCGATCCAGATCATCATCGCGAGCGCGACAGGGCCGATCAGGTTCACCGAGCTGGAGCGGCTCGTCGAGGGCATCAGCCGCCGCATGCTCACGCTGACCCTGCGCACCCTCGAACGCGACGGGATCCTGGAGCGCACGGTCTATCCCACGGTGCCGCCGAAGGTCGAGTACCAGGCGACGCCGATGGCGTTGGAGCTGTATGAGGCCATGCTGACCCTGACCGACTGGTCACGCAGGCACAGCGCGAGCGTCGCCAGGGCACGCGAGCGCTACGACGCCCGCCAGACCGTCGCCGTCTAGGACACCGCCGCCTAGGACGCCGTCTTCCGCGACGCGAGCACGATGTCGCCCACCCGTCTCGGCAGCCGGATGAGGCTCGCGACGAGCAGCGGCAGCAGGACGATGCCGACGAAGATCGGCGAGGCCATGTAGCGGAAGTCCTGCGCCGAGATGTTCGCCAGGATCGCGAGCTGCTGCCCCACGACCACCGCCGCCACCCCGACCACGTACCGGTTGCGCAGCGTCCACGCGGCCAGCGCGACCGTCAGGTACGACAGGTACGACCAGAGCGCCCCGCGCCACAGCAGCCAGTCGAGATTCGGCGCCATGGTCGTGGTCAGCCACGGGTCGGCGTACCGGTACAGCTCCTGCGACAGCGGCCGCAGCGAGTACACCCACCGCCCCTGGAAGTCGGGGACCTTGGTGGGCCCGACGTAGGTGTCGGCGTTGGGCTTGCGGGAGAAGTGGTAGGTCATCCCCGAGGGCGTGGAGTCGTCCGCGAACAGCTTCCACGCGATCGCGCCCCTGCACAGGCGCGCGTCGATCACCAGCCGCGGCTGCTCCAGGAGCAGCCGCTTCCACAGGTCGAGCAGCTGGCCGGCGTGCGCGTCGGCCTGCGGCCAGCTGAAGTCACGCCGCCAGATCAGCGGGTTGATCGTGGTGCACACGCCGCCCTCGGTCCACCTGGTCAGCGGCGCGACGGACGCCATGAGCGTCTTGTCCTGCTCGCTGAACAGTTCGGGATGGTCGCGGTAGGCGACGGCGATGTCGCCGAAGGCCGTGTGGTAGACGTACGTCTTCGACGGGGCCAGGATGCCGAACTGCGGGAACACCAGGTTGGTGAGCAGCAGCGGGAGGGCGGCCGCGACCGTCCCGACCAGCGCCAGCCGGATCCGCGCGGCGTTGACGACCACGAGCAGCACGACGACGGCGACCCCCACGACGAGGAAGCCGTTCGCCCTGAACAGGCCGAGCAGGGTCATCAGCGTTCCGAGGGCGGCCAGCCTGCGGCCGGTGACCGTGCGGTCGCCCGCGATCCGGGCGCACACCCCCGCGATCGCGATCGCGCAGATCGTGAACGGGACGTCCTTCCAGAGCGTGACGGAGAACGCGCCCGCGGTCGGCAGTAAGGGGAGCAGGAGGGCCACGGCCGTCGTGGTCCTGCGCGGCGCGCCGACCCTCTTCAGCGACTGCGCCAGGTATGTGATCGCCGCGGCCATGCCGGTGGTCTGGAAGAACGTGACCCAGCCGATGTCACCGTCGACCCTGAAGCTGAGCCAGAGCAGCGCGTCGTAGAGCACCGAGTGGTCGCTCACCCACGGCCCGACCATGGTGTGACTCAGGTACAGGACGGAGTCGCGACTGAAGAGTCCTGGGTACAGGGCCGCCCACCAGCACACGAGGACGGTCTGGATGGCCGTGAAGGTGGCGAGCGGCCCCCAGATCGCGGGCTTCGCGGACTCTGTCTGCATGGCTCCAATCCCCAAACATGCCGAAAGCCCCTGCCTGCCTCCGACACGGGCAAGCTACCGCACTTTACGGATAGCTGACTCCTGGTGTCAGAGCCTTACCGCGCAGCAGCGCCGGGACCGTGACGAGGCGGTAGCCCTGTTTCTTCAGCTCTTTGATGATCTCCGGCATCGCCTGGACCGTCTGCGGGACCGTGTCGTGCATGAGGATCACGCCGTCGCGCTTGGCCAGCCTGAGCACCGCCGCCTTGATCTGCTTGACGTCGCGCAGCTTCCAGTCGAGCGTGGTGCCCGACCACAGCACCTGTGCCAGGTCCTGCTGTCCCGCCAGCCCCAGCACGCGCTCGTCGGTGTGCCCGTACGGAGGCCGGAACATCTTCGGCCGCTGCCCGGTGGCCTGCTCGATGAGCGCCTGGGTGCTCTTGATCTCGTCGATGACGTCGTTGTCCAGCTTGGACGGCAGCGACGGGTGCGAGTAGGTGTGGTTGCCGATCGCGTGGCCCTGCGCGGCCTCGCTCTTCGCGACCGCCGGACGCCGCTCCACCTGCTTGCCCACCAGGAAGAAGGTGGCCTTGGCCTGCTCCTTCCGCAACACCTTCAACAGGGTCGCCGTGTGGTCGCTCGGCCCGTCGTCGAAGGTGAGCGCCAGGCACTTCACCTTGGCGCAGTCGGCCTTCGCCTGGACGTCCGCGGCCGGAAGCGACGTCATCATCAGCGTCGCTGCTAATAAGCTGTGAATCACCACAGCCGCCACTTTAAGGGCAAATTGCCACGCGCGAGCAGCCCGTCAGATGCGCTTCCTGAAGACCCGCAGGTCATTGCCGTAGATCACGCGGTGCGCGGTTTTGGACAGTTCCAAAGTGAGCGAGTTCTCGGCCGCCCACCGCTCGACCGTCGCGACCGGCACGGGGTGGATCCACTCGCGGGCGATGATCAGGTCGTGGACCCGGCAGGCGGCGTTGCGCCACCTCGGGCGGGCGCTCATGTCCTTGTAGATGAACATGCCGCCCGGACGCACCGACGCGCACGCCTTGTCGAACACCTCGCGCTGCCAGGAGACGGGCACATGGTGGATGACGTCCTGCATGTGGACCACGTCGTAGGAGCGGTCGGGCCACGGCAGGCGGGCGTCGCGGTGCTCGAAGCGCAGCGTCGAGCCGGTGTCGCCGAGCCGCGCCGCCATCTCCCGCGCCAGCCCGATCGCGACCGGGCACGGGTCGAACCCGTGCCCCTCGATGCGGCGGCCGCGGGCCGCCATGAGCCCGAGCGAGAGCCCCGAGCCGCAGCCGATGTCGAGCACCGTCGAGCCCGGCGGGACGAACCCGACGGTCTCCTCGAACGGGCAGACCAGCACGCGCAGCCGCTGCTTGAGCCGGAGCGCCCGTGGCGCGTCCGCGTAGAGCCGCCAGGCGTCCTGGAGCAGCAGGCGCCGGTCGAACACCTCGTGGTCGAAAGTGAGCGTCACGTCAGTCTCCTAGCTCGGCTTGCGGGCGCGCAGGTACAGCGTCACGCCCTTGAGCGACGTGACCGGCAGGTGTCTTTCGAGCATGACGACCGCCGAGAGGGCCGCGTTGACCAGGGCCGGAGTCTCGGCGAGGTCGCTCCCGGTGGAGCGCCGGCGGTGCCTGGCCACCAGCGGGCGCAGCAGCACGTTCCAGCTCCACAGCCGCTCGACCTGTAGGCCGCCCTTCTCGACCACGGCCGTCAGTGAGTCGCGGCAGTAGCGCCGCACGTGTCCGACCGCCTCGTCGTGCGCCGACCAGAGCGCCATGTCGCACGGCACCGCGATCAGCGCGCGTCCGCCGGGCCGCAGCGCCTTGGCGATCTGCTCGGTGACCAGGTAGTCCTCGTCGATGTGCTCCAGGACGTCGAAGGCGGTGACGAGGTCGAAGCTGCCCGGGGCCACCGGCAGGTCGCGGGCGTCGGCCAGGAGGCACTTGAGCCCGCGCTCCCTGGCCACCTGCACCGCGACCTCGGAGAAGTCGGTCGCGGTGGCGTCCCAGCCGTCCTCGACCAGGACGCGGGTGTTGCCGCCGCCCGCCGCGCCGATGTCCAGCGCCCGTCCGGGACGCAGCCTGCGCAACTCCCGGCGGAGGATCGCCCGGCGCTCCCGGTACCACCAGTGGGTGTCCTCGAGGGCGACGAGACGGCGGATCTCTGTAGCTTCCATGATGGTCATCTCCGTGAGCGGGCGAAGACCCAGCGGTCCAGCGCGACGAAGCGGAGCAGGGTGAGCCCGCAGTACGTCGCCACGACGGCGGTCACTTCGAGCAGGCGGCTGATCCCTGGCGCGGCCGCGTGCAGGCTGAGCACGGCCGTCGTGGTGACGGCGTAGTTGGCCAGGAAGAGCAGCGCGGCCTTCAGGCGCATGGCCGTGTGGGGGCCGCCGAGGCGGTTGAACGTCCAGCGGCGGTTCGCCTCGGTGTTGGCGATCGCGGTGAGGACGAGGGCGCCGAGATTGGCGAGCGCGGGCGCCCAGTGTTCGCGGAGCGGGAGGTAAAGCAGCGCATAGAGAAATCCGGAAAATGCGCCAATTATCGAGAATGATGTGAATTTAGCCAACGTGACGGCCCTGGGTCTGGCGACCACCGCGTTCGGATGCGTGGGCGTCGGCTCGGCCCGCCTCGGCACGTCCACCCTCGCCCGGCCCGTGGACATCGACCAGGCGACCCTGGCGAGGCCCTTCAGGTCGTCGACCGCCGTCCTGACCAGGCGGACGCGGGAGTCCAGGTCCTCGATCCAGTCGACCGGCACCTCGTGCACCCGCAGGCCGTTGTGCTCGGCGAGCAGGAGCAGCTCGGTGTCGAAGAACCAGCTGTCGTCCTCGACGTGCTCCAGCAGCGGCCTGATCACGTCCGCTCTGGCCGCCTTGAAGCCGCACTGGGCGTCGCTGAACCTGACGCCGAAACCGTAGCGGAGCAGGGCGTTGTAGCCGCGCGAGACCACCTCGCGCTTCAGCGACCGCCGGGTGCGGGCGCTGTGGGCGAGCCGGGTGCCGATGGCGACCTCGGAATGGTCGCTGGCCAGCGAGGCGACCAGCGGGAACAGCGCGCCGAGCCCGGTGGAGAGGTCCACGTCCATGTAGGCGACGATGTCGGCCGGGCTGTCGCGCCAGGCCGCCTTCAGCGCCGCGCCCCGCCCCCTGACGTCGATCTTGCGGGCGTGCACCTGGTCGAACTCGCTCGCCAGGCGCAGGGCGGTCGGCCAGGTGTCGTCGGTGCTGCCGTTGTCGACGATCGTGATACGCCACGGCAGCGGGAACGAGCCGCCCAGGAACGCACTGAGTGTCCTGACGCAGCCCGGCAGCGCACGTTCCTCGTTGAGCACCGGAATGACGATGTCGACGGACGCGAGCCTGACCGGTCCGTCGAGGACGACGGTGCCGGGGCGATGCTCCATGGCGGCAGTCGTGTCCATACGGTCCCCTGATCCCTTGTGGCCGTCGGTCTCCAGAAATGTTGCTGGTGCCGTCGCGCCGACGCTCGCGGTTTCACCGCAACATTCTCAGAGGAGGGGAGAGTTTTACCGTCCGGTGAGCTCGTAGACCGAGCAGGCGCCGCTGTGGAAACGCAGTTCCGCGAACTTCCCGAGCGTCGGAGCCGGTGGATTTACGGAATTGTCCACCAAAAGCCATTTCACGCGATATTTGCGGACGAGCTCCTCGACGTTCTTCGCGGACGGCTCCCGGAACACCGCGTCGTTCGCCGCCAGCCGGGCGGGATCGGCGAACGGGATGGCGACGTACGTCATCGTCGCCAGGTGAGCTCTCGACAGCGTGCTCGCCGCGTACGCCCAGCCCTCGACCAGCACGCGACGCTCGCTGTACCCCGACACCCAGAAGTGGCGGCTGTCGCAGTGCTTCTTGAGCAGCGGACGGCAGTGCGCGTTGGTGGCCACCACATCGTCAGGCGCGGAGTGGTCGCGCAGCCACCTGCCCGCCTCGACGGCCCCGGCGGGGACCGTCACGTCGAACACTCCAGGCGGGCCGAAAGGACTGGCCACCTTGGCCACCGTCGACGGCACCAGGTAGCCCGTCACCAGCGCGAGCAGCACCAGCCCCACGGGCCTGCGGCACAGCACGAGCAGCAGCCACACGACGGCCGCGACGAGGGCCAGCGCCAAGTAGGGCTCGGCGACGTCCGGGAAGCGGTGGTGGCGCACCGGGATGTCCGGCCCGAACGCCTTGGCGGCGTAGGCCAGCCCGGCTCCCGCCACCAGGGCGCAGACCGCGAGCGGCCACGAGTCTCGGCGCGCGGCGACCATGGCCGACGCGCCCACCACGGCCGCGATCGACAGGTAGGGCCGGGCCCCCTCCAGGAAGTAGAGCTGCCCGATGGCCGGATGGGCGAGCAGCAGCAACGCGCCGATCCCCGCCGCCCCGATACCGACCAGCAGCAACACAGCCGGATCCGCCACCACCGCCCACCGGCTCCCAGCCTGCGGCGCTCCCGGGCCGACCAGCCTGTCCCACTCAGGCTGCGGTTCTTTCGGGCTGGTTGCTTTCGCCCCGAGGCTCTCAGGCGGTTCCGTGGCTGGGCCGACCGTCCTGGCTCGCCGGATGATCAGCCCCGACAGTCCGGCCCACACGCAGGCCAGGCAGAACAGGTAGATGGCCGCCATCCCGAGGACCGTCCTCAGCGGAGCCGCCGCCATCTCCGGCTCCGAGAGATCCGCCGCCACCCGCCACATGCGGCGCATGGTGTCGAGAGGGGCGATCGTCATCCCCTGCGCGTCACGCCCGAACACGACGAACTGCGCGATCAGCAGGCACGCCACCGTGATCTCCGCAGCGGTCACCGCCGGGCGGTGCAGGCGCCTGTCGACCAGCCAGCGGACGGCCAGCACGAGCACCAGCCCGCCGAGCAGGAGGGGGAGGAACGTCGCCTTCGCCCCCGTCAGAGCAAGCAGCAGGATCGACACCGCCGCCCACTGCCTCTTGCCGTCCTGCCGGAGAGAGTCGACGAGCAGCAGGACCACCAGTGCGAACAGCAGCGTGCCGAAGTTCTGGGTCGGACTCAGCCAGGCGGTGAACAGCGACCTGGCCGTGAACAGTTCCACGCCGCCCTGATGCAGCTCGGGGGAGCTCACGAAGCAGGTGAAGCCGATCGCCGCCGGCCCCGTCCACCAGCGGCCGGTCAGCCGCACCGCGATCACTGACACCAGTACGGCCGTCGCCGCCAGCATGGGCAGCGCCGACAGCCGGTAGAGCAGGGTCTGCGGCTCGATCCCGGTGACCCAGCTCGTCGCGGACATCTCGGCGTACACGAACCAGTGGTAGGCCAGCCGCTCACCCAACACCACCGGAAGCGTGGGCGGGACGTGGTGCTTGACCTCGCCGAGCAGCGCGAGATGGTAGGGCATGTCCACGTAGGGTGCCGCGTTCCCCGGCCAGGTCAGCCCGTGGACGCGGTAGAAGACCAGCGCACTCCACGCCACCAGATACCCGACGACCGCCGACATCCCCCACGCCCACCACCCCGGCACCCGCCCACCCCGGCCTCGCCAGTGCGCGCGCAGCCGGGGAACGGCCAGGAACGCGGTGATGGTGGCGGCAGGCCAGGCGAGCACCAGCAGCGGCATGCCCGCAGCCCGGGCCGGGATGTACACCAGCACCTCGACCGCGTACCCCAGGGCCAGTCCGGCTGCCAGGTCGGCGGGGAGCGACCCACCTCCTCTGCTCAACGCCCGCCACAGCAGCGTCCCCGGCAACAGGACCCCGATCCCGATATATCCCCCGAAAGCCGCCAACTCGCCAGGCGCACCACCGAACCCGTACAGAACGGCAACCGCAGCCACGGCCACCAGCACAGCCGGCACCCACCCCGGGCTCGGCCTCCAACCCGATCGCCCAGCCGTCCGCACTGTCGCGGGCAGTGTGATGGTCACGTGTCCCCCCAGGTTCCATCTGCTCGGCGATCGCGCCGCCAAGGTCGGTGTCAGGCGAGGCCCGCCAGCCGGCAGGCCGCGTGCTCGGCGATCCCGCCCATGCGCCGGACGCGGTTCGCGAGCCGGACGATCCCGTAGCCGTCGGCCCGTCGTCCTGCGCCAGTCGGTAGGTCGGATGATCAGCCGACCCACGTGCCGAGAGCTGCGGCGCGGGCCCGGACGCCCCTGCTGTCGGCGTGTCGCGGTGGATCGGCTGGACGGTCGTGTGGTTGGTGTGGACGGGTGATCAGCTGGACACGGTTACCAGGCGGGTGTACTCGGCCGGCAGGTCCTCGCCGTCCCACACTCGGTGGAAGCTGAGGGCGGCCCCGAACGGGACCATGCGATCGACCCCCCGCCCGCCCAGCGCCCGCGCCAACCCCTCCAGCTCGGCCCGCTCGAACCCGAAGTGGGTCATCGTCTGATCCCGCCGTTCCACCAGCGAGACCAGGTCGCCCAGCGCGTCGAGCCGCGTGTGGGCGAACGTCCCGGCGCCGAGCCACCGTCTGGGGGCCGTCTCGGGCGTCGCCAGTTCGACGCTGGCCAGGACGTTGCCGTGGAACCCGATGCCGCGCGCCACCCCGTCGGCGGCCAGTCCGTACGTGGCGACACGCTTCTCGACCGCCATCGCCGCGTCCACCGCCCAGCCGCGCCGAGCCACCGCCTCCGCCAGGCAGGCGGTGAAGTCGGCGCGCGCCGCCGCGCAGTCGTCGGGCGGCCCGACCCAGTACACCGTGCGCGGCGACGAGCAGGCCGCCTGGTCGAACCAGTACGCGTCGTTGGCGAACCCGTCGGCCGCCTCCACCCGGGCGGCGACCGGCGCGGCCAGCCAGGCCGGCGCCCGCACGACCGCGAACGAGGAACGGTCGGGAAAGGTGAGGTCGCGTGCGTGCGGAGCGAGCGGATGCCGCCGGATCTCGGTGACCGCCCGATCACCGCCCCAGATGACCCGCAGATCGCACGCCGACGACAGCGCGGCGGTGACGCGCTCGGACCGATCGTAGGAGACGATCCGCTGCGTGCCGGCGACCACCGGGTCGGCGTCGGCGAGCGCGTCCTGGAGCGTGCCGAGCACCGCCTCGGCGACCGCCCCCGCCCGCGGTGACAGCCGCACCACGTTCCGGTTCCCCATCAGCGCGGACAGCGCCCACGAGTAGACGAACACGGTGTCGACGTTCGCGGGCGGGACGTGGAACACCAGCCCCCGCGGCACCCGCAGATGCTCGCCGCGCAGCCCGTCGAGCACCCGGGCCAGCTCGCTCGGCCGCAGGAAGAACCCGAGCGGCCCCAGCTCGGGATGCCGCCGCTCCTTCAACAACCGCCGCCCGAACGCGACGAGAAAGCCCCGCACCCGCTCGTCGCCGACCGCCAACTCCTGGGAGGAAACCTGGCGAAGCACCTCATCCACGGAGACCGCGCCGGCGGCGGGCCACCGCACCTCCACAACCGCCTCACTCCCTCCGCGGGACGCGTCGCCGCTCATCGCCGCCTCCCGCGACCATCAGCCTTCGCGCCCTGCCCGCCGTGGAGGCCGAGCTTTCCGCGGACATCGGTGCGGGCGTCCGTAATCATGCGGCGGCTCCTTTGGACGTGTCGCTGCAGCCTCGGGCCTCCGCTCGGGGCAGGCGGCCGAGCACCGAGAAGCGCTTGCCCGGCCAGCAGCCGTCGTCGACGCCGTGCACCACGCCGAGGTCCTCCGTCAGCAGCACGTGCCCCGGGTACGACGTGGGCAGCGTGCTCACCACCTCGATCACCCCCGGCACGCCGACCGGCGCCTCCTGCCACGTCTCCGGGTCGCGGATCACCACGTCGGCGAAGTCGGGGCAGTACAGCCCGCCCCCGTCGAAGCCCTCCAGAAAGATCGTGCCGATCTGCTCGACCATCCCGTAGAAGTCGTGCACCCGGCTCAGCCCGCACTCCTCGGCCAGCTGTCCGCGGAACTCGGCGTTGCCGACCGCCTGCTCGGCCAGCTTCTTCCAGCCCCCCGAGTGGATCAGCAGCCCCTGGGACAGGTCCAGCCCGAGCCGGCGCAGGTACGTCCAGACCATGAAGGTGAACCCGAAGATCAGGTACGGCTCGCGCCCGTGCCGCGCCAGGAACCTCCTGACCGCCTCCGCGTCGAGTCGCCCGTGCTCGTCGAGGGCGAAGGTGTGGTCTCTGCCGAAGTTCATCATCCCGAGCACGCCGGCCCCCCGGGCGCTCAACGTCGGGTCGCGCAGCACCGCGCGGGCGTCGACGATCAGCATGGGCAGCCGCCGCTCGCCCAGCACCGCCCTGAGCGTCGCGGCGAGCATGCGCGGCTGCGCGGCGGCCGCCGCCCGGTCGAGGTGGATCCGGCTGGGACGCTGCCCGGTGGTGCCACTGGACGTCAGCACCCGGAACACCTGCTCCTCGGGCACGCTGCGCAACTCGTGCGTCTTGAACATCCGCACCGGCAGCCACGGCAGCTCGGCCACCCGCCGATAGGGCCCGGTCGCGCCGATGGCGTCGAGAATCCGCTGGTACGGCGGGCAGGCGGCCCGGTGGTGCTCGGTGAGCTCCACCAGCGCGGGCAGCAGCGCCGCCTCCCTCGCGGCCTGGGGCAACGTGAAAACGCTCACGGGCGGGTCGGTCACGTCAGCGCCTCCAGAGTGCGGTAGTCGATCTTGCCGGTGGCGAGCAGGGGGAGTCTGTCGATGGCGCGTACGTCGAAGCCGCTCCAGTGGAGCCGGAGTTCCGCGCCCAGCCGGCGGGCGAGGCTCGTGCGGGACTCCGCGTCGAGGCTCTCGGCCCAGATCGTCACCCGGTCGTCGCCGCTGGTCGCCGCCACCGGGCCGCAGTCGCGGAGCAGGCGTTCGACGTCGTCGAGGTTGACGCGGACCCCGAAGACCTTGGCGATGCGCCGCACCCTGCCGGTCAGGTACAGGAAGCCGTCGCCGTCGAGGACGCCGAGGTCGCCGGTACGCAGCACACCGCCCAGGTCGTCGCCTCTGGCCAGGTCGGCGGCGGTCTCGGCGTAGCCCATCATCACGTTGGGGCCGTGGTAGACGACCTCGCCGTCGTCGATGGCGACCCGCCCGCCGGGGACGGGCAGGCCGACCGAGTGGGGCCTTTCCGGCAGCCGTTCGGGCGGGAGGACCGTGATGCGGGCCGTCGCCTCGGTCTGGCCGTACATGAGGTAGAACCGTTCGGCCATGAGCGCGAACTCGGCGGCCACCTCGGGACGCAGCCGCCCGCCCGCCTGGGTCAGGGTGGTGAGGGAGGCGTGCTCGCGCGGGTCGAAGCGCAGCCTGCGCAGCATCTCGTACTGGTACGGCACGCCCGCCAGCGACGTGCAGCCGTGCTGGTCGAGCTGGTGCCAGAAGGGACGCTCGAGCAGCCCGGCCTCGGTCAGCACCACTGTCGCGCCCGCGGCGAGGTGGCTGTTGAGCACCGAAAGGCCGTAGCTGTAGTAGAGCGGCAGGCTGGTGGGGGCGACGTCGTGGGGGCCGATGGCGAGGGCGGCGGCGATCGACGTGGCGTTGGCGACGACGGCCTGCCGGGCCAGCCGCACCAGCTTGGGGTTGCCGGTGGAGCCGGAGGTGGCGAGCAACACCGCCAGATCGGGATGGGGGTCGCCGCTGTCGCACCGGGGCGGCGGCCCGTCGGCGGCCTGGTCGAAGCCGAACAGCGCGACGGGCCTGAACCGGCTGACCAGATCGGCCAGCGTTCCGGCGGACAGCTCGGGATCGAGCAACGCGACGGGCCGCCGGCCGTGCCAGGCGGCGAGATAACGCAGGACGGACGCCAGGTTGTTGCGCATCCCGCAGAACACCGGCCCTGAGGGCAGCTTCGCCATCTCCAGCGCCGCCACCTCGATCCGGCGGGCCAGCTCGTCGCCGGACAGCCCGCCTGACTCTCCGGCGACGACCAGCCGCGCTTCCGGATGCGGGAAGCCCTCGGAGAAGGGGTTGAGAGGCGGCAGGCCCGCCCGCAGGGGGCGGTTCGCGCCGGGGGAAGAGGTGGGCCGCACGCGGCTCGTACCTCCTTCGCTCGTGGTGGGAGGGTGGCGTGCGGCGCGCGGTCCGCACCTCTTGCGGTGGTACGTGACAGGGCGGGGCGGGTCATAGGACGAGGCCGCCGTCCACGCCGAGGACCTGACCGGTGACGAAGGCGGCGTCGGGTGACAGGAGGAAGGCGACGGGCGCGGCCACGTCGGCGGGGGTGCCGAGGCGGCCCAGCGGCGTCGCGGCGATCCTGGACGCGCGCCCCTCGGCGTCGAGGGCGCCCAGCATGTCGGTCTGGACGAAGCCGGGAGCCACCACGTTCACCCTGATGCCCGCGGGCCCCAGCTCCTTGGCGGACGCCAGGGCGAGGCCCAGGACGGCGGCCTTCGTGGCGGAGTAGACGGCCTGCCCGGGCCCGCCCCGGACGCCCATGATCGAGGAGAGCAGCACGACGGCGGGCGCGACCCCCCTGCGCAGCAGCTTGACGCCCGTCTGCAGGGTGTGGACGGCGCCGAGCGCGTTGACCTGGAAGAGCTCGTGGACGGTCTCGCCGCGCACGAGCCCGAGCAGGCCCGCGGCGTGCACGCCGGCGTTCACCACCAGGGCGTCGAGCCGCCCGTGACGCCGGTGGATCTCGCGCATCATGGCCGACACGGCGGCGGGGTCGGCCACGTCGCCGTGGACGGAGCCGGTGCGGCCGCCGGTCGCCGTCCGCACCTCGGCCGCCGCCTTGGCCGCCCGCTCCTCGTCGCGCCCGTGGACGACGACGTGGTAGCCGGTCGCGGCCAGCCGTTCGGCGACGGCCCGGCCGATGCCCCGCGTCGAGCCGGTGACCAGCGCGACCCGGATGTCAGCTGGCAGTGCCGGCACCGTGCTTCTCCAGGAGTTCGGCGGCCTTGGCGAACGAGCTCATGTCGATCATCTCGTCGGTGTCGATCATGATGGCGAACTCGTCCTCCATCGCCGCGACCAGCGCCATGTGCGCGAGCGAGTCCCACTGCGGGATCGCGCGGTACTCCAGCCCGTCGACGTCGCTCTCGGACGGCAGGTTCAGCGAGGTGCGGAAGACGGCCCGAAGCCGGTCGAGGTGGCTCATGTTCCCTCACTCTCTGTCTTCTCGTAGCGACGTAGTGTAGCGACTCCGGGTGATCGCCTGAAACCAACCTCTGTCACAGGTAATGGAACCGTATAAAGACCGGTGGCGACGGGGTGGGGCTGGGAATGTCGCATGCGGCGACAGCTACAGGGGGAATGATGGACGAATCCAATCACTGGTACGGGCACTCCCGCATACTCAGCGGATACTGCGGACTTCTGGACGACACCCCCAAGCGAATTCAGGGCTTTCTGCAACACGGCTGGAACTATTTGCATGGATTTCCCCCGAACGACCGCTGGTGCAGCCCCGGATATCCCCGTTTCATCTGGTCTGACGTGCTACGACGCCGAGGGTGGTCGATGGGGCGAAGAGGGCACTATCTCATCGGCGCGCCCTGGATCTACCTCCTTCACCAGGAGCCGGATCTCGGCTGGATTCCGGAGGCGGAAAGGCGGGGTACGATCTGGTATCCGTTCCACGGCTGGGAAAAATCCTCGGTCCATGGCGACCACGCCAAGCTGGCGGCCGAGATCCGGGAAGTGGAGCAGGGGCCGGTGACGGTATGTCTTTATTGGCTGGAATTCGCAAATCCCGCCATAAGGCAGGCTTACCGGTCGGCGGGTTTCCGCGTCATCTGTCACGGCGAGCGCGGCTCGCGCTGGGACGGCAACGGCCGCGACTTCCTCCGCGGCCAGCTCACCGAGCTGCGGCGGCACCGGAGGGCGGCGTCCAACCGGCTCGGCAGCGCGCTGTTCTACGGCGCGTCCGTGGGCTGCGACATCGCCGTCTACGGCGATCCGATGCAGTACGAGGACGAACGGCCCGAGTACGGCGGCACCGCGCGGCGGATGCGGCTCTGGCCCGAGCTGCACGGCGTGGAGGTTGACCGCGCCCTGGCGGCCGAGGTCGCGCGGCGCGAGCTGGGATACGACTATCAGGCGACACCTGAGGAGCTAGTGCGCATGTTCGGCTGGAAGCGGGTGGGCGTCGCATGAGCGAAGCGCCCGAGAACGTCCGGTTGATCGGCGGCGAGATGCTGCTGTGGTCCGACGCGTCCTGCGCGACCGACTGGGGGGACGTGGCGTCGGAGCTGGTCAGACGGCTGCTCCCGGCGGGAGGCAGGGTGCTGCTCGCCGGGCCGCATCCCCCGGCCCTGGTGGACGAGGTCGCCGCCCGCGCCGCCGCCGTCGCCGCGCTGCTGCGCTCCTACCCCGACGCGTGCGCGCTGGCCGAGCGGCTGCCCCGGCTGGAGGTGCACTGCGGCGACCTGGCGGCCTTCACCGCCGACCCGGCGTACGACCTGGTCCTGGCGCTCGACGGCCTCCAGCGGACACACTCCGCGGAGGCGCCCGCGCCGTCCTGGCGGGGGGCGCTGGCCGTGCTGGCGGGGGCCGTGGCGCCCGGTGGGCGGCTGGTCCTCGCCGTCCGCAACGATCTGGGGGTCGACCGGTTCGTCGAGGCGCGTCCGGGAGACCGGGAGGGCTCCGACGCGCAGTGGGCGCCGCACGGTTTCGACCCGACCTACCCCAACGGCGTCGGAGCCCTCGGCGGCGAGCTGGAGTCGGCGGGGCTGGCTGTGGAGTGGCGCTACTCGGCCTACCCGGGGCACGAGGCGCCCCGCGCGCTGCTCGCGCGGGAGGCGCTCGACCTGCCGGAGGCGCTCATGGTCCCGCTCAGCGCGTGCGGCGGCGACCGGGTCCTGGTGGCCGACCCGCTGCACCTGACGCGGCTGGCGTTCAGCCACGGCCTCGGCGAGGACCTGGCCCCGCTCTGGCTGACGGTGGCGTCCAGACCGCCCGCTGAGGGGGTGCGCGAAGCCGTCGACGGGCAGAGGCTGCCGCTCGGGCTGGTCGAGGACGGCATGGTGGTCAGGGAGATCGCCCGTGCGGGCGAGGAGTGGGTCACGCGGCGGCTGCCCGACGGCGCGGCCCAGCCGGTTCCGGCGGGCAGGCTGGTCGAGGAGGTGCTGGTCGAGGCGTGCGTCCGCGAGGACGTCCGGGCCGTCCGCGAGCTGCTGGCCGGGGTGGCCGCGTGGGTCGAGGCGGGCGGCGACGTCACCGCCGCCGCCGACAGCCTGGTGTGGGACGGCGAGCGCTTCGAGGCCGTCACCCCCGGGCCCGCGCCGGCCGAGATCCCGTCCGAGCGGGCCGTGTTCTCCCGGATCGCCTGGCGCTTCGCGGTCCGCCTGCTGGCCGCCGGGCACCACCATCCGTGGCCGTGGCCGCAGGACCCCGTCCAGCTCGCGCTGACGCTCTGCGACATGGCCGGCCGGCCCTGCGACCAGGCCGACCTCGACCGGGGGCGGAAGCTCGACGCCGAGCTGGGCCGTCCGGCCGAGCTGGGGCAGGCCGCGCCCACGTACCGCGACCTGATCGGCGCCCGCGAGCGCCTGGCCGACCAGCTCACCGCCACCCTGGCCAGGGTCGCCCGCCTGGAGACCAAGCTGACCTACCGCGAGCGGGAACTGACGAAGGCCAGGGCGAAGCTGAAGCGGACCCGGCAGCGGGCCACCGCCTACCGCAAAACGCTCGGTTCGCGGCTCTCCCGCCGGCTCTCCCGCCGTCTGGCCCGCCCCCGGGCGGTCGCGCGCAAGGTCCTGCGGCGCCTGTCCGGCTGACGAAGAGGAGTTGACGTGCCGATCCTTTCGGTGATCGTCCCGTTCTACAACGTCGAGAAGTACATCGGCCCCTGCCTGGACTCGCTGGCCGCGCAGACGCTGCACGACCTGGAGGTGATCTGCGTCGACGACGGCAGCACCGACGGCGGCCCGGCCGTGGTGGAGGCCAGGCTGGAGGGGCCGGTGCGCCTGGTCCGCCAGCCCAACCAGGGGGTGGGCCGGGCCCGCAACGTCGGGGTGCGGTACGCGAGCGGCCGCTACCTGGCCTTCGTCGACGGCGACGACAGGGTGCCGCCCGGCGCGTTCCAGCGGCTGGTGTCCTCGCTCGAGTCGACGGGGTCCGACCTGGCCTGCGGGAACGTCATGCGGCTGAGCCAGAACCGGCTCGTCCCGTCCTGGGCGCACAAGCGGGCGTTCGCCCAGCCGGCGCGGCGCACCCATATCACCCGCCACCCGCTGCTGATCCGCGACCGGATGCTGTGGAACAAGGTCTACCGGCGCTCGTTCTGGGAACGGCTCGGGCTGAGCTTTCCCGAGCGCATGTACGAGGACCAGCCGGTCGCGATGGCCGCGCACGTCGGCGCCCACTCGGTGGACGTGCTGAAACAGATCGTCTACCACTGGCGGCAGCGCGACGAGGAGGGCGCCTCGATCACCCAGCGCTGCCTGGAACCCGACAACCTGCGCGACCGCCTGCTGTCGGTGATGGAGACCGCCCACCTGCTCGACGCCTGGGCGCCGAGCCTCAAGCCGCACTTCGACCGCGACACGCTCGACATCGACATGACCGTCGCGGCCGAGGCGCTGGCCGCCATGGGCCCCGATGCCGATCCGGGCCTGGTGGACCTCGCCGTCCGCTTCCTCGACGGCGTCTCCCACGCCGACTGGCTGACCATCCCGTTCGCGCAGCGCGTGCAGATGCACCTGCTGCGCGAGCGCCGCCTGGCCGAGCTGGCGGAGGTCTTCGCGGAGCACCGCGACGGCCGCCTGCGCCCGCGCGTCAGCCGTGCCGGCCTGCTGCGCAGGCGCTGGCACGGCGTGCATCCCGCGATGCCGCGACGCCTGTCGGAGGTGTCGGAGGAGCTGGAGCTGGCGCCCCGGCTGACCGGGCTCGGCTGGCGCGACGGCTTCCTCACCGGCGCCGGGCGGGTGGCGCTGGGCTCCTTCGACGCGACGGAGCTGGGCCGGGTCCGAATCGACGTCCGGCTGCAGGAGCACGGCACCGGGCGGGCCATCGCGCTGTCGTCGCAGGACGCCGAGCCCACCTGGGACAGTGCCCCTCGCGATGACGGCGCCCCGACGCCCGAGCACGGTTTCGCCTTCTCCTTCACGTTCGACCCCGCCGTGCTGACGCCCGCCCAGCTCTCCCGCCAGCGCCTGTGGGATCTGCGCGTCCGGTTGCGCGCCCCACGGCTGGACCTGGACGCCCGGGTGGACGGGCCGCGCTGGCAGGGGCCGGTCGCGCCCGCGCCGCACCGCCGCGAGGGCGTGTGGCTGCTGCCGGTGCGCAGCGCCAAGGGGCGGTGGGGGCTGCGTCTGCGCCGTGCCGACGCGGTGATCGACGAGTGCCGCGTCGAGGGTGGCGAGCTGCGCTTCTCCGGACGGCTGCGCGACCCGGGCGACGGTGAGCCGACGATCAGGCTGGTACGCGGGAGCGACGGCGAGGAGATGTACTTCCCCGTGACGCTCACCGGGCAGGACTTCCACGCCGGTGTCCCGCTCGACGACGTCGAGGAGGCCGTCGGCCGGGATTCCTGCTGGGACGTCCTCATCGACCAGGGCAGGCCGCTCAGGCCGGTCGTGCGAGGTGCGGCGCGGCCGGAGGCGACCGTCGGCGACCGGCGCTTCCGCGTCGACCGGGCCGCCGACGGCGGCCTCATGCTGGTGGAGCGGACGGCTATCGCAGAATCGCGGTCAGACGCTCCACGACGTCGTGCTGCTGGTCGTCGGTGAGGTCGGGGAAGAGCGGCAGTGACAGCTGCTCGGCGTAGTACGCCTCGGCCTCCGGGCAGAGCCCGCGGCGGTACCCGAGATCCTGGAAGACCGGATGCCAGTAGGCCGGGAGGTAGTTGACCTGCACCCCGATGCCCGCCGCCCGCATCCGGTCGTAGACCTCGCGCCTGCGCCCGTCGCGGACCCTGACCGGATACAGGTGCCAGCTCGGCTCGGTGTACGGGCGCCGCGCGGGCAGTGTGAGGCCGGGAACGCCGGCCAGCAGGGTGTTGTACCCGGCCACCAGCTCGGCCCTCCTGGCGCGGAACCGGCCGAGGCGGCGGAGCTGGCTGATGCCGAGCGCGCACAGCACGTCGGGGATGCGGTAGTTCAGCCCGAACTCGTGCACCTCCTGGTGCCAGCCGCCGTGCCCGGGGTCGCGCTGCTCGACCGGGTCTCTGACCAGGCCGTGGTTGCGGAAGCGGGCCGCCCGCGCGTACCGGGCCGGGTCGGCGGCGGCGACCGCGCCGCCCTCGGCGGTGGTGACGGTCTTCGTCGGGAAGAACGAGAACGTCGTGAGGTCGGCCAGCAGCCCGACGGGCCGGTTGCGGTAGGCCGAGCCGACGGCGTGGGCCGCGTCGGCGACCAGCACCGCCCCCGCCCGGTCGGTGATCGCGCGCAGCTCGTCGTAGTCGGCGGGGTGGCCCGCGTAGTCGACCGCGGTGACCGCCCTGGTGCGGCCGGTGACCAGCGACTCGACCGCCTTGGGGTCGATGTTGCCGGTGTCGGGCTGTACGTCGGCGAACAGCACCCGGGCGCCGCGCAGCGCGGCGGTGGCGGCGGTGGCCACGAAGGTCAGCGGCGTGGTGACCACCTCGTCGCCGGGCCCGACCCCGGCGGCCACGTACGCGACGTGCAGCGCGGCGGTGCCGGAGGTGACCGCCACGCAGGGCACGCCGCCGCACCAGCGTGACAGTTCGGCCTCGAACGCCTCGACCGCGGGCCCGGTGGTCAGCCAGTCGCCGCGCAGCACCTTGGCCACCGCCTCGATGTCGGCCTCGCTGATCGACTGCCGCCCGTAGGGGAGCATCAGGCCGTCACCATCCCGCGCAGGTCGTCGACCGACAGCCAGCGGTCGTTGGTGTCGGAGCGATACGCGAAGCCGTCGGGCAGCAGCTCGCCGCCCTGCGGCGGCACGTAGCCCCAGGTGGCGATCGTCGGCGTGACCACGTAGCGGTCGTGCAGGCGCAGCGCGCGGCGGCCGTCGTCGGGGCCGATCATCTCCTCGTGCAGCTTCTCGCCGGGCCTGATGCCGATCTCGTAGACGGGACTCTCCGGCGCGAGGGCCTCGGCCAGGTCGGTGATGCGCATGCTGGGGATGCGCGGCACGTACAGCTCGCCGCCCTGCATCAGGTCGAAGGAGTCGACGACGAACCTGACGGCCTGGTCGAGGGTGATCCAGAAGCGGGTCATCCGCTTGTCGGTGATCGGCACGCTGCCGCCCTCCTCGGCGAGCCGCAGGAAGAGGGGCACCACCGAGCCCCGGCTGCCGACCACGTTGCCGTAGCGCACCACGGCGAAGCGGGTCTCGTGGCCGGCGGCGTAGTGGTTGGCCGAGACGAACAGCTTGTCGGCGACCAGCTTGGTGGCGCCGTACAGGTTGACGGGGCTGGACGCCTTGTCGGTGGACAGCGCCACGACCTTGCGCACCCCGCAGTCGATGGCGGCCTCCACCACGTTCTGCGACCCGCCCACGTTGGTGCGGACGTACTCGAACGGGTTGTACTCGGCTGTGTCGACCTGCTTGAGCGCCGCGGCGTGGACCACGTACTCGATGCCGTGCATGGCACGGGCCAGCCGGTCGCGGTCGCGGACGTCGCCGATGAACCAGCGCAGCCGCTCGTCGGCGCCGAAGAGCTGGCGGGCCTCGTACTGTTTCAGCTCGTCTCGGGAGAAGACGACGAGTCTGCGGACGCCGAGCGAGGCGAGCGCGTGGCGGATGAACGCCTTGCCGAACGACCCCGTGCCTCCGGTGATCAGGATCGACGATCCACTGAGAATGCTCACGCGGCCCCCCGCAATCGCGCTGTGGTTGTCCAGGCTGGGCGGTAGCATAGCGCGATCGCTCGGTCACGTACGGTCACAGTGGAGAATGGGGCTTCGGTGCGTATTGTCGGAATTATTCAGGCACGCATGGGGTCCACGCGCCTGCCTGGCAAGGTCCTGCGCCAGCTTGGGGGCCGTTCCGTGCTGGCCTGGGTGGTGCGGGCCGTGCGGGAGGCGGGCGCGGTCGACGATCTGGTGGTGGCGACCACCACGCAGGCCGCCGACGACGCCGTCGCGGCCGAGTGCCGCAAGCTGGAGACGCCCTGCCACCGCGGCCCCGTCGACGACGTGCTCACCCGCTTCATGCAGGCGCTGGCCGGGCATCCCGGCGACGCGGTGATGCGGTTCACCGCCGACTGCCCGCTCCTCGACCCGATGGTGATCCGCGACGCCACGCTGGTCTACCGGGCGGTGCCCGGCCTCGACTACCTGAGCACCGGCCTGGCGCGCACACTGCCGCGCGGCCTCGACGTCGAAATCGCCGGTCTCCCGGCCCTGCTGAGGGCCGACCGCGAGGCCACCGCCTACCACCGCACCCACGTGACCTCCTACGTCTACTCACATCCGGGGGAGTCGCGGCTGCTCGGCCTCGCCTACGCTCCCGCGGCGGCCGACCTGCGGGTCACGCTCGACACCGAGGACGACTGGCGGCTCGTCTCCAGCGTCGTCGCCGGCCTCGGCGACCGCTGCGTCCCCGCGCGCACCCTGGTGGAGTGGCTGCGGGCCAGGCCGGAGGTTCGCGGGCTGAACGCGCACGTCGAGCAGAAAGCGCTGCAGGAAGCGTGACCGGCCCCAGCGGTGAACGCCCCTCCGGCGGCCTGGCCCGCGTGGTCGGCGGGGGCGGGTCCCGCGCGGGGCGCGACAGCGGGGGAGCGGTCCGCCGGGTGGGCATCCGGTGCGACGCGGGCGTCAAGAGCGGCGTCGGGCATCTCATCCGGTGTGTCGCGCTGGCCGAGGAGCTGCTCGGGCGCGGCGTCGAGGTGCTCTTCCTCGGCGACGTGGCCGGGTCGGCGTGGGCGCGCACCCAGCTGCTCGCGCGGGGGCTGCCGCTGGTGCCCGCGCCGGAGTCGCCCGAAGGGCTGGCCTGGCTGGTCGGCGAGCTCCGCCTGGACGCGGTGGTGCTCGACTCGTACGAGCTGTCACCCGGCACGGGGGCGGTGGTCATGGAGACCGGCGCGGTCGTCCTGGCGATCATCGACGGCGACCCGCTCGGGCAGGAGGCCGATCTCTACCTCGACCAGAACCTGGGCGCGGAGCGGCGTCCCTTTCCCCGGTCGGCGCGGCGGCTGGCGGGGGCCCGATACGTGTTGCTGCGCGACAGCGTCCGCGAGCGCCGCCGGCCGGTCAGGGCCGGGAGGGCCGTGCCGCGGGTGCTCTGCTTCTTCGGCGGCACCGACAGCGCCGGCGTCGCCCCCGCCTGGTCGGAGGCGTTGCGGGCGACGGGCCTGCCGTTCCAGGCCACCGTGGTCAGCCCGGCGTCGTTCGCCGTCGAGGGCTCCTTCACGGTCATCCCGCCCACCGACCGCCTGCCGGAGCTGATGGCCGAGGCCGACCTGGTGGTCACGGCGGCGGGCTCGGCCATCTGGGAGCTGCTCTACCTCGGCGTGCCGACCGCGCTGAGCTGGGTCGCCGACAACCAGCTCATCGGCTACCAGGAGCTGGTGCGCGGCGGCATCGCCGCCGGCCTGGGCCGCGCGGCCGACGGGGCGGCGGTGGCGGTGCTCGCCCGCCTGCTCGCCGACCCCGGCCTACGCGAACGGTACGGCAGGCGCGCCGGCGGCCTCGTCGACGGCCGAGGCCGCGAACGCGTCGCCGACGCCCTGCTCGCGCTCAGCTGACCGCGCCGGCTGCCGACGCCCTGGTCGCACGCGGGTGGTCGCGGTCGTCCCAGCGCGGTCAGATGAGGTCCCAGGTCAGCGGGGTGCCGAGGGGGGTGTCCCGGGTGAAGCGGCGGCCGATCACCTGCGCGGCGGCGGCAGGCGGCAGCCCGCCGGCGGGCCGGATGGAGCGCACGTTCTCGGCTGTCACCGGCTCGCCGGCGCGGACGTCCCGCACCACGTACAGCGAGCGGCGGAAGCGCAGCCCCTCCTTCTCGGAGGCGCGCGGCCCGATCACCGGGCTGCCCAGCGACTGCCAGGCCCGCCCGCTCTCCACGACGAGCGCGGCCAGCTCGTCGGGCTCCAGCGAGAACGCCGCGTCGACGCCGCCGTCGGCCCTCGACAGCGTGACGTGCTTCTCGATCAGGCAGGCGCCGAGCGCCACGGCCGCCAGCGCGGCTCCGAGCCCCGGCGTGTGGTCGGAGACGCCGACCACCGCGCCGGTGAGCCCGGCCAGCAGCGGCAGCGAGCGCAGGTTGCTCTCGGCGGGGGAGGCCGGGTAGGAGGCCGTGCACGACAGCACCGCGAGCTGCGCGCAGCCGGCGTCGCGGGCCGTCTCGACGGCGGCGTGGATCTCGGCGATCGACGCCATCCCGGTGGAGATGATCAGCGGCTTGCGGGTGGCGGCGGCGAGCCTGATCAGCGGCAGATCGACGATCTCCGAGGACGCGATCTTGTACGCGGGCGCGTCCAGCTTCTCCAGCAGCTCGATCGCCGTCGGGTCGAACGGCGAGGAGAACGGGACGAGCCCGCGCGTGCGCGCCCTGGCGAAGATCGGCTCATGCCACTCCCACGGCGTGTGCGCGCGCTCGTAGAGCCGGTAGAGGTTCTCGCCGCCCCACAGCTCGTGCTGCTCGCCGATGCGGAAGGCGGGCCCGTCGGCGTCGATGGTGATCGTGTCGGCGCGGTAGGTCTGCAGCTTCAGCGCGTGCGCGCCGCTGTCGGCCACCGCGTCGACGATGGCCAGCGCCCTGTCGAGGCTGCCGCCGTGGTTGCCCGACATCTCGGCGACGACGAACGGCGGCGAGCCGGGGCCTATCGGACGCCCTGCGATGGAGATCATGCCTGGTCCTTCCTGGTGAGCTGGATCGTGACGACCTCGCGCCGGACGCCCCCGACCGCCTGCCGGCGGCGTCCGACCTCGACGAACCCGAACCTGTGGTGCAGCCTCATGACCGCCTCGTTGCCGGCGAGCACCTCGCCGCGCAGCGTGGTCAGGCCCAGCGGGCCGAACGCGTGGCCGATGGCCTCCCGCTCCAGCCCGAACCAGGCCGCCAGCAGCTTCTCCGACAGCCCGTCGATGTCCAGGTAGAAGCCCCAGTAGCCGGAGCCTGAGCCGAGCCCGAAGAAGGTCACCACACCCGCGGCGGTGTCGCCGTGGTGGTAGACCAGAACGCGCGTGGTGGGGTCGTCGCACATGGCCGCCCACCAGCGGGCGTGCTCGGACTCACCGATCTCGTGGGTGGTGAGGCTGGCCGCCCGCACCTGCGGATGGTTGCGCCAGCGCCGCATGGTGGCCAGATCGCGTTCTTCTGCGTCTCTCAGCACCGCTCTCCTACCTCCCGTGCTCGGTCTGCTACAGACCGTAGCGGATCGTAGGGCGGGTAAAGAGCTCATCAGGACCGCTGCTCAGGGTCCGTGACCAGGGCATCCTGCCCTCAACACATCCCCGCATCCAAGGAGCGTCTCGGCATGGTGCCTATGCTCAGCGTCGTTGTGCCGATCTACAACGTGGAGCCGTACATCACCGAGTGCCTGAAGTCGCTGGCCACGCAGACGCTGGAGGACCTCGAGGTGATCATGGTCGACGACGGGTCGACCGACGGCAGCAGGGAGCTGGCGGAGAGCTTCGCCGCCCTCGACTCCCGGTTCACCCTGATCTGCCAGCCCAACCAGGGGCCGGGGCCCGCCCGCAACGCGGGGCTGCGCCTCGCCAAGGGCGTCTACCTGGCCTTCGCCGACGCCGACGACGTGGTGCCGTCCGAGGCCTACGAGCTGCTGGTGGGCTCGCTCGAGCAGACCGGCTCCGACCTCGCGTGCGGTGGCGTCCGGCGTATCAGGGACGGCGAGCTGGAAGAGTCCTCGCTGCACGAGAGGCCGTTCAGGCGGACCCGTCCAGGCACCCACATCCTGCGCAAGCCGTCGCTGACCAGGGATCGCACGGTCTGGAACAAGGTCTACCGGATGGACTTCTGGCACCGGCACGGGCTGGCGTTCCCTTCGGGGATCTACGAGGACGTCCCGGTCGCCATGCGGGCGCACGTCCTGGCGGACAGCGTGGACGTCCTCGCCGACGTGGTCTACCACTGGCGCAGGCGCGACGACGACGAGGGCGCGACCTCGATCACCCAGCACCGGGCCGAGCTGGACAACCTGCGGGAGCGACTGGCGGCCATCCGCGCGGTCAGGGACTTCCTGAGCGAACGGGCGCCGGACCTCATCGAGACCTTCGACGGGCTGGTCCTGGAGAAGGACATCGTCTTCCTCTTCCAGGCGCTGGAGGCGGCGAAGGAGACCAGGTCGCTGGTCGAGCTCGGGCGGGAGTTGCTGGAGATGCTCAGCCCCGCCGTGCTCGCCTCGGCGTCGTCGCTGCGCAGGCTGGAACTGCACCTGCTCGAACACGGCATGGTCCCGCAGTTGCGCCGCGTGCGCAGGTTCAGGCGCGAGTCGGTCAACGGCACCAAGATCGTTCCGCGCGGCCTGCGGACCGTCAACTGGTACGGCGACTACCCCTACTTCCGCAGCAGGAGGCGGCTGCGCATCCCCGACTCGGTCTACGACGCCAGCGCCGAGCTCAAGCTGCTGGCCAAGGTCGAGGAGTGCACGTGGACGGGCAGCGAGTTCCAGATCCGCGCCGAGGTGGCCCTCCACCGGGTCGCCCGCAGGCCGGACTCGGTGCACCTGTGGCTGAGCGACGGCCGCCGCAGGGTGCAGCTGGAGGTGCGGCGTGTCGGCCGCCACGGCGTGGTCGCCACGGTCGATCCGCGGCGGCTGAAGGGCGGTGGGCCGAACTGGCGGCTGAACGTCCGCACCGAGACCAAGGGCCTGGTGCTCAAGAACGTCTTCACGGACGGAGAGGGCTCGCGCACCTGGCGGCTGTCGGTTCCGGGATGGTCAAGAAGCGGCATGGACATGCCCCAATAGTTCCAGAGAGTAACCGGCCAACGGCGGGGCGTCGCCATGCTGGGATCCATGAGGACCTATTCGCTTCAGGACGTCTACGCGACACGTAAGCGGAGAGACTCCTGGTGGACCGTGTACTTCGTGGATCCGGTCGCCTGTCGGGCCGCTCTGCTGGTGGCCAACCGGACCCGGATCACACCCAACGCGTTGACGGTGTTCTCGCTGGTCCTCGGCATGGTGTCGGCCGTCTGCTTCGCGATGAACAGGCTGCCGGCCGGCGCGACGATGTTCTATCTGAGCTTCATGATCGACTGCGTGGACGGCAAGATCGCCAGACTCAAGGGCACGGGGACTCCCTTCGGCCTCTGGCTCGACTACGTGGGCGACCGGGTCAGGGTGGTGTGCTGCGCCGCGGGTCTGGCCTACGGGCAGTTCGCGATCACGGGCGAGCTGGCGTACATCCTGCTGGGTGCGGCGGTGGCCGTGCTCGACCTGTTCAGGTATGTCAACGCGCCGCAGATGAAGCGGGTCCGCGAGGTGATCAGGGAGGCGCAGCTCGAAGCCCAGATGGGGACGGGACTCGACCCGGTGCCGCCTCCGGTGACCGAGCGCGCGGTCCCGGCGGCGCCCAAGCAGCGCAGCTTCTTCAGGCGGCTCAACCGGCTTCTGGCCCGTCACCGGGTCCGCTCCCACGTGATCAGCGGCATCGAGTTCCACGCGGCGGTCTTCGTGATCGCGCCCCTCGTCGGCGTCGCGGCGCTGATCCCGGTCTCGTCCGTCGCCAGCGTCCTGCTTCTCGTCAACGAGATCTTCCTGGTTCACCGCTTGTGGGTCTTCACGCGCAAGCACGGCGTGCCCTCCTCCCAGGAGAGCCGAGAGCACGTTCTCGTCTAAGTTTTCGGGGGTAAGAAAATGTCCGACAGGCCAGTGTTCGTCGTCGGCTGTCCGCGCTCCGGCACCACGATGCTCCAGCTCATGCTCCACTCGCACCCGCGCCTGGCGGTGACGCCTGAGACGCGCTTCCTGGTGCCCGTCTACTACGGCCGCCGCGAGTACGGGGACCTGCGCGATCCCCAGCGCCGCCGGACGCTGGCGGAATGGATCTCGGGCGACCGCACCACCAAGTTCCGCGAGCTCAAGATCGAGGCGGCCGACTACATCCAGCAGGTCGTGGACGGCCCCGGCTCGCTGGGCTCGGTCATCGGCACGGCGTTCCGCATGTACGCCGACCGCTTCGGCAAGGCCCGCTGGGGCGACAAGCGGCCCAGCTACGTCAAGCAGGTCGACATGCTGCTCAGGCTCTTCCCCGACGCCCAGTTCGTGCACCTGATCAGGGACGGCCGCGACTGCGTCTCCTCGCTGAAGGAGATGCCGTGGTACACGCTGAACTCCTACCACGCGATCTCCACCTGGGCCGAGGCCATCGACGCGGGCAACAAGCTCAGGCGGTCGCTGCCCGAGGACACCTACTACGAGCTGCGCTACGAGGAGCTCACCGACGACCCGGAGACCGAGCTGAAGAAGCTCTGCCACTTCCTGGAGGAGGACTTCGACCCGGCGATGGTCTCCCCGCGCGAGGCCGCCACCGACGCCGTCCCGCTGCACAAGGTCTGGCACAGCAACACGCACGGTGACGTCACCCGCGCGAGGGTGGGCAGCTGGGCCAACCGGCTGGAGAGCTGGGAGATCTCGGTCTGCGAGGCCGCGCTCGGCGAGCGTCTGCGGGCCAACGGCTACGAGCTCAGCGGCGCTCCGGCGCCGTCCAAGGTGCACATGGCGAAGCTGCAGCGGACGATGCAGAAGCGGCGTGCCAGCCGCAAGCGCAAGAACATGCGCGACAGGCTCAACCGGCTGCGCGAGCCGGGGCCGGTGGCCGCGCTGCTCACCTCGGAGCAGCGGGCGCTGGCGGGCATCCCGCAGCAGCGCGTCGAGTCGCCGGAGCTGGCCGGCCACGCCTAGACGTACGGGGTGAGGGCCTTCGGGTGTGGTCCGGCACCGAACCCGAAGGGCCGTCTCCTAGCGTTCAGCCGGGTGGAAGTCGTACGGCTCGGAGTCGTACACGTAGTAGACGCAGTCGGCGCCCTTCGCGCACCGGCCCCAATGGACCGCCTTGGACGGGTAGTACAGGAAGTCGCCCCGGCCGACCTTGTAGGTCTTGTGGCCCTTGACGTTCCACAGCATCGTCCCCGAGACGCCGACGACATGCTCGGGGCTGGTGTGCCAGTGCGGGGCGAACGGGGTGCCCGCCTTGAGGGTGAACATCGCTTCGGAAGGCCCCGTCTCGGGGTCGCCCTTCAGCTGGACGAACGTGCAGCCGGGCAGGCCCTCGCAGGGCGTCCCGTGCCTTCCTGCGTCCTTGTGGACGACTCGATCCTGCGGCTGGGCCGAGTCCGCCACGGCCACGGGTCCTGACGTCACGAAGGCGAGCGCCGCAGCGGCGACGGCAAGCTTGAACACGACCACTCCTAACTGGACTACGGTCCGATTGTTCGGGCGTGTCGAAGCTACCGGACTGTGGTCCGGTTGATCAAGTGCAGGACGGCTAAGCTGTGCAAATGGCGCGATATGGAGCACAGTACGGCCCTGACTTCACCTTCCTCGGCGTCCCCAGCTGCGATCTGACCGACCCCGCGTCCTATGCGGACGCCGACATCGTGATCGTCGGCGCCCCGTTCGACGGCGGCACCTCGCACCGGCCGGGAACCCGGTTCGGGCCGCAGGCCATCCGATCGACGGACTACCTGGGGCACGACGGTTCGAGGCCCAGCCTGGCACTGCGCACCGACGGCCTGAAGGACCTCAAGGTGTACGACGCCGGCGACGTCGAGATGTTCTCCGGGGACGTGGTGAAGTCCCTTGCCGGCCTCCGGGCCGAGGTCGCCAAGGTGGTCGAGGCCGGGGCGATCCCGGTGATCCTCGGCGGTGACCACGCGATCACCTTCGCGGACGCCGCGGGCGTGGCGAGCGTCCTCGGCCACGGCCGGATCTCGATGATCCACTTCGACGCGCACGCGGACACCGGCGACATCGAGTTCGGCTCGCTGTGGGGACACGGGCAGCCGATGCGCCGGTTGATCGAGTCCGGCGCGTTGCGTGGTGACAGATTCCTACAGGTCGGCCTGCGCGGCTACTGGCCAGGGCCGGACGTCCTGAAGTGGATGGCCGAGCAGCGCATGCGCTCCTACGAGATGACCGAGATCGTCGAGCGCGGCCTGACCGAATGCCTCACCGAAGCGTTCGCCATCGCCACTGACGACTGCGACGGCGTGTTCCTCTCGGTCGACATCGACGTCTGCGACCCCGGCCACGCCCCCGGCACAGGCACGCCCGAGCCGGGTGGACTGACGGCCCGCCAACTGCTCGACGCCGTCCGCCGGATCTGCCTGGAGCTGCCGGTGGTGGGCGTGGACGTGGTCGAGGTCAGCCCGCCGTACGACCACGCGGACATCACCGCCGCCCTGGCGAACCGCGTGGTGCTGGAAGCGCTGTCGGCGATCGCCCGCAGACGCCGCGACGAACGGGACGGCACGACCTGGGACCCCCGGCGGCCGCTCCTGGACGGCCGTTGACCGCTAGCGCGCCAGGTGGGCGAAGAGCAGTTCCCAGCGGTCCAGGACGCGGTCGAGGCGGAAGTCCTCGGCCCGGGCCCGAGCGGCGGCGCCCAGGCGCCGGCGCTCCCGCGGGGAGGCGATGAGGCGGGCCAGTGCCCGGCCGAACGCGTCCACGTCCCCGGGCGGGACGAGCACCGGAGCCACCGAGCGGACCCCGCCCGACACGTCGAACACCACCGCCGGCACGCCGTGGGCGGCCGCTTCGAGCAGCACCACGGGCAGCCCTTCGTGCTCGCTGGTCAGCCCCACGATCGAGGCGTCCAGGTAGGCGGCGGGCAGCTCGGCGGCGGGCATCCGGCCTCTGAAGGCGACCCGGCCGGCGACGCCCTCGCGGGCGGCGTGCGCCCGCAGCCGCTCCAGCTCCGCGCCGTCGCCGATCAGGTGCAGCTCCCAGGGCTCGGGCGGGGCCGCCCTGGCGAAGGCGCTGATCAGCCGGTCGAACCGCTTGACCCCCTCCAGCCGTCCGACACCGAGGACGCGCGGCGCCGTGAGCGGCGACACCTGGCCGGGCCAGCCCGACAGCGGGTTCGGCAGCGTCCAGGCGTTGGGCAGCAGCGCGTGCTCGGAGAAGCGCCACGCGTCGTCGTCGCTCAGGAAGACGGCCTGGTCGAGGCCGGGGTAGTGCCGGGCGATGGAGGCGAGGTGCCAGGAGCCGCGGGCGTGCTCGAACGAGCCGTGGTACTGACCGATCCGCAGCAGCGTGCCGGGCAGCAGCCCGGCGACCCTGGCCACCACGCCCGGCGAGGTGAGGACGGCGTAGCCCGGCGGCATCGACGCGAGCAGCGCGGCCAGGCGGCGGTCGGCGCGCCAGCGGGCCAGCCGTCCCTGCGGTCCCAGCGGGTCGCGGCTGACCACGTGGTGCAGGTAGCGGGGGGCCTCGACGTAGCGGAACGGCGCGGCGGCCCGGTGCAGTCCGACCACGTGGACCTCGTGCCCGCGCTCGGCCAGGCCCTGCGCCAGGGTGTGCGTCACCTGCTGGACGCCCCCGAGGGTGTCGGCGTCCATGCAGGCGAACAGCACGCTCACCGAGCGCTCTCCGCGAAGAACGCGTCCACCACGCGGGCCGCCGCGTCGCCGCGCTCGTCCGCGCACCACATCGCGCGGAAGGCGGCGTACCGGCCGGCGTAGGACGCGTGCACGGCGGGCAGCAGGCGCAGGGTGTCGATCAGCTCCCAGGTCGTGGTCAGACAGGGGCCGGGGGCGATCGACGGCAGGTCGTGGTAGACGCCGCGCTCGGCCAGGCGGTACTCCTCCCAGTCGTCCACGTAGAACAGCATCGGCTTGCCGGTCAGCGCGTAGTCGCACATCACGGACGAGTAGTCGGTGAGCAGCGCGTCGGAGGCCAGCATGAGCTCGTTGATCTCGGGGTAGGTGGCGGCGGGCCTGACGAAGTGCCGCAGGTGCTGGGGGATCGTGAACCGTTCCACCGGGTGCGTGCGCAGGACCAGCACCCATTCGCCGGCCAGTTCCTCGGCCATCAGCTCCAGGTCCACCCGCACCGACTGGCCGCTGCTCTTGGCCCGGTCCCGGTAGGTGGGCGCGTAGAGCAGGATCTTCCGCCCCGGCGGGATCTCCAGCCGTTCCCGCACGCCCCGCACGTCCAGCCCGTGTACCAGGACGTCGCAGCGCGGCGTGCCGCAGCGGAAGATCCGGCCCGTGTAGCCGTTCGACGGCAGGAAGACCCGGGTGAACTCCTCGCTCGGCGCGACCAGCGCGTCCCAGCGGGCCACTGCCGCGCGCCACTGCTCGCGCGGCCTGTCGAAGTCGGCGCGCAGGTCGGGCGCGTCGAAGCCGACGGACTTGATCCCCTGCCCGTGCCAGGTCTGCAGGTAGCGGGTGCCGGGCGGCTTCGGGTAGTCGAGCGGGAAGCCGTGGCTGTCGACCCAGATGCCCGCGCGGGCCATCGTCCAGACGTAACGCCAGGAGCCCCTGCGCACCAGGCGGGCGTTGGCCGGGAAGTTCCCGCGGCCGCGCGCCACCGACCACACCACCTCGACGGGCAGGCCGCGCCGCCGCAGCTCCTCGTAGATCGCCCGCGGGCTGCCGGTGTAGCCCTTGCCGACGTCCGCCTCGAACAGGGCCAGGTAGCGGCGCGGGGGCAGCACTCCGATAAGCGCCTTGTAGAAGCGCAGCTTCATCGCCGGGGTGCTGAACCTCCGCAGCAGCCTGCGCCTGACCGCGCGCAGGATCGACCGACCGCACAGGCGCGCCCGCACCCGCAGGAACGCCGCCTTGCCCTCGGCCTTCACCATGACGCCCGGCAGCTCGATCGGGCGCAGGTTCGGGTCCACCAGCAGCCGGTCGGTGGTGGTGTGCCCGTCGGACGCCCTGGTGAAGCCGATGCAGGGGTCCCCCGGGGCCGTCGGCGTGAAGGTGATCTCGCTGACGTACCCGCCGTCGCCCGACGCCTCCGGCCTGATCGGGACGCGCTCGTCGCCGTGCTGCAGGAAGGCGGTCCAGTCGATGGGGAGCGCCCCGAACGGGTCGTAGGTGCGGACGGTCATCCTGACCTGCCTGCCGTTGGAGGCGATCCGCGTCACCTCGTGCCGCAGGCGGGTCGCGGTGTAGGGCAGCTCGGCCATCCGCAGCCTGGTGATGTCCGTGCCGGAGGTGACCGTGGTGCCCCAGTACGTCCGCCCGTCACGCTGGACGGCGGCGCGCGGCGGGGCGTACGGCTCCGTCAGTGAGGCGGCGGCCACCCGCAGGTCGTCGATCCGGTCGTCCAGGATGAGCCGGCAGCAGACCCGGATCATCGGCTCGACCCGCGCGAACACCTCGGACGCCGTCCGCTCCAGGTACGGCCTGACCGTCGCGGCGAACTCGCGCGTCCACTCCCGGTCGCGGGAGGGCAGCGGGTTGAGGTAGACCCGCAGGTCTTGCTGAAGGAAGCGGTACTGGCGCGCGGGCACCAGGTCGGCCGCGCCGTGCGCGCGCAGCAGGGCGTCGCTCCTCCTGGCCGCCTCCACCCGGTGCTGGACGTTCCGCATCTCGCCGATGCTGAGCGAGATAGACGCCGAGTCGCGCGCCCGGTGCCAGAGGTAGACGACCCACGGCACGACCGCGAACCGGCGCGCGACGGCGTACAGCTCGCTGGCGAAGACGTGGTCCTCGTAGTGGATGTCCTCGGGGAAGCGCAGCGCCCTGTCGCGCAGGAATCGTGTGTCGTAGAGCTTGTTGGTGCTGAAGGAGTCGAGGAACAGGTCGGGTTCCTCCCTGATGCCGCACACCACCCGCCGCCGGGCGAACAGCGACGGGTAGTAGCGGTTCTGCCGTCCGCTCCACTCGTACAGGCGGGAGATCTGGCCCGAGACGAACTCCGCGCCGGTCCGCTCGATCTCGGCCACCAGGCTCTTGCAGGTGTGCCTCGGCAGCTCGTCGTCGCTGTCGAGGAACATCACGTACGGCGAGGACACCGTGTCGAGCCCGTCGTTCCGCGGCGCGCCGCAGCCGCCGCTGTTGCACTGTCTGCGCAGGTAGCGCACGCGGGGGTCGTCCCTGACCAGCTCGGCGGCCACCTGGTCGGTCCCGTCGGTGCTCGCGTCGTCGACGATGACGACGTCCAGGTCGCGCAGCGTCTGGTCGAGCACGGAGCGCACGGCCCTCGGCAGACGGGCCGCGTCGTTGTAGGTGATCACGACAACGGTGCAGTCCGACATGCGTAGGGCATTCCCCCAGCTCAGGGGAGTGTGTCCGTACTTGGGGGTGTTTTTGCTGGAAAATCAGCGCATAAGCCGTCGGATCAGCCAGCCGAGCAGCAGCAGCCCGGCCAGCGCCGCCGCGACCGGGGCCAGCCGCTTCAGCAGCGGCGCCCCCGCGACCTCCAGCAGGTCCAGGGCCTCCTCGTCGGGCGTCAGCGAGGTGCGCAGCGTGCCCGCGGGCCGCACGTCCTCCGAAGGCACCGCGGTCAGGTGCCGCTCCTCCGACGCCGCCACGGGCACGGGCTCCGCCACCGGCGCGGCGACCACCGCAGCCGCCGGCGCGGGCTCCACCACCGCCGTCGGGGCCAGCTCGGCCAGCAACTCGGCCAGGTTGGCCGCGAACCTGTCGATCAGCTTCGCCCCGACCTCGGCCATCACCCCCCTCCCGAACTGCGCTGGACGTCCCGTCACGGTGAACGACGTCTCCACCGCGACCGCCGTCGACCCGTCGCCCGGCGTCAGTTTCGCCCTGACAGTCGCCGAAGCCGTGCCGGACCCCCTGGACTCCTTGCCCGCGGCCGCGATCGTGAGCGTGTGCGCGTCCTTGTCGACGTCCTCGAACCTGGCGGAGCCTCGGTAGGTGACGGTGATCGGCCCGACCTTGACCTTCATCCTGCCCGTGAACTCGTCGCCCTCGAAGATGTCGAGCGTCGCCCCGGGCAGGCAGGGCGCGATCCGCTCGACGTCGAGCAGCACCGCCCAGGCCTGCTCGACCGGAACCGGGACTGTGAACTCGTGCTCGAACCGCATCGCCATCGATCCGCTCCTTTTCCCGATGTCTACGACACTAAGTCGGTGCAGGGGCGCCCAGGAAGGGGCGCCCCGGACCGGGTCAGGGAGATCCGGCGGCCGCGAGGACCGCGCGATGGGTCAGCACCCTGGCCAGATGCCGGCGATAGTCGGGCTGCGCGTGCAGGTCGGCGGGCGGCGTGGTGCCGTCGTCCGCCTCCTCGCACGCCTGCCTGACCTGCTCGCCCACCTCGACGCCGCGCAACGCGGCCTCCGCCGCCCGGGCCCGCACCGGTGTCGCCCCCATGTTGGTCAGCCCGATCCTGGCCTCCTGGATCGCGCCATCGGACCGCCTGACCGCCGCCGCCACCCCGACGATCGCCCAGGACTGCGCCGTCCGATGGAACTTCTCGTAGTGGAAGCCCCAGCCGGGGCCGAGCTTGGGGATCTTCACCCCGACCAGGACCTCGCCCGGACGCAGAGCCGACTCCCAGTAGTCGACGAAGAACTCGGCCACCGGGATCTCCCGCTCGCCCTCCTCCGACCTGGCCACGAAGACGCCGTCCAGCGCCAGCACCACCGCGGGCAGGTCGCCCGCCGGGTCCGCGTGCGCCAGCGAACCGCCGACCGTGCCGCGGTGCCGCACCGCCGGGTCGGCCACGGTGGCCACGGCCAGCGACAGCAACGGGCAGTCGGCGTTGACCACGCCCGACCGCAGCACCTCGTCGTGCGTCGCCATCGCGCCGACGAACACGTGGTCGCCGCGGTCGTGCACGCCCGCCAGCTCGGGCAGCCTGGCCACGTCCACCAGCGCGGACGGGTACGCGAGCCGCAGCCGCAGCAACGGCAGCAGCGACTGCCCGCCCGCGAGCACCTTCGCGTCCTCGTCCGAGGCCAGCGCCCTGCACGCCTCGGCGAGCGAGGCGGGGCGGACGTAGTCGAACTGTGCCGGGATCATCGCCGTGCTCCTTCCAGTGCCCGCCAGACGCGCTCGGGAGTGCACGGCATCTGGACGTCGTGGATGCCGTACGGGCGCAACGCGTCCACGACGGCGTTGACGACCGCCGGGGTGGAGGCGATCGTGCCCGCCTCGCCCACGCCCTTGACCCCGAGCGGGTTGCTGGTGGCGGGGGTCTCGGTCCTGTCGGTCACGAAGGTCGGCAGGTCCGCCGCCGACGGCAGCAGATAGTCGGCCATCGTGGCGGTGAGCAGGTTGCCCTCGGCGTCGTAGACGGCCTCCTCGAACAGCGCCTGCGCCACCCCCTGGGCGATGCCGCCGTGCACCTGGCCCTCGACGATCAGCGGGTTGACCACCTTGCCCACGTCGTCGACCGCCACATAGGAGCGGATCTTCGCCATGCCCGTCTCGGTGTCGACCTCCACCGCGCACAGGTGGGTGCCGTGCGGGAAGGAGTAGTTGTCGGGGTCGAACGTGGCATCGGAGTCCAGCCGCGGCTCCACCCCGTCGGGCAGGTCGTGCGCGGTGAACGCGGCGTAGGCCAGCTCCTGGATGGTCTGCTGCGCCTCGGTGCCCCGCACCTTGAACGCGCCCTCGGCGAACTCCAGATCGTCGGGCGAGCACTCCAGCACGTGCGCGGCCAGCGTCCGGGCCTTGTCGCGGACCTTCTCGCACGCCTTGAGCACCGCGACGCCGCCGATGACCAGCGAGCGCGAACCGTAGGTGTCCATGCCCTTGTGCGCGATCGCGGTGTCGCCGTGGATCACCGAGACGTCCTCGAACGGCACGCCCAGCGCGTCGGCCGCGATCTGGCTCCACGCCGTCACGTGGCCCTGCCCGTGCGGCGAGGTGCCGGTGATCACCTCGACCTTGCCGGTGGGCAGCATCCGCACCGAGCCGTGCTCCCAGCCCCCCGCGCCGTACTTCGCCATGCCCAGCAGCCTGGACGGAGCCAGCCCGCACATCTCGGTGTACGTGCTCACCCCGATGCCGAGCTGCACCGCGTCGCCCCTGTCGCGCCGGTCGGCCTGCTCGGCGCGCAGCTTGTCGTAGCCGAACAGCGCCATCGCCCGGTCCGTCGCCGCCTCGTAGTTGCCCGAGTCGTAGGTCAGCCCGGAGATCGTGGTGTAGGGGAACTCCTCGTGCCTGATCCAGTTGCGCCGCCGCACCTCCAGCGGATCGACCTGCAGCTCGGCCGCCAGCTCGTCCATGATCCGCTCGATGGCGTACGTCGCCTCGGGACGGCCCGCGCCCCGGTAGGCGTCGGTCGGCATCTTGGTGGTGAACACACCCGTGCAGGCGAACTCGTAGGCGTCCATCTTGTAGATGGCGTTGAACATCGACGCGCCGAGCATCGGCACGCCCGGCGTGACCAGCATCAGGTAGGCGCCCATGTCGGCCAGCAGATCCACCTGGAGGCCGCGGATCCGCCCGTCTGCCTCGGCCGCCAGCCTGACGTGCTGGATCTGGTCGCGGCCGTGATGCACGGTCAGGTTGCCCTCGGAGCGCGACTCCGTCCACTTGACCGGCCTGCCGAGCCGACGGGTGAGCAGCAGGCACAGCACCTCTTCCGCGGTGACCTGCAGCTTCGAGCCGAACCCGCCGCCCACGTCGGGCGCGATCACCCGGAGCTTGTGCTCGGGGATGCCGGTCACCACCGCCAGCATCACCCGCAGCACGTGCGGGATCTGCGTGGACGACCAGAGCGTGAACGTGTCGCCGTCGGTCACGGCCATGACCGCCCGGGGCTCCATCGCGCTCGGGATGAGCCGCTGCTGGACGAAGGTCCTGTCGATCACCACGGGCGCGTCGCGGAAGGCCCCCTCCACATCGCCGGACGTGATCTTCACGGAGAACGCCTGGTTGCCCGCGTCGTGCACCTTCGGGCTGCCCTCGGTCAGCGCGTCGTGCATGTCGAGGACGGCGGGCAGCGGCTCGTAGTCGACCTCGATCGCCTCCAGGGCGTCGGCCGCGCGGTAGCGGTCGGTGGCGACCACGCAGGCGACCGCCTCGCCCACGTACCGCACCTCCGACACCGCCATCGGCGGGTGGTCCGGGATGACGATGTCCTCGCTCACCGGCCACGCGCACGGCAGGCTGCCCTGCTCCCCGGCGAAGTCCTGGCCGCTGAACGCCGCCACCACGCCGGGCAGGCCCCGCGCCGCGGACACGTCCACCCGGGCGATCCTGGCGTGGGCCATCGGGCTGCGCAGGAACATCACGTGCAGGGTTCCCGGCTGCTGCAGGTTGTCGGTCCACCGGGTGCGCCCGGTCAGCAGGCGGGCGTCCTCCTTGCGTCTGCGCGCCCTGCCCACCTCGGTCGTCATTGTGCCCTCACCGCCTGCCCCATCTCCTGGGCGCCCCTGCGTACCGCGCGGACGATGTTGCAGTAGCCCGTGCACCTGCACAGGTTCCCCTCCAGGCCGTGCCTGATCGCCTCCTCCGACGGGTCGGGGGTGTCTCTGAGCAGATCGATCGCGGCCATGACCATGCCGGGCGTGCAGTAGCCGCACTGCAGCGCGTGCTCCTCGTGGAAGGCCCGCTGCATCGGGTGCATCGCGCCGTTCGCGCCCAGGCCCTCGATGGTGACGATGTCGCAGCCGTCGGCCTGGACGGCCAGGACCGAGCAGCTCTTGACGCTCTTGCCGTCGAGCATCACGGTGCAGGCGCCGCAGTTGCTGGTGTCGCAGCCCACAGGGGTGCCGGTCTTGCCCAGCCGATCTCTCAGCAGATGGACGAGAAGGAGTCGCGGCTCGACGTCCTCCTCGTACGTGACTCCGTCGACGGTGACAGCGATTCGAGGCATACGTCCTCCCTCAAAAGCAGGGGAAATGCGGACAGTTGCCAAGCTACGCTCGTGTTTCCCCCGGTCAAGGGTTACTTACCCCGGATCACCCGCGCCACGATCGCCACGAGCCCCGCGAAACCCAGCCCGACCACCACCAGCGCGACCAGGACCAGCGGGTCCTTGAGCGCCCCGGTCAAGATCAGGATGCCGAGCACGACGAACAGCGCGCCGCTGAGAAAGGCCATCCAGTCGGTCCTGTGGACACTGCGCGGCCTGTCGACCTCACGCGGCACGCCGCACCTCCATGTCGCCGACCCCGCCCCTGAGATTGAGCACGATGGTGGGGACCTTGCCCTCCGGCCGGGTCTCCGGTTCGAGCACCTTGTCGAAGCTGACGTCCACGCCGCCCCTGAGCGACTGGTCCACCTTGATGTCGCCGACCTTGTTGGACGCGTGCACCTCGACCCTCGCCGAGGGAGGCACGATCACGGCCAGCTGGCCGATCGAGACCGTCGCGTTGAACGTCAGGCTCGCGCCGGGCGTGAGCTGGAGCTCTGACAGGTCCAGCCTGCCGTCGCCGACGCCCACGTCGTACCTCCGGCTCGCCTCCGCGGCGGACGTCGGATGCCAGACCGAGTCGCCGATCCTCCTCGGCACCCCGCCGACCGTCAGCCCCAGGGCCACCAGCAGGGCCACGACCGTGCCCGTGGCCACCAGCCCCGCGCCGCGCCCCCACCAGGCCGCGACCAGCAGACCCGCGCCGATCGTGACGAGCACGGCGCCCCCGACGAGGGCCGGGTTCACACCCGAGCCCGACCTGGCTTGGACCGCCACGACTATCACTCCCATGATGATGGCCAGCAGTACGGTGATGGCGCCGATGAACGACCTGGGACGCTTCTGCCGGGGGACTGGCGGGGGGATCGGCCTGCCGTACAGCGTGGGGTCGTAGGGCGAGTAGCCCTCCCGCCTGCGCGGGTCCAGCGGCCGGTAGGGGCCCTTCGGGGCGAACGGCTCGCCGTAGGCCGGGTGCTCCACGGTCCTCGGCTGCGGCCGGTACCTCGGCGCCTCCTGGTACGGCTCCCCGTACACCTCTCCTCGGTCCCGAGGCGTCTCCTCGCGCCTGCCCTGGTACGGCGGGGTGTCGCTCGCGCCGGCGGGCCGTTCGGTCTCGGCGGCCGGACGCTCCTGCGGCGGGACGTCGGGGGCGAGGGCCGGGTTGACCGCGGTCACCGGCTGCTCCGCCGCCGGTTCCGGCACCGGCCTCTGCTCCGCGGCGGGTTCCGGGCGGCGGGCGGGGGCCGGCTCCGGGCGGGGAACCGGACTGGGACGGACAGGGGAAGTGGGCTGCGGCGGGCCGGGGAAGCTGGAGAAGTCCTGCCTGTACGGCGCCACCGGCTGCGCGCCCTGCCTGCGGTTGAGCCGCTCGGGCATCGAACGGGCCAGCGCGAGCAGGTTCACCCCGTTGGCGTGCGCGGCGAGCAGCGACACGGCCAGCACCACGCCGACCACCAGCGTGCCCGTCCCCAGCCAGACGTTCGCCAGGTTGACGACGAGCCCGAACGCGAGCACCGCGGTCAGCAGCGCCATCACGGTGTCGCCGGTGAAGTCGCGCCTGGTCCACTGCTCGATGTAGCCCGGCCTGCCGTCCGGCTCCTTCATCAGCAGGAAAGCCGCGATGTACATGAACAGCCCGATGCCGGAGCCGAACAGGAGCACGCCGAAGCCCACGCGGAAGACCACCGGGTCGAGCCCGGTGTAGCGGCCGAGCCCGGCGCACACGCCCATGAGGAAGCGCCCCTCGTTGCTGCGTCGCAGCACGTCGGGTGGTGCGGCCGGATGCTTCGGAGGCGCTTCTGTCATGGGTCCATCGTGGACCCGGGAGGCGGTTGCCCGCATCCGGGAGACCCCTGACCCGACCCGGGGGTCATTCCCTGATGCCCATTTCGTCCCCGACGTGTGACGATGACGGTGTTATGGCTGACCAGAAGACTCTTGCCGAACCAGGCCCCGACGCGCCCTACCACCGGATGATGCGTCCCATGGAGGGGCGCCTGCTCGGCGGCGTCGCCCAGGGGCTGGCGGCGCAGCTCAAGCTCGATCCGGTGGTGATCAGGCTGGCCTTCGTGCTGCTCAGCGTGGTCGACGGCGTCGGCATCGTGGTGTACGCGGTGCTCTGGATGATCGTGCCGCGCAGGCCGTACGAGGGGCAGCCGCCGCAGCGTGACTGGAGCCAGCTCGCCGCCTTCAGCGCCATCGGCATGGCGCTGCTGGCCTTCGGCTGGCTGACCGGTGCCTCCAAGGGCGGCATCGGGCTGCTGCCGTTCGCGGTGGGTGGGATCGGCGCGCTCATCCTGTGGCAGCAGGCCGACCCGGAACGCCGCAAGAACTGGGTCAGCGGCGCGACCAAGAGCATCCGGGGGAACCGGGTGCGCACGCTGCTCGGCGTGGCCCTGGTCGTGGTCGGCGCGGTGGGCTTCCTGGCCGGGCAGGGCGAGCTTGACCTGGGGGAGGCGGGCCAGGGGCTGATGTTCACGGTGGTCGTGGTCGTCGGCCTCGCGGTCATCGCCGCGCCGTGGCTCGCCGGGCTGTGGAAGGAGCTGCAGCTCGAACGGCGTGAGCGCATCAGGCAGGAGGAGCGGGCCGAGATGGCCGCGATGGTGCACGACTCGGTGCTGCACACCCTCACGCTGATCCAGCGCGTCGCGCACGACCCCCGCGAGGTCGCCCGCCTGGCCCGCGCGCAGGAACGCGACCTGCGCAACTGGCTCTACCAGCCCGCCCAGGACGCCGACGCGACGCTGGCCGCCGCCGTGCGCAGGATCGCCGCCGAGGAGGAGGACGCGCACGGGGTGCCGATCGAGGTGGTCTGCGTGGGTGACATCGCGCTCGACCCCGGGGGCAAGCTCGCCGCCACGTTGAAGGCGTCCCGGCAGGCGATGGTCAACGCGGCCAAATACTCTGGAAGCTCGTCCATTTCCGTCTATGCGGAGGTGGAGGGTGAAGAAGTGACGATTTTCGTGAAAGATCGTGGCAAGGGGTTCGACCTGGATGCGGTGCCGCTCGACCGGATGGGCATCAGGGAGTCCATCATCGGCAGAATGGAACGCCACGGCGGCGCCGCCAGGGTGCGCACCGAGCCGGGTGAGGGCACGGAAGTGATGTTGACGATGAAGGTGGAGAAGTCATGACCAGGGTCCTGATCGTCGATGACCACCGGCTGTTCCGCTCCGGCGTCCGGGCCGAGCTGGGCGAGTCGATCCAGGTCGTCGGCGAGGCCGAGGACGTCGAGACCGCGGTCAAGGCCATCGCCGAGCTCCAGCCTGACGTGGTCCTGCTCGACGTGCACATGCCCGGGGGCGGCGGCCAGGAGGTGCTGCGCCGGGTGCTCGGCGCCGGGTCGCAGGTGCGCTTCCTCGCGCTGTCGGTCTCCGACGCGGCCGAGGACGTGATCGGTGTGATCCGCGGCGGCGCCCGCGGCTACGTGACCAAGAACATCAGCGGCAAGGAGCTGACCGACGCGATCCGCCGGGTGGCCGAGGGCGACGCGGTCTTCTCGCCGAGGCTGGCCGGGTTCGTCCTCGACGCGTTCGCGTCGTCGGAGGCGCCCTCGATCGATCCCGAGCTCGACTCGCTGACCCAGCGCGAGCGGGAGGTGCTCCGGCTGATCGCCCGCGGTTACGCGTACAAGGAGATCGCCAAGGAGCTGTTCATCTCGGTCAAGACGGTCGAGACGCACGTGTCGTCGGTGCTGCGCAAGCTCCAGCTGTCCAACCGGCACGAGCTGTCGCGCTGGGCCACGGCCCGCCGCCTGGTCTGACGCTCTGGCCTAACCGTCCCTGACGTGCGACATTTCGGATATGGGACGGGACGTGCCAGTCGTCGTGTTCAGCAGGGACGATCGCCGGAAATATCGGGAAAAAGTGCGACAAAGTCTGGACGTTTTCGCCCAGATGCTCCGGGAGTCGCGCTTCGAACGCGACCGGCCGGTCGCCGGGCTGGAGATCGAGCTCAACATCGTGGACGAGCACGGCCGGCCCGCCATGCGCAACGCCCAGGTGCTCGCCGCCATCGCGGCCCCCGACTGGGCCACCGAACTCGGCCAGTTCAACGTCGAGATCAACGTCCAGCCGCAGGAGCTGGGCGGCGACGGCGCGCTCAGACTGGAGAACGACGTCAGGGCCCGGCTCAACCACGCGGAGGACCGGGCCCGCTCGCAGGGCGGCCACCTCGTCCTGATCGGCGTCCTGCCCACGCTGCGCGAGCAGGACGTCGTCGAGGGCGCCCTGTCGGCCAACCCCCGCTACCGGCTGCTCAACGAGCAGATCTTCGCCGCCCGCGGCGAGGACCTCCACCTGTCGATCGAGGGCGTCGAACGCCTCGACACGCACGCCGACAGCATCACCCCCGAGGCGGCCTGCACCAGCGTCCAGCTGCACCTCCAGGTCAGCCCCGAGGAGTTCGCCGCGCACTGGAACGCGGCCCAGACCATCGCCGGACCCCAGGTGGCCCTCGCCGCCAACTCGCCCTACCTGTTCGGCAGGGAACTGCACCGCGAGACCAGGATCGCGCTGTTCGAACAGGCCACCGACACCCGTCCCGACGAGCTGAAAGCCCAGGGAGTGCGGCCGCGCGTCTGGTTCGGCGAGCGGTGGATCACCACGGTCTTCGACCTGTTCGAGGAGAACGTCCGCTACTACCCGGCGCTGCTGCCGCTCTGCGAGGACGAGGACCCGCGGGAGGAGTTGGAGCAGGGACGCGTCCCGCACCTGCACGAGCTGACCCTGCACAACGGCACGATCTACCGCTGGAACCGTCCGGTGTACGCGGTGGCCGACGAGAGCCCGCACCTGCGGGTGGAGAACCGGGTGCTGCCCGCGGGGCCGTCGGTGGTGGACATCCTGGCCAACGCCGCCTTCTACTACGGTCTGATGGCCGTCCTGCCGCACGCCGAGCGTCCGATCTGGAGCCAGATGTCCTTCTCCGCCGCCGAGGACAACCTGAACGCCGCCGCCCGGCACGGTCTCGACGCCCGCCTGTACTGGCCGGGCGTCGGCGAGGTGCCGGCGGCGGAGCTGGTGCTGCGGCGGCTGCTGCCGATGGCGCACGAGGGGCTCGCCAGGTGGGGCGTGGACACAGCCGTCGCCGACCGCCTGCTCGGCGTGATCGAGGGACGCTGCCTGACGGGCCGTACGGGGGCGACGTGGCAGGTGGACAAGGTGCGCGCGCTCGGCGGCGAGCGGCAGGAGGCGCTGCGCGCCATGACGCTGGAGTACATCGAGCGTATGCACGGGAATGAACCCGTCCACACGTGGGAAGTGTGAAGCCCGTGAGCCGACCCCTGGCGCTGGTACTCGCGCTCCTGCTCCTGCTGACGGCCTGCGGGCTCACCCGCGCCCCCTCCAGGGACGTCCGGGGAGCCGACACCGTCGACGACGACGTGATCGCGGCCCGGCAGCTCACGGAGCAGTTCTGGGTGCAGCAGTTCAAGCAGCAGGGACTGACCTATCGGCCTATCACTGCTTTTATCCCCTATACCGGTGATTCTGGGCCGAGGTGCGGTAACGAGCGTGCCGTGCCGAACAACGCCTTCTACTGCCCGCTCGGACACTTCGTCGCCTACGACCGGGACTGGATGGAGTCGTTATGGAATGAGATGGGTGACGGGTCCGTCTACCTGATCGTCCCCCACGAGCTGGGGCACGCCGTCCAGGCGCAGCTCGAATCCCGCTTCGAGCTGAACGTCCAGCAGGAGCTCCAGGCCGACTGCTACGCGGGCGGCACGCTGTCGGCACTGATCAACTCCGGCGCCCTCCGCGCCGAACCAGGGGACGAGGACGAACTCCTCCTCAACCTCGAAGCCGCCGGAGACCCCACGGACGACTGGCTGAACCCCGCCGCACACGGCACCGCCCAGCAACGCCAACGCTCGTTCGCCACGGGCTACAACAACAGCGTCGGCGCCTGCTGAGACGCACGGGCTGACATCCACTGAGGGTGTACGTGCGTGTCAGCCCTGAGGATGATGCGGTCGATCATGAGCTGGTCGTAGCGTTGACGCATGCCATTGGGAGAGATCGGCTGGCTGCGCGGGGGCGCCTGCAGGTCCAGCGATCCTGAGCTCTTCTTCCCGCTCGCCCCCAGTCCCGTCCAGGAAGCCCGGGCCAAGGCCGTCTGCGCGACCTGCCAGGTTCTCGCCGAGTGCCGCGCGTACGCCTTACGAGCCGGTGAAGCCGAGGGCATCTGGGGCGGCCTGACCCCGGCGGAACGCCGCCGCACCCGCTTCCCGGCAGGCTGGCGCACCCCGGCCGCCACCTGACCGTCCTCCGGCCCCACCATCGTGGGAGTCCGGGACCACCGGTGCGCCCCTCACGCTGAGGCGCTGCGTGGGGGGGTGGGTCCCGCGCCGAAGGGCTGTGCGAACGTTTGGGTTCCGCGCTGAGGTGCTGCGTGGGGTTTGGGGTCCCGGGCTGAGGCGCTGCGAACGTTTGGGATCCGCGCTGAGGCGTTGTGCGGGGGGCTTGGGGGCTCGCACCGAGGTGGTGTGGGGTTCGAGGTCCCGGGCTGAGGTGCTGTGTGGGGGCCGGGCTCATCGGCCCGCCCCGCGCTGAGGCGGTGCGCGCGTATCAGCACGAACACTGTCTTGGCCAGGAAACTCTGCCGTCCATATGCGATCTGCAAACTATCCGTATCCGATAGATCGCGTAGAGTAATGTCCCGGTCATGGTCACGCCACTTCACGAGGGGCTGGTTGGGATCACCACTCTCGACACCGAACAGACCGCGCACATGCTGCGCACCATGTTCGAGCTGCCCATCTCCCCGACAGCGCAGGTACGCGTAGTCTCGTGTGATCTGTCCGAATGCGTTCCCGCCGTCTATCGGGCCGACGCCGCCATCCTTTACGGCGACGGCGAGGCACGACTCGGGGTCATCACCGAGGTTCAGCTCAAGCCGGACCCCGAGAAGCATCTCACCTGGCTTGCGTACCTGGCGAACCTCCGGGCCCGCGACAAGTGCGAGGTCTGCCTCGTCGTCATCTGCCCCGATCGGGCCACGGCCAAGTGGGCCGCGAAGGCCATCAGGACCGGCCACCCCGGGCTGATCCTGATACCGCTGGTGATCGGCCCCGACAACACCCCCGTCATCATCGACGTCGCCGAGGCCGTGGGCAACATCGGCCTGTCTGCGATCTCGGCCATCACCCACAGCAAGCATCCGGAGATCAGCACCATCCTGGCCACCCTTACGGAGGCATTGGACAGCATCGATCCTGCCAAGGCCCGCCAGTACGCTGAATATGTCACCGTGGCTCTGACAGGCGACGCGCAGAAGGAAATGGAGCGGCTCATGGCCACTGAGACCTACCTGTACCAGGGCGAGTACGCCCAGAGCCTGATCGCCAGGGGCGAGATCCTCGGCGAAGCCAGAGGCGAAGCCAGGGGTGAGGCGAGAGGCGAGGCCAAGTCTGTGCTGCGGGTGCTGGAGTATCGGGGGATCTCCGTGGCTGACAGTGATCGTAAGCGCATCATGAGTTGCGTGGATCTCGACACGTTGGAGATGTGGTTGCAGCGGGCGCTGAGCGTCGACTCTGCTGAGGAGCTGTTCCTCTGAGGTCGTTGAGGCGGCGCCCTTTCACGTTGAGTGGGCGCCGTCGCTGGCAAGAGATGGAGCGGCTCGTGGCCACTGAGACCTACCTGTACCAGGGCGAGTACGCCCAGAGCCTGATCGCCAGAGGCGAGATCCTCGGCGAAGCCAGAGGCGAAGCCAAGTCTGTGCTGCGGGTGCTGGAGTATCGGGGGATCTCCGTGGCCGACGGTGATCGGGAGCGCATCATGAGTTGCGTGGATCTCGACACGTTGGAGATGTGGTTGCAGCGGGCGCTGTCGGTCCACTCCGCTGAGGAGCTGTTCCTCTGAGGTCGTTGAGGCGGCGCCCTTTCACGTTGAGTGGGCGCCGTCGCTGGCAAGAGATGGAGCGGCTCATGGCCACCGAGACCTACCTGTACCAGGGCGAGTACGCCCAGAGCCTGATCGCCAGGGGTGAGGCCAGGGGTGAGGCCAGGGGCGAAGCCAGGGGTGAGGTCAGGGGTGAGGCGAGAGGCGAGGCCAGGTCTGTGCTGCGGGTGTTGGAGTATCGGGGGGTCTCCGTGGGTGACGGTGATCGGGCGCGGATTATGAGTTGTCTGGATCTCGACACGTTGGAGATGTGGTTGCAGCGGGCGCTGAGCGTCGACTCCGCTGAGGAGCTGTTCCTCTGAGGTCGTTGAGGCCTCCGTTGGCAGGCGGTTGTGGTTGGGGTGGCCGTCGGTGAAATGGCTGTAGGCGCGCCGGATGTTGGTTGACTGGCTGTCTCTGCTGGAGCTGCGGAGAAGGCCGACCCGAGATGGGGCGCCGGCCCCGAGATGGGGCCTCGCCGGCGAGGCCGTTCAGGCGCGTGCATCGGGGACGGAGGTGCGGCGCCTGAGCGCGCCGTCGTTTGCGTGTTGCGGCGCCTGAAGTGCTGTGCCCGGTCGGGTCGCCCTGAACCGTCGCACTTGGTGCGGGAGGCGTCGGCGCGGGACGTAGCCTGCAGGGGTGCTGCTTCCCTCGATCGCCGTGCTGGCCGCGGCCAACGTGCTGAACAACCGGGTCGCGCCGCGGCTCGCGCCCCTGACCTCGGCCGTCGCCACGGCGGTGCTGGTGGCGATGGCTCGCAGGGACGGGGTGTCGTGGCGGGAGTTGGGGTTCGACCGGGGGCGCCGGGGGGCGGCGGTCGGCGGGGTGTTGGCCGCCGGGGTAGCCGCCGTCTACACGGCCGGGGTCGCGATCCCGCGTACGCGGGAGTTCTTCCACGATGAGCGGGCGTTGTCGCTGACGCGGGCGCGCGTCCTGGAGGAGGCCCTGCTCCAGGTGCCGGTCGGGACGGTGCTGCTGGAGGAGGTGGGCTTCAGGGGAGCCCTGTACGGCATGCTCCGCCGTACCCACGGCACGGCGACGGCGACGGCGGTGTCGTCGGCGCTGTTCGGGCTCTGGCACATCCTGCCCGCCATCGACATGGCCCGCGCCAACCCCGCTTTCGGCGCGCTGGCGGCGGGGGAGGCACCAGGGCAGCTCGACGCGGTGCGGGCAGCCGGACGCCCCGGCACGGCGCGAGTAGTGGGGGAAGCAACTTCCGGGCAGCCGGGCACGGCTCCGGTGGAGGCCGGTGAGGCGTCTGGGCAGCCGGACACGGCCCACGCGGTGGCGGGTGAGGTGCCCACGCGGCCGGATACGGCCCACGCGGTGGCGGGTGAGGCGCCCATGCAGCCAGACATGGCTCAGGTGGCGGTAGTGGAGGCCGGGGCGGGGGAGGCGGCCTCGCGGCTCGAGACGGCGCGCGTTGTGGTGGGGAGCGTGGTGTCGACAGCGGCGGCGGGGGTGTTCTTCTGCGAGCTCCGCCGCCGAGCCGGCCTGCTGGCGCCGACGATGCTGCACCTGTCCACGAACTCCCTCGGCTACCTGTTCGCCCGCCTCGCCGGGAAGCGCGCGCGGGACGCGCACGCTCAGCCGGTCAGAGCATCGGACTCGTAAGCCGAGTAAGCCGAGTAAGCCGAACCAGGTGGTCAGGCGGTCGGGACGACCTGGAAGCCCTCCGCGTAGCGGCCCTCGCCGAACCCGGCCCGCTCGGCCCAGCTGGCGAAACGGGACCTGATGAAGTCCGCGAAGCCCTCGACGTGCGACACCTGGCTGACGTGCGACTGGAGGGCCGTCAGCTTGCGGTCGATCGCGTCGGTGATGTCCACCCAGTGGTCGGGGGTCGAGCCGCCGGTCAGCCAGACCTCGCGGACGGTCCACGCCTCCAGGCCCTCGTCCTTGGCCAGTTCGGGGAAGGCGTAGGGGTTGCGGGCGTCGGGGTAGACGGCGTCGAGGGTGGAGCCGCCCACTGCGCGGTGGTCGGGGTGGCTGGGGGCGATGAACTGGTAGTTGCGGTCGGGGTGGTGGGTGATCACCAGGTCGGGACGCACCTGGCGGATGACCCTGGCGATGTCGCGCCTGAGGTCCAGCGACGGCACCACGCGGCCGTCGGAGTAGCCGAGGAAGCGGACGTCCGTGACGCCCACGGCCTTGGCCGCCGCCGTCTGCTCGGCCCTGCGCAGCTCGGCCATGCCCGAATTGTCGAGTGTCCGTTCGTTGCCGCCCGCGTCGCCGTCCGTGACCAGGAGGTAGGTGACCTGGACGCCCCGGTCGACGAAGAGTGCGACCGTCCCGGCGGCGCTGAAGTCGGCGTCGTCGGGATGCGCGGTCACCAGCAGCACCCGGTTGATCTCGCTTTCCGTCAGCATGTTCGTCCTTTCTGATCTGCTCCCCTGGACAACCAGCTTGCCCTGAAGGGCATTCCGGGCGCCGATTGTCGGTGGGGAGTCTTAACCTAGGACAGTGCCGACCGAAGTCTCTGTTGACCATCCCTTGCTCGACGGTCTCAACCCGCAACAGCGCGAGGCCGTGATCCATCACGGCAGTCCGCTGCTGATCGTGGCGGGGGCGGGCTCCGGCAAGACCAGGGTGCTCACCCATCGCATCGCGTACCTGCTGGCCGAGCGGAACGTCCACCCGGGTGAGATCCTGGCGATCACGTTCACCAACAAGGCCGCGCGCGAGATGAAGGAGCGCATCGACAAGCTGGTCGGCCCGCGCTCGAAGGCGATGTGGGTGATGACGTTCCACAGCGCCTGCATGCGCATCCTGCGGCGCGAGGCGAAGCGGCTCGGCTTCCCGTCCAGCTTCTCGATCTACGACCAGGCCGACTCGCAGCGGCTCATGGCGATGGTCTGCCGCGAGATGGATCTCGACCCGAAGCGCTACCCGCCCAGGTCGTTCTCGGCGCAGGTCAGCAACTTCAAGAACGAGCTGATCGACTACGAGACCGCCATGGGCAAGGCGGGCTCCCACCTGGAGAAGGTGCTGGCCGAGGCGTACAAGAGCTACCAGCTCAAGCTCACCGAGGCCGGCGCCATGGACTTCGACGACATCATCATGAACACGGTGACGTTGTTCCAGCTCTTCCCCGAGGTGGCCGAGCACTACCGGATGCGCTTCCGGCACGTCATGGTCGACGAGTACCAGGACACCAACCACGCCCAGTACATCCTGGTCAGAGAGCTGGTGGGCCGTCCTGAGCTGCGTACGGACGACGGCGATCTGGTGCGTTCCGGCGCCGACCAGTCCGAGCTGTGCGTGGTGGGCGACGCCGACCAGTCGATCTACGCCTTCCGGGGCGCGACCATCCGCAACATCCTGGAGTTCGAGCGCGACTACCCCGACGCGCGCACGATCCTGCTGGAGCAGAACTACCGTTCGACGCAGAACATCCTGGCGGCGGCCAACTCGGTCATCGCGCGCAACGAGTCGCGCAAGCCGAAGAACCTCTGGTCCGACCAGGGCGACGGTCCGAAGATCGTCGGTTACGTGGCCGACAACGAGCACGACGAGGCCATGTTCGTCGCACAGGAGGTCGACCGGCTCGGCGACGAGGAAGGCGTCAGGCCCGGCGACGTCGCGGTCTTCTACCGCACGAACGCCGCCTCCCGCGTCTTCGAGGAGATCTTCATCCGCACCGGGCTGCCGTACAAGGTGGTCGGGGGCGTGCGCTTCTACGAGCGCAAGGAGGTCAAGGACCTGCTGGCCTACCTGCGGGTGCTGGCCAACCCGGCCGACGTGGTGTCGCTGCGGCGCATCCTGAACGTCCCCAAACGCGGCATCGGCGACCGGGCCGAGGCGATGGTCGAGGCGCTCTCGTCCCGCGAGCGCATCTCCTTCTGGGACGCGTTGCGCAGGGCCGACGAGGCGTACGGCATGGCCACCCGCTCGCTCAACGCCGTGCGCGAGTTCGTCGCGCTGGTCGAGGAGCTGATCGAGAAGGCGGCGGGCATGCCGCCGTCGGCGCTGGCGGAGGAGGTGCTGGTGGCCACCGGCTACCGCGCCGAGCTGGAGGCGTCGGAGGATCCGCAGGACGAGTCGCGCCTGGAGAACCTCAACGAGCTGATCTCGGTGGCGTCCGAGTTCGAGGAGGCCAACCCCGAGGGCACGCTGGTGGAGTTCCTGGAGCAGGTGTCACTGGTGGCCGACGCCGACCAGATCCCCGAGTCCGACGGCGGCCAGGGCGTGGTCACGCTGATGACCCTGCACACCGCCAAGGGCCTGGAGTTCCCGGTGGTGTTCCTGACCGCGATGGAGGACGGCGTCTTCCCGCACGTCCGGTCGCTGAGCGAGCCGAAGGAGCTGGAGGAGGAGCGCCGCCTGGCCTACGTCGGCATCACCAGGGCGCAGCAGCGGCTCTACCTCACCAGGGCGGCCGTGCGCAGTTCGTGGGGTGCGCCGTCGTTCAACCCGGCGTCGCGCTTCGTGAACGAGGTGCCGAGCTCGCTGGTCGACTGGCGCACCGATCCGGAGAAGTCGGCGTGGAGCGCGGCCACCCGGCGCGAGCCCGCCCCCGCGGCGGCGCCCAAGAAGAGCGGCCGCACGGTTCCGTCCCTGGCGCCCGGCGACCGGGTCACGCACGACGCGTTCGGCCTGGGCACGGTGGTGTCGGTCGACGGGGTGGCGGAGAAGACCAAGGTCAAGATCGACTTCGGCAGCGGCGGCGAGAAGACCCTCCTGCTCGCCTACGCCCCCCTGGAGAAGCTCTGACGGTGCTCCTCGGGGCGAGTCCCGAGGAGCACAGCAAGGTCAGTCCTCGACGGGCTGGGTCTTGGCGCCGTTGAGGGCGCTGCCCTTCTTCCACTCGGTCCAGTTGAGCTGCCAGTAGCTCCAGCCGTTGCGCCAGTCGAGCTGGCGCTTGGTGCCGGTGATCTTGACGACGTCGCCGCGCTGGGCGATCGTGTAGAACCACTTGGCGCCGGCCGGGGTGGCGCGGACGCACCCGTGGCTCTGGTTGGAGCGGCCGAGGTACTGGTAGTAGCCCGCGCTCTGGTGGACGTACTCACCGCTGTCGGAGATCCGCACGGCCCACGGGATGCGCTCCTTGTAGTAGCGCGGGTCCTTCGGGTCCGTGACGCCCATCCAGGAGGACGTCATGACCTCCACCGGCTTCTTGCCCATCGTCAGGTGGACACCGCTGGTGGTGAGGTAGACGTCCACGCCGTTCTTGACCAGGCCGCCGCGGCCCGCGCTGATCGGGATGGACTTGACCAGCTTGCCGTCCCTGCGGACCTTCATCACGTGCCTGCGCGTGTCGACCACCGAGATGTTGGCCGCGCCGACCGCGAAGCGGCGGGTGACGTCCTTGGCGGCCTGGTTGCCGGGCAGCTGGCTGAGGCGGGCGGTGAACAGGACGTTCTGGTGCGGACGCCAGTAGGTCTTGGTCCGGTAGATGACCTTCCGGGCGGAGACCCAGCGCCAGGCGCCGTCGCTCGGCTTGTCGGCCTGGACCTGGAACAGGCCCTCGACGGCCGCCTTGTCCTGGACGTCACGGTCGAAGGTGACGATGATCGGGAAGCCGACCCCGACCTTCTCCTTCTCTTCCCCCATCGGGGTGATGTCGGCGATGTCGAGCTTGGCCTTCTTCGGCGCGGTGCTCGGCGTGGCGCTCGGCGTGGCGGCCTTGGGCGCGGAGCCTGCGGCGTGGGCCGCGTGGGCCACGGGGGCCACGGGGGCCGAGGCGGCGCGTGGAGCCGGGGGGCCGTCGGCCGAGCAGGCCGCCACGGTGACCGTGGCGGCCAGTGCCAGCAGCATCCGGGGGAGGGACATGAGGGGTTACTCCTGAGATATGTACGCGTTCACCTAGATAGACAAATAAAACGCGCCATATGACGGCGTACCAATGTAACGATCTTGTAACTGCTCGAAGTCCCATCCGGAGGGCCGCCGGATTTGCCGATCAAGCCAAGGCCGGCTCTCGGGCGCGGCCTTGGCCGGAGATGTGGCCACCACGGAGGTGGCGGCCACGGTTACCCGGTGAGTGCGGGCCCTACTTCGCGACGCTCACGCCGAACGGCAGCTCGATGCTGTCCGGAGCCTCGTCGTTTCCGTCCTTGAGCTCGGTCGTGACCTCGTCCGCCGACGGAGCCTTGATCTCGACCTTCGCGCCCCAGCCGCTGTAGCGGGTGTCGACGCTGAGGGTCGTGCCCTTGGCCGAGCTGCCCGCCAGAGCGGACATCGGGTAGGTGGTGACCAGCCTCGTGGGCAGGCCCTTGGCGTCGACGTCCAGCCGCCAGCTGATCTCGCTCTTGAGCTGCTTGGCGCTGGTCGAGATGAAGCCCATGCTGGAGCGGAACGACGGCGAGACCCGCTTCAGGTCGCCGAACGTGAGCTTGCCGGCGTAGCCGCCGGCCGTCGGCTTGGCGCCCTTGAACAGCGTCTTCAGCGTGGCCGGCTCGCCGATGTTCACGAGCTGGCCGTAGAGGCCGGTGAGGCCGCCGACCGGGCCCCTGGACACCTTGAACCAGGTCTTGCCCTCGGGCAGCATCGTCGCCCAGATGTTGCCGGACAGGTACGACGTGTTGCCGATCTTGATCGTGTGTTCCGGCTTCGTCATGGCGACGAGGAGCTCCGGCGCGTCCTCGGGGAAGTCGCTCGCCTTGAGGTTGAGCTTGCCGGTGGTGTCGGACGCCGCGACACCGATCTTGCTGAACTGCACCGTGCCGGAACGCCGGACGAAGACGTCGCGCATGTTGTTCGACGTCAGGGTGGTGCGCTCGGTCCACTTCATCCCCGTGCCGGGGACGAGCTGCTTCTGCACAGCCGTGACCGGGTTCTTCGGCGCTGCGGCGGGTGCGGCCTGCGCCGGGCCCGCGGCAATGACCGTAGCGGCCGAGGCTAATGCCAGGCCGGCGAGCATACGCTTCATGCGGTTTTCCTCTTTTGTAGAAGGGGGAGCCAGAAGATCTTGGCAACAAAAGATCACGAAAGAATCTCGCTGTGTGAAATTTCCTGCGCGATAGTTGTGGATATTTCGTGCAACAGGATCCGCCCGGCGAGATTTCCGGTCTTAATTGGGCGTTACGGGATGGTGTTGCCCTCGTCGTCCGGCGGAACGCTGACGTAGTCCCTGTCGATCGTGGACGGCGGCTTCAGGCCCTTCTTGGCCAGGTCCTTGAAGTCCACGACCTGCTCGGCGGGCGGGGCGGTCACGGTGATCGCGCTGCCCCAGTCGCTGTAGCGGGTCTCGGTCGAGACGTTGAGCGTGATCTTCTTCGTGACCTTCGTGCTCCACGAGATGGCGATCCGTTTGACCAGCTTCTGCGCGTCCAGCGTGAGACGCCAGGAGATGGCGTCCTTCGCCGACGTGCCGGTGGGCTTCGCGCCGGTCAGCTTGCGGAAGTCGGGGGAGAGCTTGTACAGCTGAGCGAACGTGATCGAGCCGCGGTACTGGTCGCCGCTCTTGCCCTTGGTCTTGCCCTTGGCCGTGGCCAGCAGGGTCTTGAGCGTGTCCGGCTCGAAGACGTTGATGATCTGGTCGGCGCCCGCCGCGGAGATGGGGGTGCCGGGCCAGCCGACCCAGAGCTTGCCGTCGGGGAGCAGTGAGGAGATCAGGCCGCCGTTGGCGTAGAGCCTGTTGCCCGCGCTGACCAGGTAGATGCGCTCGGTGAGGAGCTGAGCGGTGTCGCCGATGTCGTTGTTCTTCTCGGCGAGCTTCTCCAGCCGCTTGCGCATCTCGGGGCTGAGGGCCGGGGTGCGGGTGACCTGGGCTCCGGCGACGCCGTTGGCGTCGAAGGCGATCACGCCCTCCTTGAGGTCGCCCGCGTACTGCTCGCGGCCGATCCTGCTCGTCGTGGTCGAGGTCAGCTTGACGCCCTGACCGGCGACGAACTGCTTCTTCAGCGCCTTGACCGGGTCGGCCGAGGCCGCCGGTGCCGCCTGGGCAGGTCCGGCCGTGACGAGTGCGGCGGCCGTGGTCAGCGCCAGGCCGGCGAGAATTCGCTTCATCGAAGCTCCTTGCGGGGAGAACCCGGGTGCTGGCCCCGGGGGAATCGCGGCGTGTGCCGCACGCTGGCTCTGCCCTGGATTCAGGACGAGGCGAAAGGGATTCTGCCAAGCCAAGATCACGAGCGTGTCGCGTTCCACGAAACTCGTGCCCCGCGTGCGAAGAGGGTGAGATCACCGTCACATAACGGGATATCTCCGACCCGATGACCAGGGCAGGTCAAGCTTGGGGCTAGGCTTCACTGGCGGAAACGCCCGGCACGCACGGGGTGGCCCGGGCCGTCGAACATCAGTCGGAGAAGCAAGGACGGACCCTCGTGGACCTGTTCGAACATCAGGCGAAGGAGCTCTTCGCGGACTACGGCATCCCGGTGCCTCGCGGCATCGTTGCCAACACCGTTGAGGGGGTGCGCGCGGCCGCAGAGGAGCTGACGGGCCGCGTCGTCGTCAAGGCCCAGGTGAAGACCGGTGGGCGTGGCAAGGCGGGCGGCGTGAAGGTGGCCGACGACGCCGCCGACGCCGTCCAGAAGGCCGAGGCCATCCTCGGCATGGACATCAAGGGCCACACGGTCCACAAGGTGCTCGTGGAGGAGGCCAGCGCGATCGCGGAGGAGTACTACTTCTCCTTCCTGCTCGACCGCGCGAACCGTACCTTCCTCGCGATCTGCTCCGCCGCCGGCGGCATGGACATCGAAGAGGTCGCCCACAGCGCGCCGGAGAAGGTCGCCAAGGTGCCGGTCTCGGCGCTGAACGGCGTCGACCGCGCCAGGGCGCGCGAGATCGCGGCGGCGGGCGGGCTGCCCGAGAAGGCGCTCGACGGCGCCGCCGAGCTCATCGAGAAGCTGTGGTGCTGCTTCGTCGACGAGGACGCCACGCTGGTCGAGGTCAACCCGATGATCCTGTCGGCTGACGGCCAGGTGAAGGCCCTCGACGGCAAGGTCACCCTCGACGACAACGCCTCCTTCCGTCAGAAGGAGCACGAGTCCTACGCCGACAAGGCGGCCGAGGACCCGCTCGAGGCCAAGGCCAAGGAGAAGGACCTCAACTACGTCAAGCTCGACGGCGACGTCGGCATCATCGGCAACGGCGCGGGCCTGGTCATGTCCACCCTGGACGTCGTGGCCTACGCGGGCGAGGGGCTGCCCGGCAAGCCGTCCCCGGCGAACTTCCTCGACATCGGCGGCGGCGCGTCCGCCGAGGTCATGGCCGCCGGCCTGGAGATCATCCTCTCCGACCCCAGCGTGAAGTCGATCTTCGTGAACGTCTTCGGCGGCATCACCGCCTGCGACGCCGTGGCCAACGGCATCGTCGCGGCGTTCAAGCTGCTCGAAAGCCGCGGCGAGGCCGTCACCCACCCGCTGGTGGTGCGCCTCGACGGCAACAACGCCCTGCTCGGGCGGCAGATCCTGGCCGACGCCGCGCTCCCGCGCGTCGAGCTGGTAGACACGATGGACGACGCGGCCAAGCGTGCCGCCGAGCTCGCTGCGGTAGGTGTGTGACCCATGGCTATCTGGCTGACCGAGAACAGCAAGATCATCGTTCAGGGTATGACCGGCGGTGAGGGCACCAAGCACACCCGCCGCATGCTCGCGTCCGGCGCCCGCGTGGTGGGCGGCGTGAACGCCCGCAAGGCGGGCACCACGCACGAGGGCCTGCCGGTGTTCGGCACCGTCAAGGAGGCCATGGAGCAGACGGGCGCCGACGTGTCCGTCGTCTTCGTGCCCCCGGCCTTCACCAAGGACGCCGTCAAGGAGGCCATCGACGCGGAGATGCCGCTCTGCGTGGTCATCACCGAGGGCGTGCCGGTCCACGACTCGACCGCGTTCTGGGCGTACGCGGTGGAGAAGGGCAACAAGACCCGGATCATCGGGCCGAACTGCCCCGGCATCGCCTCGCCCGGGGCGTCCAACGCGGGCATCATCCCGGCCGACATCACCACCGCCGGGCGCATCGGGCTCGTCTCCAAGTCCGGCACCCTGACGTACCAGCTCATGTACGAGCTGCGCGACTTCGGGTTCTCGACCGCGGTCGGCATCGGTGGCGACCCCGTCATCGGCACCACGCACATCGACGCCCTCCAGGCGTTCCAGGACGACCCGGGCACCGACGCGATCGTCATGATCGGCGAGATCGGCGGCGACGCCGAGGAGCGTGCGGCGGCCTACATCGAGCAGCACGTCACCAAGCCGGTGGTCGCCTACGTCGCGGGCTTCACCGCCCCCGAGGGCAAGACCATGGGGCACGCCGGCGCCATCGTGTCGGGCTCGGCGGGCACGGCGCAGGCCAAGAAGGAGGCCCTGGAGAAGGTGGGCGTCCGGGTCGGCAAGACCCCGTCGGAGACGGCGCGCCTGATGCGCGAGATCATGCAGTCGCGCTGACCACTCGCACCCGGACGGCCTCGCCCGGCCGCGCTCCCCGCTTCCAGGGGGGCCGCCGCGCGGGGCCTTCCCTTTTCCGGGACTCATGAGGCCTCCCCGCGGGGCGGGGTAAGCCGGGAGTGGGGCGGCGGTAAAGAATCTTGAACGGGATAGTCGCCTACAAACCCGGCGGTGTGCGGCGCGTCAACTCCACGGGCGTCGAGAAAACTTGAGAAAATCGCCAACTGTGACCGCGCTTCTCGACCAGCTCCGGGCCGCCCCCCGTTCCGTACTCGGCAGGCTCCCCGGGGTCTCGGGCGGCGACGACGACGAGGCGCGGCGGCCGCTGCCCGTGTCCGGGATGCTGGCCGCCGCCTGCACGCTGGGCGCGGGCCTGGCCGTGCTGACCACGGTGACGATCGTGGGATGGATGGCCGCCCCCCGAGGCGCTCTGGGGGCGGGCCTGCCCGGCGTCTTCAGGACGGCGGCGCAGCTCTGGCTGGCCGCCCACCATGCGGGGTTCGCGTATCCGGGCGGCCGGGTCGGGCTGCTGCCGCTCGGGTTGATGGTGCTGCCCGCGGTGCTGCTGTACAAGGCGGGCCGGTGGATGGCCCGCGACGCCGACCTGCGGCTTCGGCTGCCTGCCCGGCTGCCGAAGGACAGCCCGCGCGAGGTGGCCAACGCCCGGCGGCGGGCGCAGCTCGTGCTGGTGGTGCAGGCGGGGGTGTCGCTGGCGGCCCCGTACGCGCTGCTCGCGGGGCTGATCGCGCTCGTCGCCAAGAACGATGTCACCCAGCCGTTCCTGGGTGAGGCGCTGCTCAGCCACTTCACGCTGGCGTTCGTGGCCGGGGTGCTGGCCACCGCGCGGACGATCGGGCCGTGGCGGGCGATGCTGCGGCTGCTGCCGGAGCGGGTGCGGGCGCTGGCCGTCGGCACGGCCGTCGCCACGGCGATCCTGCTGGCAGCGGGGCTGGCGCTGGTCCTGGTCGCCGTCGTGCTCAACTTCGGGCAGGTGAGCGAGCTGACCGGCATGCTCTCGCCGGGGGTCGTGGGCGGGGCGCTGCTGTTCCTGATGCAGGCGCTGTACCTGCCGAACGTGGTCGTCTGGGCGTCGTCCTACATCGCGGGCCCGGGGTTCGCGCTCGGCGGCGGCACCCTGGTCGCGCCGACGGGCGTGCAGCTCGGCACGGTGCCCATGCTGCCGCTGTTCGGCGCGCTGCCTGACAGCGGTCCCGCGCCGGCCTGGATGATGGCGGTGATCGCGCTGCCGTTCGCGGCGGGCGCCGTGGCGGGCGTGGTGGTCGCCAGGATCTCGCCGTCGCCCGCGTACGAGGTCGCGCCGCTGTGGGGGTTCTTCACCGGCATCTCGACGGGGCTGGTGGCGGCGCTGCTGGCGGCGCTGTCGGGCGGTCCGATCGGCGGCGGACGGCTCACCGCCATGGGTCCGTCGCCGTGGGAGGTCGCGCTCTCGGTGGGGCTGGAAGTGGGAGTCGCCGCGGGCATCTCGGCCGGTGTGGCCAACCTGCTGCTGTTGAACATGAAGGCGCGGGCCCCGCTCGACAAGGCCGCGGCGCCGGTGCGGAAGGCGGGGGCCGCGATCGCCAAGGCCGCCAGCAAGGTGGGGCTGGCCGAGGCCGATGCCCGCCCGCTGCCCGGTCACTGGATGGACGCCACCGAGGCGGAAACCCAGCCGATCCCGGTCATCCGCGACGACTGGCAGGACGAGCACGCCTCCGCCGAGGCCGAGACCCTCTTGCAGGCGCGTCCGCGTCCTGCCGAGCAGCCGCGCCCGCCGCGCAAGGACATCGTGGACGAGTCCGACGACAGAGGCGGCAAGGTCATCTACCTCGACCCCTACGCCTGGGACCGCGACTAGGGATCTTCGCCGGCGAACGGCAATCCCGTCCCAACATTCCTCGAAGAACTGTCGCGGCCCGCTCGTGTCCTCCTTCGCGACTTCGCCTCACGCCCATGCTGGGTGGGCTCGCCAAGTCACCTTCAGCGAAGGAGAGTTCATGAGCGCACGCTCAAGACAAGCCGCAGTCGTCGTCTGCGCGGCGTTGCTGGCCGTCTCGGGGATGAGCGCGACCGCCAACGGGCAGACCTCCGCCACCGCGGAGACGTCCCCCAGCTCGTCGGCGCAGGGGGTGAGGAACACCCCCGCGAAGAGGATCCTCGGTTACTGGACCAAGAGGCGCATGCGCGCGGCCACGCCGGAGCCGATCCCGGCGGTCACGGTCGCGACGCAGCAGACCCAGCCCAGCAACGTCCTGCCGGGCCGTACGGTGCAGGGCACGCTGCCGCAGCGGAAGATCGCGCGTACCGGCGCGAGGTCCGTGTCGGCGCGTGTCGGCTCGCACGCCGAGCGCTGGTACGGCCAGGGGAACATGCCCGCCCGCACCATCGGCAAGATCTACTACCGACGCAACGACGGCACCCCCGGCTACTGCTCGGGCAGCGTGATCAACGCGGGCAACCGGAACACCGTCTGGACGTCCGGCCACTGCGTGCACGCGGGCGGTGGCGGCGCCGCGAACTGGTTCAGCGACTTCATCTTCGTCCCCGACACCGACAACGGCCAGGAGCCCCAGGGCCGGTGGACGTGGCGGTACGCGAACACCACGCTCGGCTGGTACAACGACCACAACTGGAGCTACGACATCGCGGCCATCGCCTTCAACCCGCAGCCGCTGCGCGGCAATCTGCAGGACTGGCTGGGGTCGCAGGGCTACAAGTTCGGCTCCGGCCAGGTCTTCCCCAACGTCTACGCCTTCGGCTACCCGCAGGACGGCTTCAACCGCACCGACTTCACCGGCAACAACCTGTGGTACTGCACCGGCAGCACCTGGCGGAACAGCGCTTCCGACGACCGCATGAACATGAGCAACGACATGTTCCACGGTTCCAGCGGCGGCCCCTGGCTGGAGGACCTCCAGGTGAGCCGGGGCTGGGGCTACATCGTCGGGGCCAACAGCCACCGTGACGTCGACGCGAACGGTAACCCGACCAGCATCGTCTACCGGTCGCCCAACCACGGCGACGGCGCCATCAACGTCTACAACGACGTGACCGCGCACTAGCGCGGGCCGCACGGGCGAGGGGCCGTACGCTCCTCGCCTTCCCGCCGTCAGCCCGGGGTGGCCTCGTTCATCCGCTGCGGAGTCCAGTAGGACGAGATCTCCTGCGGCGAGCGGGTGCTGCGCACGCCCGTGGCCGCCTCGTCGGGGCCGGCGCTGCGCGCGACCGCGACGGCCGCTCCCGCCAGGACGAGGGCAGCGGCGATCACCAACGCGGTGACGGCCCTCCTGCTCATGCCCCCCATGCTACGCCAGGCGCCCGGCGACGCCCGGCCTGCGCGCCCGCTCAAGAACGGCGCTCAAGCGCGCGCCCGCTCAAGAACGGCGCTCAAGCGCGCGCCCGCCCAGCGGGACGGCGCCGCTAGGGCTGCACCGCCCCCAGCAGTTGCAGCACGTCGGCGGGGAGCTTGCGCTGCGCGGCCTCCCTGAACTGGGCGAAGCACTCGCCCTGCGACGAGACCGTGCCCGCGCCCTTCATGCACTCCTGGTAGGCCGAGTACTCGTCCATCAGGTAGAGCTGGAGCGCCGTGGCCATCGCGGACAGTGCGAGCGCGACCGAGGAGACGACGATGCCGCCCACGGCCATGCCCGTGGAGCGGCCCGCGTCCTTCAGCACGGGCAGCGCGCGAACCCCCGCCATCAGCGCGAACCCCGCCATGACCAGCCCGGCCAGTGGCAGCATGAACGTCATGGCCAGCGCTGCGACGGACAACCAGATCGCTCGGCGGCCCGCGGAATCAGCGGGCTGCGGGCCTGCCGGCGCCTGCACCGGTGTCGACACCTGACCTCCTCTGCCTCGCCGGACCGAGGGAGCAGATACGCTGGCAGCCTCACCCCCGGTTTCACCTTGGGAGTTCGCGTGTCAAAGGCTGGGCGGCTCGTCGTCCTCGTCTCCGGCTCTGGAACCAACCTACAGGCCCTTCTGGACGCTTCGGCCGACCCGGCGTACGGAGCCAGTGTGGTTGCTGTCGGCGCCGACAGGGACGGCATTGAAGGGCTGGCGAGGGCCTCGCGGGCTGATGTGCCAACTTTTGTGGAAAGGATGGGCGACTACGCGTCCCGAAGCCAATGGGATGTCGCGATCGCCGAGCGGATCGCCGCGTACGAGCCCGACCTGGTGGTCTCCGCGGGGTTCATGAAGATTCTCGGCGCTCCGACGCTGAAGAACTTCCCCGTCGTCAACACCCATCCCGCCCTGCTGCCCTCGTTTCCCGGTGCGCACGGGGTGCGCGACGCGCTCGCCCACGGGGTCAAGGTCACCGGCTGCACGGTGATGCTGGCCGACGCGGGGGTCGACACCGGGCCGATCATCGCGCAGGAGGCGGTCGCCGTCCTGCCCGACGACGACGAGCACACCCTGCACGAGCGCATCAAGACCGTCGAGCGCCGCCTGCTCGTCGAGATCGTCGGCCGGATGGTCCGAGAGGGCTGGACGGTCAGCGGACGAACCGTCCGCATTGGCAACTGAATCAGGAGGATCACGTGACACGCATCGCCATCCGGCGCGCGCTGATCGCGGTGTACGACAAGACCGGGCTCGAGGAGCTGGCCAGGGCCCTCGACAGTGCGGGCGTGGAGATCGTCTCGACCGGTGGCACGGCCGCCGCGATCGCGTCCCACGGGATCCCCGTGACGAAGGTCGAACAGCTCACCGGGTTCCCGGAGTGCCTCGACGGGCGGGTCAAGACGCTGCACCCGCGCGTCCACGCCGGGCTGCTCGCCGACCTCACCAAGCCGCACCACGTGGCCCAGCTGGACGAGCTGGAGATCGACCCGTTCCAGCTCGTGGTGGTCAACCTCTACCCGTTCCAGGAGACGGTGGCGTCCGGTGCGACCGACGCCGAGTGCGTCGAGCAGATCGACATCGGCGGGCCCGCGATGATCCGCGGCGCCGCCAAGAACCACGCGACCTGCGCGGTCGTGGTCGATCCCCGCTTCTACGGCGACGTGCTGTCCGCGCTCGGCGAGGGCGGGTTCACGCAGGCCGAGCGCAAGCGGCTGGCCGGCATCGCCTACGCCCACACCGCCGCGTACGACGTCGCGGTGGCGTCCTGGTTCTCCAGCACGTACGCCAAGGACGACACCGGCTGGCCCGCGTTCCTCGGGGCGGCGCGCACCCGCAAGGCGGTGCTGCGTTACGGCGAGAACCCGCACCAGGCGGCCGCCCTCTACACCAACGGGCAGGGCGGGCTCGCCGAGGCCGAGCAGCTGCACGGCAAGGACATGTCGTACAACAACTACCTCGACTCCGACGCGGCCTGGCGGGCCGCCTGGGACTTCACCGACCCGTGCGTGGCGATCATCAAGCACCAGAACCCGTGCGGCATCGCGGTCGGCGCCGATCTGGCCGAGGCGCACCGCAAGGCGCACGCGTCCGACCCGGTGTCGGCGTACGGCGGCGTGATCGCGGTCAACGGCGAGGTCACCGGTGAGCTGGCCCGGCAGATCGCCGGCGTGTTCACCGAGGTCGTGGTGGCCCCCTCCTACAGCGACGAGGCGCTGGAGGTGCTCACCGGCAAGAAGAACCTGCGGCTGCTGCGTTGCCCGACGCCGCCGGCGGAGGCGGCCGAGTTCCGCAGGATCGACGGCGGGCTGCTGCTGCAGACGGTCGACCGGATCGACGCGGTGGGCGACTCGCCCGACCGCTGGCAGCTCAAGGCCGGCGAGCCCGCCTCCCCCGAGATGCTCGCCGACCTCGTCTTCGCCTGGCGGGCGTGCCGGTCGGTGAAGTCCAACGCGATCCTGCTGGCGTCCGACAGGGCGACCGTGGGCGTCGGCATGGGGCAGGTCAACCGGGTCGACTCCTGCCGGCTCGCGGTCGCGCGGGCGGGGGAGCGGGCGGCGGGCTCGGTGGCGGCGTCCGACGCGTTCTTCCCGTTCCCCGACGGGCCGGAGGTGCTGATCGAGGCGGGCGTGAAGGCCATCGTGGAGCCGGGCGGGTCCGTCCGCGACCAGGAGGTCATCGACGCGGTGGAGAAGGCGGGCGTCACGCTCTACTTCACCGGCGCGCGGCACTTCTTCCACTAGGGACGCCCACAGGGGCGGCACGCGCGTCGTGTCGCCCTTGTACGGAAGCGCGGCGAGCATCCTCGGAGTCCGGTTAGCCTGTGTGCCCTGCCGTCCGCTTCCCCCGGAGTCCTCGCCATGGCACTGCTCGATCCCGCCCTGCACGCGTTCGTGACCCTGAACGGCATCGCCACGAGCCCCTTCATGCTCGTGGTGCTCGCGTTCATCGGCGCCTATCTCGGCGCGCGGGCGGTCGAGTTCATCCCGTTCACCCGCCGCATCCTGGAGCGGCGCGCTCAGGCCGCTGCCGAGCGGGAGTAGTCCCAGGCCAGCTTGGCCGCCCCGGCGAGCCCGGCCCGCACCCCGAGCGTGGTCGGCTTCACCTGGACGGCCCTGACGAACGGCAGCCCGCCGATGTCGTCCAGCGCCCGCGCCAGCGGGTCGAACAGGACGGGCCCGGCCGCCGAGACGCCGCCGCCGATGACGACCGTCGACACCTCCGTCGCCGCCGCCGTCGACGCGATCATCGCGGCGAGCGCCCTCGCGCCCCGCTCGAACGCCGCCACCGCGACCTCCTCGCCCGCCGCGGCGTCGCGGGCGAGCGCCCTGGCGTCCGCGGGCTCCCCGTCGGGGGCCTGCCAGCCGTTGGCGAGGGCCCAGCGGGTCAGATTCGGGCCACTGGAGTAGCGTTCGACGCAGCCGCGTCCGCCGCACTCGCAGCGCTCTCCGTACGGGTCCACGGTCATGTGACCGACATGTCCGGCATTTCCGCTACGGCCGAGCAGCGGGACGCCGTCGATCACCAGCCCGCCGCCGATCCCGGTGGACACCACGATGCCCAGCAGCGCCGCGCTGCCCCGGCCCGAGCCGAGCCAGTGCTCTCCCAGGGCCATGCACTGCGCGTCGCCCGCGAGCACCACCGGCAGGCCGGTCAGCTTCCGCACCTCCTCGCGCAGGGGGAAGCCGCGCCAGCTCGGCATGTTCACCGGGCTCACGGTGCCCGCCTCCAGGTCCAGCGGCCCGGCGCAGCCGATGCCCACAGCCCCGGGCGCTGGGCCGTCGCCGGTCACCTCCTCGACGAGCGCGGCCAGCGCGGACATCACGTCCGCCCGCGGGGTCGGCCGGGTGGCGGAACGCGCGACGGAACCGGCCTCGTCCACCAGTGCGGCGGCGAGCTTGGTTCCTCCGATGTCGATGGCGAGTACGCAGGTCATCTCAGTGCTCGTGGGGGTTGTCGGGCCGGCGGGGGCCGCCAGGTTCGAGTGGCAACGAGACCTCCGTGAACGCGCGAGCCGGGCGAGCGCCACACTATTGCCTTCCAAGATCAATGACAACGATGTCAATGGGACCGCGCGTGCACGTACCGGAGGAAGGCATGCGAGGATTGCGAGACATGAGCGCAGTGAAACTCGACGGCAAGGCGACCGCCGCAAAGATCAAGGCAGACCTCGCGACCAGGGTGGCCGCGCTCAAGGCCCGAGGCATCACGCCCGGCCTGGGCACCGTGCTGGTCGGCGACGACCCCGGCAGCCAGATCTACGTCGCGGGCAAGCACCGCGACTGCGCCGAGGTCGGCATCGCCTCCATCCGCGTCGACCTCCCCGAGACCGCCACCCAGCAGGAGGTCGAGGCGGCCATCGACGAGCTCAACGCCTCGCCGGAGTGCACCGGCTACATCGTCCAGCTCCCGCTGCCCAAGCACCTCGACACGATGGCCCTGCTGGAGCGGATGGACCCGGCCAAGGACGCCGACGGCCTGCACCCGGTCAACCTGGGCCGCCTCGTCCACATGGTCGAGGCGCCGCTGCCCTGCACGCCGCACGGGATCGTGCTGCTCCTGCAGGAGTACGGCGTGCCGATCAAGGGCGCCGACGTCGCCGTCGTCGGGCGCGGCATCACCGTGGGCCGCTCGCTCGGCCTCCTGCTGACCCGGCGCAGCGAGAACGCCACCGTGACCCTCTGCCACACCGGCACCCAGAACCTCGCCGAGCACGTCCGCCTGGCCGACATCGTGGTGGCGGCGGCGGGCGTGCCCGGGCTGATCACCCGCGACATGGTCAAGCCGGGCGCGGCCGTGCTCGACGTGGGCGTCTCCAGGGTCGACGGCAAGATCGCCGGCGACGTAGCCCCCGACGTGGCGGAGGTCGCGGGCTTCCTCACCCCCAACCCCGGCGGCGTCGGCCCGATGACCCGGGCCCTCCTGCTGTCGAACGTGGTCGAGGCCGCGGAACGCCTCTGACGCGCCCCCAGCTAGCGGAGCCGGTAGCGGTCGGTGGCGTCCCTGGTGGCGCGGATGGCGGCGTCGGCCCGGTCGTAGGTGCGCTGCGCCAGGCCGACGAAGATGCAGTCGACGATCAGGAGCTGGCTGATCCGGCTGGCCAACGCCCCTGGACGGAACGCGGTCTCCCGGCCCGCCGACACGAGCGTGTGATCGGCCAGCTCAGCCAGCGACGAGCGCGGGTTGTTGGTGATCGCCACCACCAGCGCCCCCGCCTCCGCGGCCGTCCGTGACGGCACCAGGACGTCCGGCGTCTCGCCGCTGCAGCTGATCGCCACCACCACGTCGCCGCTCCTGAGCAGGGCCGCGCTGGTCAGCGCCAGATGGGCGTCGCTGAACGGGTGGCTGGACAGGCCGATCCGCAGCAGCTTCTGCGACATGTCCGCGGCCACCAGGCCGGACGCGGCGACGCCGTACACGTCCACCCTGCGGGCGTCCGCGATGGCCGAGACGACCTCGCCGAGCCGGTCGGGGTCGAACTGCGCGGCCGTGTCGGCCAGCGCCTCCGACTCGGCCCGCGCCACCTTGGCGATCACGTCCGTGAGCGGGTCGTCCGGGCCGAGGTCGCCGGGCACCAGCCGCTCGGGCTCCTTGGCCACCGCGGCGGCCAGGGCGAAGCGCATCTGCGAGTACCCGGCGAAGCCGAGCGCGCGGGCGGTGCGCACGATCGTCGCCTCGCTCGTCCCGGACACCGCGCTGAACTCGGTGATGGTGCTCCGCACGACCAGGCCGGGGTCGTCCAGGATGATGCGGGCGATGGCCTGCGCCGCGGGGGTGAGGGACGGCAGCACCGCCCGCACCGCCGCGACGGGGCTGGCGAACTCGCTCATCCTGGCCCCCGCTTCCAGCGCCCGATCATCTTGTGAGCCATTCGGCAGCCGCCTGTGCTGAGACGCGGGAGATGCCGTGGGTGGCGACGTAGGCGCCCCCGGCGGGCGCATCGGGGATGCCGGTGTCGACCACGATCACGTCCGGACGCGCCCGCACGGCCTGCGCCACCCTGTCGCGCACCCACGGGTGGCGGGCGGCGTCGTGCACCACCAGCACCACGGGACGCTCGTCGAACGGCGGCAGCTCGCCTTCGGCCTCCATCTGCAGCCTGGCGGTGCCGGGAAGCAGCGCGGTGAGCGCCGCCGTGATGCCCGTCGGCGTGGACGGGTCCACCGCCTTGCTGAAGCGCGTGTTGACCTCGATGACCAGCGGCGGAGCGCTCAGCCTGGTGGCGCCGGCCGTGGTCAGCGCGGCCCTGGCGGCCTCCAGGCCGACGCCCTCGTCCACGTCGGCGCGGGCCTCGTCACGCAGCGCGGCCTGCCGTCCGTACCAGGTGGACAGCGCGGCGACCCGCGAGGCCGCCTCGGCCAGCCGCTCCTCGGGCAGGACGCCCGAGCGCACCGCCGCCACGACGGCGTCGCGGATCTCGTGCAGGCTCTGTTCGGTGGACAGACCCACGCAGATGGCGTCGACGCCCGCGTTCAGCGCCCGCACGGTGATCTCGCCAGGGCTGAACATGGACGCGACCGCCTGCATCTCGATCGCGTCGGTGACCAGCATCCCCTCGAAGCCGAGCTCGTCCCTGAGCAGCTCGGTCATCATGGCGCGGCTCAGCGTCGCGGGCATCGACGGGTCGAGTGCGGGGATGAGCAGGTGCCCCGACATGATCGACTGGACGCCGGCCTCGATCGCGGCCCGGAACGGCGGCAGGTGGCGTTCGAAGAGCTCCTCGCGGGAGGCGTGCACGGTGGGCAGCGCCAGGTGCGAGTCGGTGACCGTGTCGCCGTGGCCGGGGAAGTGCTTGGCGCAGGCGGCGACCCCGGCGCCCTGCACCCCCTTGACGTAGGCGACCGTGTGCCGGGAGACGAGGTCGGCCGTGGGGCCGAAGGAGCGGACTCCGATCACGGGGTTGGCCGGGTTGGAGTTGACGTCGGCCGACGGCGCGTAGTCCAGCGTGATGTCGGACTCGGCGAGCATCCGGCCGATCTGGCGGCCGACCCGCTCGGTGAGCTTCACGTCGTCCACCACGCCCAGCGCCCGGTTGCCGGGGAAGGAACTGCCGGAGTGGACTTCAAGCCGGGTGACCGCGCCGCCCTCCTCGTCGATCGCCACGACGGCACCCGGATTCTCGGCCCTGAACTGACGTACGAGCTGCTCGTCCGGGTTGTTGCGGGCGAACAGCACGAGGCCGCCGAGGCCCTCGCCGAGCGCCCGGCGCATCCAGTCGGGGGCCGATGCCTCTTCATAGCCCGGCTGGAGCACTGCCATCGCGAGTTGGTACAGGTCAGCGGTCATGCGGCATTTTCCTTCACGGTTGTTGATCTGAAGGTAATTTTCTGTCATCGTCGCCCTCGACACAACCACATCCGAGAGGCCACCCCCCATGCCCAGCAGAAGGACCCTCCTGAAGGGCCTCGCCCTCGCCGCCGCCGCCTCGGCCGTGCCACTCCCCGCCTTAGCCGACGCCTCAGCCGACGCCTACGTCCCGCCGCTGCGGCAGATGCGCGGCATGTGGATCGCGTCCGTCGCCAACATCAACTGGCCGTCCAAGCAGGGCCTGACCGTCGAACAGCAGAAGGCCGAGTACCTCGCCTGGCTCGACCTGGCCGTGCAGCGCAAGCTGAACTCCGTCTTCGTACAGATCAGGCCGACCGCCGACGCGTTCTGGCCATCGCCCTTCGAGCCCTGGTCGCACTGGCTGACCGGCACCCAGGGGCAGGACCCCGGCTACGACCCGCTCGGCTTCGCCGTGGAGGAGACCCACAAGCGCGGCCTCTCCTTCCATGCCTGGTTCAACCCGTACCGCGTGTCGATGCAGACCGACCCGTCCAAGCTGCACCCCGACCACCCGGGACGCAAGCACCCTGACTGGATCCTGCCGTTCGGCGGCAAGCTCTACTACAACCCGGGCATGCCCGAGGTGCGCAAGTTCTGTCAGGACGCGATCATGGACGCGGTCACCCGCTACGACATCGACGGTCTGCACTTCGACGACTATTTCTACCCGACGAGCACCACTGCCTTCGACGACAGCGCCACGTTCGCCAAGTACGGCGCCGGCTTCCCCGACCTGGCCAGCTGGCGGCGCAACAACGTCGACCTGATGGTCTCGGAGATGCAGCAGCGCGTCCGCGAGGCCAAGCCGGAGGTCGCCTGGGGCATCAGCCCGTCCGGCATCTGGCGGAACAAGGGCACCGACCCGCTCGGCTCCGACACCAAGGGCGGTCAGTCCTACGACGACCTGCACGCCGACACCCGGGGCTGGGTGAAGAAGGGCTGGCTCGACTACATCGCGCCGCAGCTCTACTGGTACATCGGCCAGCCGCCCGCCGACTACTCCAAGCTGGTCCCGTGGTGGTCCGGAGTGGCCGACGGCACCGGCACCCTGCTCTGGATCGGCCAGGCCGCCTACAAGGCGGGCGACCCCGCCCAGACCGCGCCGGAGTGGAAGGACCCGGCCGAGCTGTCCAAGCACCTCACGCTCAACCGCGACCACCCGCAGGTCTCGGGCGACATCTGGTACAACGCCAACGACCTGCGCGCCGACCGGATCGGCTCCATCAGCACCGCCGTCAACGACCACTACACCCGGCCCGCGCTCGCCCCGGTGCTGCCCAGGCTCGCGGGCGGCCAGGCGCCGCGCCGCCCCGTGCTGGCCTACGCCCTGCGGCGCTCGGGCGGGGTCGAGGTGCGCGCGGTCGCCACCGGCCGGGACGAGCCGTTCCAGTTCGCCATCTTCCGGTTCCCCGGCCACGCGCCCGCCGACGGCTTCGCCGACGCCCGCAACCTGGTGGCGGTCGTGCCAGGCGACCGGCAGGTCCGCTGGACCGACCCCGACGGGAAGCAGGGTGACCACTACTACGTGGTCGCCGTGGACCGGGCCAACCGGACCAGCGACCCCAGCCACGGCTTCCGGGTCGTCTAGGTCTACGAGCCCGAGGCGGGTTCCGGCCAGCGCCGGAGCCCGCATCGGACCGTCACGGCCGAGATCCGCAGGACCGTCTCGTGGCATGCCGCGCACGCGTACGCGCACGGTGACGCCAGGCTCCGGTCCTTTCACGCTGCCGGAACCCCTCGCCGAAGCCCCGGTCGCGATCCGGTTCCTAGGAAGCCCTGCGCCCGGCCGCCGACGGCTGCTCGGCCGAGGAACCCGTCCGCTGTGGTGGCACCACGGGGGTGGGGCGTACCAGGCCCAGCGCGACGACCTCGTTGGCCAGCCGCGTGCGCCGGTTGGTGCCCTCGGGGATCCTGAACTTCTGGTACAGCCGCAGCAGGTGCTGCTTGACCGCGGCCTCGGTCACGACCAGATCGTCGGCGATCTCGCGCGCGGTCGCCGGGGCGACGAACGCCTCGTCCGACAGCGCCGGCCTGCAGAGCGAGGTGAGGACGTCGACCTCGCGCCTGGTCAGCTCGGGCGCCGCGGCCCTGCGAAGCTCCACCTCGGGGGTGAAGTCCTCGCGGGGGATGCCGCCGATGCGCCCGCGGGCCGCGCCGAAGGAGACGACGTCGCCGTCGTCGAGCACCCTCCGGGCGATCGGCCTGCCGTTCACCCGCGTGCCGTTGCGGGACAAGCCCAGGTCAACGACGTACAGGTAGGGTCCTCGCCTGACGAACTCGGCATGGAGTCGAGACACGCTCGGGTCGGTGAGCCGGATGTCGACACCGCGGCCCCTTCCCACCGTCGTGATCTCGGGGCGCAACGGGACCACCTCGCCGGTGTCCTCGATGCGTATGAACGGCCCCTCCACTGGCGGTTCCTTCCCTTGTGAGGCAGCGTATGAACGGCACGCCTCCTCCTGGGCACGGCAGTTCCTCCCCAGGTAGCCCGCCGTAACTATTACTACAGCTGCGGCTTACCCAAACGAGGGGATGCGGAATCTCCTTTGCCATAAGGAGAATCCGTCGTGAAATTGGTCTGGACCTTTGCGGACGGTTTTGCCTGCTCACGGGTAGACTTCGGACGAAGATAAGCGGAGGAAACACTCATGGCGGACAAGCCCACGAAAGGCCTGGCCGATGTCGTAGCCGCGTCCACAGCGCTCAGCGACATTGACGGGAAGGCCGGTCGTCTCTTCTATCGGGGATACGACATCCACGATCTTGCCGGCCGCGCGACGTTCGAAGAGACCGCCCACCTGCTCCAGCGAGGCAGGCTCCCCAACCGCGAGGACCTCAGGACGTACGAGGAGGAGCTCGCCCGCGGCCGGGAACTCGGCGCCCTCGTCTCCACGAACGTCGAGGAGATCGCGGAGAAGCAGAAACCCATGGAGGCGCTGCGCTCGCTGGTCTCCCTGTCCGGTGCGGACGACCCGGACAAGGACTCCATCGCCCCCGACGCCAACCTGCGCAAGGCCGCCCGGCTCACCGCACAGCAGCCCCTGCTCGTGGCGCGCTACCACGCCGCCCGCACCGGCGGCAGCGTTCCCACCCCTGATCCCTCGTTGAGCATCGCGGCGAACTTCCTCCTCGAGGTCACCGGCCACATGCCGGAGCAGCGCGAGGTCGAGATCTTCGACACCTGCCTGGTGCTGCACGCCGACCACACCATGAACGCCTCCACGTTCGCCGCCCGCGTGTGCGCCGCGACCCTGTCGGACATGCACTCCGCCATCGTGGCCGCCATCGGCACGCTCAAGGGCCCGCTGCACGGCGGGGCGAACGAGCAGGTCATGAAGACGCTGGAGTCGCTCTCCCCCTCGGGCGTGGGGCAGGCCGTCCGCGACAAGCTCGCGGCGGGCGAGAAGATCATGGGCTTCGGCCACCGCGTCTACAAGACCGAGGACCCCCGGGCGACGCACCTTCGCAGGATGTCCGCGGAGCTGGCCGAGGCGTCCGGCGACGACACGTATTACCGGATGTCCAAGGAGATGGAGGAGGTCGTCTTCGAGACGAAGGGCCTCTATCCGAACGTCGACTTCTACGCCGCGACGGTCTACCACTACCTCGGAATCCCGACCGATCTGTTCACGCCGGTCTTCTCAATCAGCCGCATGTCGGGATGGACCGCACACGTAATCGAGCAACACGCTGACAACCGGCTGATCCGCCCCGACAGTGAATACATCGGTGAGCGTGACCAGAAGTGGAAGCCGATCGACGAACGTTGAGCCAGGACACCGAACGCGAGAGCTGGGGACCGTACCCGATCATTCTGGCGGGTGCGGTCATCGGCGTGGGCGTGACCTATTTCATGGACCCGCGGTGGGGCGGGTTCGCGCTGGGCGCCGTCGTCATGGTGGCAGCCGCGCTCCGCTTCGCCGGGTACGCGGGCCAGCTCGCCGTCCGCAGCAGGAAGACGGACGTCCTCACGCTGGGCCTGTTCGGCTTCGTCCTGGTACTGACCTCGCTCATCCTGGGCAACGACGAGCTCAAGGGGATCATCCTGTCCCTTTTCGCCCGGTGAACGGTCGGTCCGATAGCCTCAACGCATCGATTCATTGAAGGGGAACCATTCGCATGCCCAAGATCAAGGTGGAGGGTCCTGTCGTCGAGCTTGACGGCGATGAGATGACCCGGATCATTTGGCAGTTCATCAAGGACCAGCTGATCCTTCCCTACCTCGACGTCGACCTGAAGTACTACGACCTCGGCATCGAGCACCGCGACGCCACGGACGACCAGGTGACGATCGACGCCGCCAACGCCATCAAGAAGTACGGCGTGGGCGTCAAATGCGCCACCATCACCCCGGACGAGGCGCGTGTCGAGGAGTTCGGCCTCAAGAAGATGTGGAAGTCCCCCAACGGGACCATCCGCAACATCCTCGGCGGCGTGATCTTCCGCGAGCCGATCATCATGTCCAACGTGCCGCGGCTGGTACCCGGCTGGACCAAGCCGATCGTCGTCGGCCGTCACGCCTTCGGCGACCAGTACCGCGCCACCGACCTGAAGATCCCCGGCGAGGGCACGCTCACCCTGACCTACACGCCGAAGGACGGCTCCGAGCCGATCGAGCTGGACGTCTACGACTTCCCCGGCGCCGGCGTCGCCCTGGCGATGTACAACCTCGACGAGTCGATCCGCGACTTCGCCCGCGCCTCGATGCGTTACGGCCTCGCCCGCAACTACCCCGTCTACCTCTCCACGAAGAACACCATCCTCAAGGCCTACGACGGCCGCTTCAAGGACATCTTCGCCGAGGTCTACGAGACCGAGTTCAAGGCCGACTTCGAGAAGGCGGGTCTCACCTACGAGCACCGCCTCATCGACGACATGGTCGCCGCCGCGCTCAAGTGGGAGGGCGGCTACGTCTGGGCCGCCAAGAACTACGACGGCGACGTCCAGTCCGACACCGTCGCTCAGGGCTTCGGCTCGCTCGGCCTGATGACCTCCGTCCTGATGACGCCCGACGGCCGCACCGTCGAGGCGGAGGCCGCGCACGGCACCGTCACCCGGCACTACCGCGAGCACCAGAAGGGCAACCCCACCTCCACCAACCCGATCGCCTCGATCTTCGCGTGGACCCGTGGGCTCGCCCACCGCGGCAAGCTCGACGAGACCCCCGCGGTGACCGAGTTCGCCAACACCCTGGAGCAGGTCTGCATCGAGACCGTCGAGAGCGGCCAGATGACCAAGGACCTGGCGCTCCTGGTCGGCGGCGACGCCAAGTGGCTCACCACCCAGGACTTCCTGGCGGCGCTCGACGAGAACCTCAAGAAGAAGATGGCCTGACGGTCGAATACGGCCTCTACCTGCGGTTGCGCCGCAAGGTGGGGGCCGTTTCGCCTGCCTGGGCCGTCTGCGGGCCGTCACGGCCGTCTGAAGATCGCGAATGTGCCGGAGGTAACGTCCCGACTCCAGCGTTCCGACTTCAGCGGCCCGGCGAGGTCGATGGCCCGCTGGCAAGCCTCGGTGCCCTGGTTGTGATCTCGGTTGGTCAGTCGTGCCGGGGGATGCTGGAGACCTCGTGATCGGCGTGGAAGAGCGCTTCGTTGATCACTGCTCGGACGTGCGCGTCCCGGGCGCGGTACAGCACGCGGCGGCCCTCTCGGCGGGTTTGCACCAGCCCGGCGAGCCGCAGTTTGGCCAGGTGCTGGGAGACCGACGGCCTCGCCACCTCGATCGCCGTGGCGAGGGATCCGACGTCGTATTCGCCGGCCGCCAGCAGCCACATCAGCCGCAACCGGGTGGCGTCGCTGAGCATGCGGAACGCCTCGACGGCGGCCTCCACCTGCGCGCTTGTCGGTTGCTCCTGCGGCGAGCTTGCACCTGATTCGTTGTCGCGTGCGTACATGACTACATATAATCCGCACAGACGGAGTCGATCGCAAGCGAGGTGGACGAATGACGGATCCGAATCCCCACCAGAGCGGTCACGGACACGGTCATGGACATGGGCATGGTGGCGGGGGCAAGCGGCTGCTGTCGAAGATCGGCCACGCCTTCACCCCGCACAGTCATGACAGCGCGGACAAGACCGATACCGCGTTGGAGTCGAGCAGCCGCGGCATGCGTGTGCTCGCCGTCTCGTTCGCCGTGCTCATGGTCACCGGGCTCGTCCAGGCGGTCATCGTGGTCTTCTCCGGCTCGGTCGCGCTGCTGGGCGACACGCTGCACAACTTCGCCGACGCCTTGACGGCGGTCCCGCTGGCCATCGCCTTCTCGCTGGGACGGCGGGCGGCCACGCGCCGTTTCACCTACGGGTACGGCAGGGCCGAGGACCTGGCCGGGATCGTCATCGTGCTGCTCATCGCCGCGTCGGCCGCCTTCGCGGGCTACGAGGCGGTCAAGCGGCTGATTCAGCCCGAGAACGTGCAGGCGCTCGGCTTGGTGGCGGTGGCCGGCGTGGTCGGTTTCCTCGGCAACGAGTGGGTGGCCCGCTACCGGATCAGGGTCGGCCGCGAGATCGGCTCGGCCGCGCTGGTGGCCGACGGGCTGCACGCCCGCACCGACGGCTTCACCTCGCTGGCTGTGCTCCTCAGTGCGGGTGGCGCGGCGCTCGGTTTCCCGCTCGCCGACCCGATCGTCGGCCTGCTCATCACGGTGGCCATCGTGTTCGTGCTGCGGGACGCGGCCCGCGAGATCTACCACCGGCTGATGGACGCGGTAGACCCCAAGCTGATCGCGCAGGCCGAGCGCATCCTGGCCGGCGTGCCCGGGGTCAAGCGGGTCGGTTCGGTGCGGTTGCGCTGGATCGGTCACGCGCTGCGGGCGGAGGTCGAGATCGCGGTGCGCCACGACCTGTCGCTCATCGAGGCGCACGCGGTGGCGGTGGAGGCCGAGCATCGGCTCATTCACGAGCTGCCGCGGCTGCGCGCCGCCACGGTGCACGCCGACCCTGACGGCCCGGTCGGCACCGATCACCACGCTGTGCTCGTCGCGCACCGGTAGCGATCCGGCGGCTTGCAGAGCCGGTGCCGGAGGGGGACCTGCCCGTCATACTCTCCTACGTCCGTGCCCGGCGGCCCGCAGCCTGAAGTGGGCTGTCCTGGGCAGGCCGACGATGACGGACGTTGATCGACGGTGACGGCTGTGACGCACGTCGGCGCGGTACCCGGCACATGCCTTCCACGTCAGCGGAACGGTCTGACGGTCCCTCAAGGGGAAAAGGCCTGACCGTCCTTCGTCAAGGGCGGCCCTTTTCGCTGTTCAAGACCATGTCTTGGGTTTCGGCGAGCGTGGCGCGGTTGATCATCTGGGTAGGAGCCTCCCGTAGGAGTCGTACGTCTCGGGGGGTTCGGATGCGACTGCGTTTCATGGGTGGAGTGGGTGTGCTCGCGGTCGCTGTGATCGCGAGCGGGTGCGGCTCGGAGCACTCCGCCGCCCCGGTGGCCACCGCCAAGGCCAACACGGCGGCCCAGCTCAAGCAGGCCAAGGCGGCCAAGGCCGCCGCCGCTGCCAAGGTCAAGGCCAACGAACTGGGGCAGATCCCGGTGCTCATGTTCCACCGGGTCATCAAGAACCCGGCGACGACGGACGACCGCACGCCCGAGCAGTTCCGCGCCGACCTCGATCGACTGGTGCGCGACGACTACGTCCCGATCACCGCCGCCGAGTTCGTCACCGGCAAGATCGACATCCCGGCCGGGAAGCACCCGGTGGTCCTCACCTTCGACGACTCCTCGCCGTCGCAGCTCACGCTCGACGAGATGGGCACGGTCAAGGCCGACACTGCCGTGGCGATCCTGCGCGAGGTCGCGGCCAAGCACCCGGGCTTCCGTCCGGTGGCGACGTTCTACGTGACGCGCGACATGTTCGGCAAGACCGTCCGCGAGGAGCAGGCGCAGGCGCTGGGCTGGCTCAGGGACAACGGCTTCGACATCGGCAACCACACCCGCGACCACGTCAACCTCCGCGGACGCCCGCAGAAGGACGTCGAGGAGCAGATTGGAGCGATCCAGAAGCAGATCACCTCGCTCGTCAACGTCAAGCCGATCACGCTGGCCCTTCCGTACGGCAACCAGCCGACCAACAAGGAATGGGCGATGCACGGCAAGTTCGGCGACGTGACCTACCGCAACAGCGGCGTCTTCCTGGCCGGCTACACCCCGGCGCCGTCGCCGTTCAGCAAGTCCTTCGACCCGATGGGCATCCCGCGCATCCGCGCCATGGACAAGAAGGGCGACTGCGTCCAGTTCTGCTCCATCGCCTGGCTCGACTGGCTCAACCACAACCCGGACATGCGGTACACGTCCGACGGTGACGTGCGAACGGTCGCCTACCCCAAGTTCAAGACCCCGTTCCTGCGCACCTCGTTCACCACCTGGTCCCTGCCGTACTAGCGGACCGCGAACGTGATGCCCGCCTGCTGGAGGCGGTTGATGAGGGGGCGGCCCATCGCGGACGCCGTGGTGAGCTGGCCCGACAGCCTGGGGACGTCGTCGAAGGCCAGGCAGAGGGCCGAGTGGGCGAGCATCTTGGCGGTCTCGTCGTAGCCGGGGTCGCCGCCTGACACCTCGGTGACCACCCGCCGCCCGCCTCCCTCGCCGAGGAAGGTGACCTTGAACCAGGACTTCGCGCGCTGCTCGGGGGTGGGGCCGTCGCCCGGCCTGACCCGGTTCTGGATCCACTCGCGCGCCCGGGGGATCTGCGCGACGGTCACCAGGGCCGCGGCTCCCACCGCCGTGAACAGGGCCGCCGGCAGGCGCCTGACCGCGTAGTACTGGCGGTAGGTGAAGTCCGGGCCGTAGCGGTCGAGCAGGCGGGCGGAGCGGCCGACGATCTGCGGGTCCAGGCTGGGCATCGGCAGCGCCCAGCCGCCCACGTAACGGAGGCCGCCGGGGAGCGCGCTGATCCTGCGCCCGCGCGGGCGGGGCTCGGCAGAACGGCGCTGCGTGCCCTGCTCCAGCATCTGGCGCGGACGGGAGAAGATCGACATGGCCGAGGCCACGGTGCCGCCCGAGGGCCGCATCCCGCCCCGCAGGAACCCGCTCACCCTGAGCGGCACCCCCTCCGGCAGCTGCTCGACCGTGAACAGCACGCCGAGGTCGTAGGGGATCGAGTCGAAGCCGCACGCGTGCACGATCCTGGCGCCGCTCCGCTCGGCCATCGCGTGGTAGCGGACGTACACGCGGTCGACGAACTCGGCCTCGCCTGTGAGGTCGAGGTAGTCGGTGCCGGCCTCGGCGCACGCGGCCACCAGCGGCTCGCCGTGCCGTACGTACGGGCCGACGGTCGTGGCGACCACCCGCGCCTGCCGGGCGATCGCCGCCAGCGAGGCGGGGTCGCCGGCGTCGGCGACCAGGATCGGCACGCCGAGGCCGAGCGCCTCCAGCTTGGCGCGGTCGCGTCCGGCCACCGCCCAGCGCACGTGCGGCCCCGCGACCTCGGCGAGGTAGGCGGCGGTCAGCGCCCCGGTGAAACCGCTCGCGCCGAACAGGACGATGTCGTAAGCGCGCTCCATGATCGTCAAGGCTCCCTTCGCCGGCGGGCGGGCGCAATGTGTTTCCGCTCACCTTCCCTGACGGTCAGGATGTGTGCGGGAGCAAACCGTGACGTCACGAACGGTTAACACATCCCTGAGAAGTTGCTGAACGTCGTAAAGTTTGCGTCGACGGGCTTTGTGTACACGTGGGGAAGACGAATGCCGCAGATCTCGCCGCTGGTTACGGGCGATCCGGGCCAGCTGGGGTCCTTCCAGCTCTCCGGACGCATCGGAGAGGGCGGTCAGGGCATCGTCTACCTGGGCGTCAACGACCGGGGGGAGCGCGCGGCGATCAAGCTGCTGCACGTGAAGTTCAGCGGCGACACCATCGCCAGATCGCGTTTCGCCCGCGAGCTGAAGGCGGCCCAGCGGGTGGCCTCGTTCTGCACCGCCCGCGTGATAGAGGCCGATCTCGACGGCGACACCCCCTACATCGCCAGCGAGTACATCGACGGGCCCGCGCTGAGAGACATCGTCGACACCGACGGGCCGCTTCGGGGAACGGTCCTGGACCGGCTGGCCATCGGCACCGCCACCGCGCTGACCGCGATCCACCACGCCTCGATCGTCCACCGCGACTTCAAGCCCGACAACGTGCTGATCGCCGCCGACGGGCCGCGTGTGGTGGACTTCGGCATCGCCAGGATCATCGACTCCACCGGCACGATCACCAGCCGGGCCATCGGCACGCCCGCCTACATGGCTCCCGAGCAGATCGCCGGCGACGAGATCGGCCCCTACACCGACGTGTTCGCGTGGGGGGCGACGATCGCGTTCGCCGCGACGGGAAAGACCGCGTTCGAGGGGAACTCGATCGCGGTGGTGCTCAACCGCATCCTGAACCACGAGGTGGACGTCGGCATGATGCCGGAGCCGCTGCGCGGGGTGGTGCGGTCCGCGCTGTCCAAGGCGCCGGACGAGCGGCCTTCGGCCGACCAGATCCTGCTGAGGCTGCTCGGGCAGCCGGAGTCGGTGGGCGCGTCCACGGCCGTGCTGACCAAGGGCGTGCAGGTGGCGAGCGACGACACCACCCCCTTCGCCCGGGTGTCGCGGACTCTCGGCGGGCGGCACACGGGAACGGACACCGCGCGACGCGACTCCACCGGAACGGGGACACCGGCGCAGACCGCCACAACGGGGACGCAGGCCCAGCCTCCCGGTACGGGGACGCACGACCAGGCTCCGGGGACGGGGACGCAGGCCCAGGCACCCGGAACGGGGGCACAGGCGTCCGTGGCGCCGGGTTCCGTGGCCGGGCCGCCGACGCGGCAGTCCGGCCTGCCCGCCCAGGCCACGCAGCCGCCGCAGCCCGCGACGCCGCCCGGCCCGGCGCAGCCGCAGCAGGCGGGGGCCGGTGCGCCGCCCGCGCGGCGGCGGCGTACCGCACTCTGGGTCGCGTTGATCGCCGCGGTCGTGCTGGCCGCGGCGGCGGCGGTCGCCGTCATGAACGACTGGCCGCCGCTGGCGTTCGGCGAGCAGCCCGACGCCACCCCGACCGGCTCCGACAGCAAGGATCCGTTGCCGAACGCCTTCGCCTCCGCGGTCGACAAGGCGGTCCAGACCGGCCGGCTCGTGATCGGCGTGAAGGGCGACCTGCCGGGCGTCGGCCTCCAGGAGGGCGACGGCTTCGCCGGGTTCGACGTCGACCTGGCCAGGCGGATCGCCGCCGAGCTCGGGGCCAAGAAGGTGGAGTTCGTCAGGGTCAGCAAGAGCGACAGACCCGAACTGCTGTCCCAAGGCACGGTGGACCTGGTCGTCGCCACGTACTCGGTGAACAACGACAAGGTCCAGTTCGCGGGGCCGTACTACTTGGCGCACCGCGACCTGCTGGTGCGCGCGGGCGACTCCATCGACTCGATCGACGACCTCGAGGGCAAGAAGATCTGCGACCCCAACAGCCCGTCCGTCGGCGACACGCAGGACAAGGTGAAGGTCGAGCTGGTGCCCGCGCAGAACTACGCCGAGTGCATGGACCTGCTCAGGAGCGGCGAGGTCGCCGCGGTTCCCGGCGACGACCTCATCCTGGCCGGGTTCGCCAGCCGTGAGAACCAGCGCTACAAGATCCTCGGCGCCAAGCTGAACGACGAGCGTTACGCCGTCGGCGTCAAGCAGGGCGACGCGAAGACCTGCAAGGCGGTCAAGGCCGTCATCGCCGACCTGTACCGCACGGGCGCGTTCAGGAAGCTCGTGACCGCGTACTTCTCCAAGGTGGAGTTCACGCCGGAGCTGAAGGTGCCCGCGATGGAACCCTGCGAATGACGAGCGGGTAACATCCGAAAGTCAATGATTCACACTGCGAGTTAGGGGAAGGCCATGGCCACGCCCGTCAAGGTGACCGTCACCGGTGCCGCCGGTCAGATCGGCTACGCACTGCTGTTCCGCATCGCGTCGGGCCAGCTGCTTGGCGCGAACGTCCCGGTCAAGCTGAGCCTGCTGGAGATCCCGCAGGCGGTGAAGGCAGCCGAGGGCACCGCCATGGAGCTCGACGACTGCGCCTTCCCGCTGCTGTCCGGCATCGAGATCACCGACGACCCGAACGTCGCCTTCGCGGGCGCCAACGTCGCGCTGCTGGTGGGCGCCATGCCGCGGAAGGCGGGTATGGAGCGCGGCGACCTGCTCGGCGCCAACGGCGGCATCTTCGGCCCGCAGGGCAAGGCGATCAACGACCACGCCGCCGACGACATCAGGGTCCTGGTCGTGGGCAACCCGGCCAACACCAACGCGCTCATCGCCCAGCAGCACGCGCCCGACGTCCCCGCCGAGCGCTTCACCGCGATGACCCGCCTCGACCACAACCGCGCGCTGTCCCAGCTCGCCGCCAAGCTCCAGGTGCCGGTCACCGAGATCAAGAACATGACCATCTGGGGCAACCACTCCGCCACGCAGTACCCCGACCTGTTCCACACCGAGGTCGGCGGCAAGGTCGCGGCCGAGCAGGTCGACGGCGAGTGGCTGCGGGAGACGTTCATCCCGACCGTCGCCAAGCGCGGCGCCGCCATCATCGAGGCCAGGGGCGCGTCGAGCGCCGCCTCCGCCGCGAACGCCGCGATCGACCACGTCTACGACTGGGTCAACGGCGCCGCCTGGACCTCGGCCGCGGTCGTGTCCGACGGGTCGTACGGGGTGCCGGAGGGGCTCATCTCGTCCTTCCCGGTGCGCGCGGTCGACGGCCGGTTCGAGATCATCCAGGGCCTGGAGATCGACGCCTTCTCCCGCGACCGGATCGACGCGTCCGTCCGCGAGCTCGTCGAGGAGCGCGACGCCGTCAGGGCGCTCGGCCTGATCTGATTCCTGTGTGACGAGGCGCGCGTCCGGTGTGACGCGCGCCTTTCGCGTACTACGCGGCTACTTGCCGGAAAGCCCGTCCCAGGCGTCCGAGACGATGTCCCTCAGCGACGTCCGCTCGGGCTTCCAGCCCAGCTCGCGCTGGATCTTCTCGGACGAGGCGACCAGCACGGCGGGGTCGCCCGCACGGCGCGGTCCGACGACGGCCGGGATCTCGTGCCCGGTGACCTCGCGGCAGACCGAGATCACCTCCTGGACGGAGAAGCCGGTGCCGTTGCCCAGGTTGTAGATCTTGTGCTCGCCCTCGGTGATCGTGTCCAGGGCCAGCAGGTGGGCGCGCGCCAGGTCCGAGACGTGGATGTAGTCGCGCACGCAGGTGCCGTCGGGCGTCGGGTAGTCGGTGCCGAACACGCTCACCGACTCGCGCTCGCCGGTGGCCACCTTCAGCACGTTCGGGATGAGGTGCGTCTCGACGGTGTGCCGCTCGCGGAATCGCCCGTAGGCCCCGGCCACGTTGAAGTAGCGCAGGCTCACCGCGCCCAGCCCGTGCAGGCCCGCGTAGGCGGTGAGAGTCGTGTCGACGGCCAGCTTGGACGCGCCGTAGGGGTTGGTCGGCCGGGTCGGGTCGCTCTCCTGGATCGGCGAGCGCTCCGGCTCCCCGTACGTGGCCGCCGTGGAGGAGAACACGATCCGGCGCACGCCCTGCTCGCGCATGGCGTGCAGCAGCGCCAACGTGCCGCCCAGGTTGTTCGCCCAGTACAGCCCCGGCTTCTCCACGGACTCACCCACCAGCGACTTGGCCGCGAAGTGCAGCACCGCGTCCACGCCGGCGAGCGCCGCGGAGGCATCGCTGATCGAGCCCTGGACGAACCGTGCCCCGTCGGGCACCGCGTCCGCGTGCCCCGTCGAGAGGTCGTCGAGGACGGTCACCTCGTGCCCCGCCTCGACCAGCTGCGCGGCGACGACACTGCCGACGTATCCGGCTCCTCCGGTGACCAGCAGCCTCATGTTTACTCCTGTTCGAATATGTTTGAGGATGTAGGGGTTGCTGTTCAGCATACGCGGGAAAGCGGCCGAGTACGCTGCGAAGCACCATGTTTGACACGCTCGTGGCCAACATCGCCTTGGTCTTGCTCTTCATCCTGGTCGGCGGCTTCTTCGCCGCCGCAGAGATGGCCATGGTCTCGCTCCGAGAGTCGCAGGTTCGCAAGCTCTCACAGCGTGGCCGCCGCGGTGAGCGCGTCGCCAAGCTCGCACGCGATCCAAACCGCTTCCTGTCCGCCGTCCAGATCGGCGTCACCGTGGCCACCATGCTGTCGGCCGCGTTCGGGGCCGACCGGCTCGGCATGCAACTCGTGCCCGTCCTCGAACGGTGGCGGGTGCCCGCCGCCGTCGCGCCCGTGCTCGCCCTTGTCCTGGTGACGCTGGCGATCTCGTACGTGTCCCTGGTGCTGGGCGAGCTGGCGCCCAAGCGGCTCGCCAGGCAGCGGGCAGAGGGGCTCTCGCTGTTCGTCGCGCCCTTCCTGGACCGGATCGCGGCCCTGTCGCGGCCGATCATCTGGACGCTGTCGAAGTCCACCGACGGCGTGGTCCGGCTGCTGGGCGGCAACCCGCAGGCCGACAGGGAGGAGGTGACCACCGAGGAGCTGCGTGAGATGGTCGTCGGGCACACCGACCTCACCACCGACGAGCGCAACCTGATCGCCGAGGTGTTCGCTGCGGGCAAACGCCAGCTCCGCGAGGTCATGCTGCCGCGGACCGAGGTGGAGTTCATGGAGGCCGACACGCCGCTGGCCGAGGCCGCCGTGCTCGCCGCGGGGCTGCCGCACTCCCGCTTCCCCGTCTACCGCGAGTCCTACGACGAGATCATCGGGTTCGTGCACGTCCGTGACCTGCTCGACCCCGTCCTGACCGGACGCATCGAGCCGATCAGCGAGCTCGTCCCGATCCGTCCGGTGAAGTTCCTGCCCGCGTCCAAGCGGGTGCTGACCACCCTGTCGGAGATGCGCGACGAGGGGCACCACCTGGCCATCGTCGTCGACGAGTACGGCGGGACCGACGGGATCGTCACCCTGGAGGACCTGGTCGAAGAGCTGATCGGCGACATCAGGGACGAGTACGACCTCGAGGACCACACGGTGATCCTCACGGCGGGCGAGATCGAGATCGACGGCCTGACGAACCTCAACGACTTCGTCGCCGAAACCGGCCTCCGGCTCCCCGACGGGCCCTACGAGACGCTGGGCGGGTTCGTCATGGCCATGCTCGGCCACGTTGCCACCCTCGGGGAGACGGTGGAGGTCTCCGGCTTCGAACTGACCGTCACCGGGCTCGACGGACGCCGCATCGCCAGGGTGAGGGTCAAACGGCGTCCGGCGATCGAGTCGCTGCCGGACCAGGATTGCTGACACAATTACCTGCTATGGCCAGACCTCGTGTTCTCTCCGGCATCCAGCCCACGGCAGACTCCTTCCACCTGGGTAACTACCTGGGTGCGGTCCGCCAGTGGGTCGCGATGCAGGAGACCCACGACGCGTTCTACTGCGTGGTCGACCTGCACGCGATCACCGTGCCGACCGACGCCGCCGCCCTGCGCCGCCGCACCCGCGTGGCCGCCGCGCAGCTCTTCGCCGCCGGGCTCGACCCCGAGCGCTCCACCGTCTTCGTCCAGTCGCACGTGCGCGAGCACACCGAACTCGCCTGGATCCTGATCTGCCAGACCGGCATGGGCGAGGCCGCCCGGATGACCCAGTTCAAGGACAAGTCGGCCAAGTACGGCGAGAGCGCCGCCAGCGTCGGCCTGTTCACCTACCCGATCCTGCAGGCGGCCGACATCCTGCTCTACCAGGCCAACGCCGTCCCGGTCGGGGCCGACCAGAAGCAGCACCTCGAACTGACCCGCGACCTGGCCCAGCGGTTCAACCACCGCTTCGGCGACACGTTCACGCTGCCCGAGCCGTACATCCTCAAGGAGGTCGAGAAGATCACCGACCTCCAGGACCCAACCTCGAAGATGTCCAAGTCGTCCTCCAGCCCCGCGGGCATCCTCGACCTCCTCGAGCAGCCGGGGCCGCTGCGTAAGAAGGTCATGCGCGCGGTCACCGACACCGGGTCCGAAGTGCTGTTCGACGAGGAGAACAAGCCCGGCATCTCCAACCTGCTGCGCATCCAGTCGGCCCTGACCGGCACCCCGATCCCGGCCCTCGTGGAGCGGTACGCGGGCCAGGGGTACGGCACGTTCAAGAAGGACGTCGCGGAGGCCGTGGCCGACGCGTTCGGCCCGATCAGGGAGCGCACGGAGAAGCTGCTGGCCGACGAGGTGGAGCTGGACCGGATGCTGGCGATCGGCGCCGAGCGCGCCCGCGCGGTGGCCACCCGCACCATGGCCGAGGTCCGCGACCGCGTCGGCTTCCTCCCCACCCACTGACCGCGGGGGCACGCACCGGCGTGCCCCCGGAGCGGGTGCCCGCCCCAGGGGTATGTCGGCGGGACGTCCGGGCGCGTCCGGACGTCCGCTACGAGAGCTTGCCGAGGCCGCGGGCGAGGATGGCGGCGGTGTCGGCGATGACCTTGTTGTCGTTGGTGGCGTCGGCGGCCGGGCGGTTGGTGTAGATCGCCATGATCAGCGGCGGAGCCGACTCGGAGGTCTGGATGACGGCGATGTCGTTCGCGGCTCCGTAGGTCGAGCCGGTGCCGGTCTTGTCGCCGATGATCCAGGTCTTGGGAAGCCCGGCGCGGATGCGCGCGTCGCCGGTCTTGGTCGCGCGAAGCCACGCGTTCAACTGCTCCCGGTCCTTGGCGTCGAGCGCGTCCCCGGACGCGACCTGCCGCAGGTCGCGGGCGATGGAGGCGGGCGTGGTGGTGTCCCGCTTCTCCTTGGGGCTCCAGATGTTGAGCTCGGTCTCCCAGCGGTCGAGGCGGGAGACCGGGTCCTTCAGCGTGCGGAAGTACCGGGTCAGTCCCGCCGGCCCGCCGATCTGCTTGAGCAGCAGGTTGCCCGCGGTGTTGTCGCTCACGGTGATGGCGGCCTCGCACAGCTGGGCGACGGTCAGCCCGTCGTCCACGTGCTCCTTGGTCACCGGCGAGTTGTCCTTCAGCTCGCCGGCCTTCCAGCGGATGACCCGCTCCATCAGCCCGGGGTCGGACGTGCGGGCCTTGTGCAGGACCGCGGCGGCCGCGAGCGCTTTGACGGTGGACGCGAGCGGGAAGCGCTCGCCGGACCGGTAGGCGACGGTCTTGCCGGTGGCCGTGTCGAGGGCGTACGCGCCGATGCGGGTCTTGGACGACGTTTCCAGCGCACGCAGCTGCTTGCGCGCGTCAGCTGCCTGCAGGTCGGCGTGGACGGCCTCCCCGTTCTGGGCCGCCGAGGCGTGGGGGAGCGCCTGGCTGTCGGCCGAGGCGGCGTTCACGCCGTACGCGGTGCCGCCGACCAGGACGGAGATCGCCAGTCCGGTCGCCTTCAGGGCCGCGGGGAAGCGGCGGGCGTCAAGGTGTCGCATTCCATGTCCTTGCTCTTGATCAGCAGATCGCTGGAGCCAATCAGACCGGACGAGACGATGTCCAATAGCGATATTGGCCGAGCAATGATATGTATTCCGATATCAATGCAGCTCCGGGCCGTCTAGGTTCTGGTCGTCTCCCGGCGTGTACGGCGTTGTCTCCGGATGAGCAGGAAAGAGGCGGCTGCCAGCCCGGACAGGCCGACTCCGGTGATGATCGCCGCAATGGGGCAGCCGCTGTCCATCGTCGCGGCCCTGGTGTCTGCCTGGTCCGCGAACGCCACCACCGAGCTGTCGCCACCCCCAAGGTGATCTTCGCTGACTCCGGCCTGGCCGGCTATCTGACGGGCGGGAGCGTCGCTGACGCCGGACTTCCGCGGGCTGCGGCTCCTGCGGCGCAGGCTGGGCAATCGGATGCGGGCGGGGTTCGTCCTCTACTGCGGGCCGGAATCCCTGAGCTTCGGCGACGGGCTCGCCTGCCTGCCCATCTCCGGGGTGTGGACGGCGAACGAAGGCTAGCGGCGGGCTCGTGTGCGCTGCGCTTTGTTAGCGGACGCGGCGTCTGCCCACCACCAGGAGGAGTTCTCGGAGGGCGTCGGCTGCCTGCCTGATGGTGGCTTCCGGGACCCCGGCCATGACCTCGTCGTGGGCCTTGCCCGCGACGTTGAGGGCGGCGGTGGCGATGCGGAGGCCCTCGGCGGTGAGCTGGACCCAGCGGCTGCGGGCGTCGCCCGGGTTGGCCGCGCGTTCGACGTACCCCGCCGCCGTGAGGCGTTGGAGGACGTTGCTCGTGCCGCCCGAGGTCAGGAAGAGGGCTTTGGACAGCTCGCTGGGCTTCATCCGGTGCGGTTCGGGAGTGCGCGCGAGGGCGGCCAGGACGTCGAACTCGGCGTAGGTGAGGCCGAGGTCGGTGATTTCGGCTTTGACGGCGGCTTCGAAGAGCGCGTTGAGGCGGGCGGTGCGCTTGCTGAGCTCGAGGCTGGCGATGAGGGACGACGACAGCCCCGAGGCCTGCCAGCGGGGGACCATGGCGTCTACCTCATCGTGCTTCATGTGTTCGAGGATACTTCCAGGTAAATTGCTTTTCCAAAAGCTTCTAGCTAAGCTTTTCGGCATGACAATTTTGATCAGAAACGGGATCGTCGTCGACACCGAGCCGCAGCCCGTGGTGGTCGGCACGGCCGACGTGCGGATCGAGGACGGGAAGATCGCCGAAGTGGGGCCGGGGCTGCCCGACGTGCCGGGAGCCGAGGTGATCGACGCGTCCGGGATGATCGTGATGCCCGGCTTCGTCGACAGCCACCGGCACACCTGGCAGGCCGGCATCCGGGCCGTCGCGCCCGACATGACCTTCCAGGGATATCTGCAGCGCATCCTGGGCGAGCTGGCGCCCGGCTACCGTCCCGAGGACGTCTACGCGGGCAACCTCGCCGGGGCCCTGGAGTGCCTCGACGCGGGCATCACCACCCTGCTCGACTGGTCGCACGTGCAGTTCACGCCCGCGCACACCGAGCAGGCCGTCCGGGCGCTGCGCGAGTCCGGCATCAGGTCGGTCTTCGGGTTCTGCCACGGCGGGGCCCCGGAGGGCCTGGTCGAGGAGGGGCGCCGGGTGCACGACACGTACTTCGGGACGCCTGGGCTGGTCAGCATGGCGGTCGCGGCCCTCGGGCCGGAGATCGTCGGCGAGGAGCACGCGCTGGACGAGTGGCGGCTCGCCCGCGACCTCGACCTGCCCGTGACCGTGCACCTGGGCGGGCAGAGCCAGGAGAGCGCCGCCCGAGGGCTCGCGTTCCTGCGCGACAACGGCCTGCTCAGCACGCCCACGACGTACGTGCACGCCAACCACTACGCCGACGACCACCTCAAGCTCATCGCCGACACCGGCGGCAGCGTGTCGGTGTCGCCGATCGACGAGATGACGCTGGGCATCGGGTACCCGGTCAGCGGCCGGGCGCGGGCCGCCGGGATCCCCACCTCGCTCAGCGTCGACACCGTGAGCTGCGCTCCGGGCGACATGTTCAGCCTGATGCGGGCCGCGTTCGCGATGGAGCGCGGGCGTCCCGGCGGTGACGGGCTCGGGTTCACCACCCGCGACGTGCTGCGCATGGCCACGATCGAGGGCGCGGAGGTGGTCGGGCTCGGCGACGTCACCGGGTCGCTGCGTCCCGGTAAGCAGGCGGACGTCGTCCTGCTCCGCACCGACACGCTCGGCATGGCCGCCGCGCAGGACCCGATCGGCGCGGTGGTGCTCAACGCGGGCACCGACGCCGTCGACACGGTCCTGGTCGCCGGACGGGTGGTCAAGCGCGACGGCAGGCTGCTGCACCACGACGTGACCGCCGTGCTGGAGTCGCTGACGGAGTCGGCCGCCAGGGTGACCGCCGCGTCCTCCTGAACCGCCGGATCCCGGGCTTTCCCCGGGATCACGGAAACGGCAGACTTGTCCGGCTTGTGGGGGGAAGATTCCTCTGATCGAGCCGGAAAGGGGGCCGTGCGGCAGCGATGGCAAGCCTGACGGAGCGGATCGAGGCCGTGAAGGCCCGGGGGCGCCGCCTCGTGGAGCACTGGCGGGTCCGCCGTCCCTCGATCGACCACCTGATCAGGACCGTCCAGCGGTACCAGGTGAACACCGGTGACCGGCTGGCGGGCGCCGTCACATACTTCGCGTTCCTGTCGTTCTTCCCGCTGGTGGCGCTGGCCTTCGCGGTGTTCGGCTACGTCCTGTCCAACAACGAGAAGGCGCTGAACGCCCTGAACGCGGCGATCGCCAAGCAGTTGCCGGGCCTCACCTCCCAGCTCGACCTCACGAGCATCGCGCAGGCCAAGCAGACCGCCGGGATCATCGGCCTGCTCGGTCTGCTCTACGCCGGGCTCGGCGCGATGGACGCGTTGCGCGGCGCGTTGCGCGAGATCTCGATGACCACGACGCCGCCGCTCAACTTCTTCCTCGGCAAGCTGCGCGACCTCGCCTCGCTCGTCCTCCTGGGGCTGACGATGCTCGCGTCGGCCCTGGTCACCGGCTTCGCCACGCAGGCGACGACGTTCCTGGTGCGCTTCCTCCACCTGGACGCCACGCCGTTCAACAAGGGCGGGCTCTTCGCCGGAGGCCTTCTGGCGAGCCTGGCGGCCGACTGGCTGATGTTCCTGATCCTGCTGGGCTGGGTGGGGCGTCCCACCCAGCCCTTCCGGGTCATCGCCCGGGGGGCGTTGCTCGGGGCGATCGGGTTCGGGCTGCTCAAGCAGCTCGCCGGGCTGCTGCTGGGCGCGACGCTGAGCAACCCGGTCTACGGCGCGTTCGCCGTCATCGTGGGCCTGCTGCTGTGGATCAACCTGTCGGCCAGGCTCGTCCTGTACGTGGCAGCCTGGACGTCCACGGCCGGGCTCAGCCCGCCCCCTGTGCCCTCGCCCATCCCGTCCAACGGCGGCTCACGCGCGTGACCTGCGCCTGCGGCGGATGCCGAAGCCCAGCCAGACCACGCCGAACAGCAGCGCTCCGCCGATCACGCCCGCGCCGATCTTGCGGGTGGTGTCGGTCTGCCTGGACGCCGTGTTCACCATCGGCGCCTTGGACGCCACTCCCGGCGCGGGCGACGCGGCGACCTGCCGCGGTGTCGGACGCACGGCCGGGATCGGGTCCACCAGCTGGCCCACGGGCGGGACATGGCCTCTGACCTGGAAGCCCCAGTCGAGCAGCTTGGCGACCTCGTCCCAGAAGTAGCCGTCGTGCCGCATGATCGTGACCATGATGGTGTGGCCGTCGCGTGTGGCGGCGCCGACGAAGCTGCCCAGGGCCTTGGACGTCCAGCCGTTCTTGACGCCGATCATGCCCTTGTAGCGCCAGAGCAGCTTGTTGTGGTTGCTGATCTCGTAGTAGCTCTTCGGCGCCGGGAACTTGGCGACCTTCGTGCTGATATATCGCCGGAAGGCGGGATTGGCCAGGCCGGCCCGCGCGATGAGCGCCAGGTCGTAGGCCGAGCTGCTCTGGCCGGGTTTGTCCAGGCCGCTGGGTGTCTTGGCCACGGTGTCGTTCGCCTGCAGGCGCTTGGCCTCGGCGTTCATGTCCCGCATGGTCTTGGGCACGCCGCCGTTCGTCTCGGCCAGCGCCATCGCCGCGTCGTTGGCCGAGGACATCATCAGCGCCCTGAACAGGTCGTCCACCTTGTAGGTGACCTTGGGCGACAGGCCGACCGCGGTGCCTTCCTGGTTGCACGCGTTCGCGCTCGGCCTGACCTTGAGGTTCTTGTCGAGTTTGGGGATGAGCGTGAGCGCCGTCAGCGTCTTGAGCGTGCTGGCCGGCAGGTAGCGCCCGTGGGCGTCCTTGGCCGCGAGCACCTGCCCGGTCTCGACGTCCGCGATCACGAAAGAGGTGGCCTGTGTCTTCGGCGGCGCCTCGACGCCGTCGGGCTTCACCAGGCCGCGGCTGCCCAACGCGTCGCCCCCGATAGGTGCGGTGGTCGAGGCGTGCGCGGGTGCGGTGAGCGTGACCGCCGCGAGGAGTGCCGTGACAGGCACCGGTTTCATCCACATGGCGGTCTCAGCGTAGCTTTGTGTCAATGCCCATGTGGCGACACATCCCCTGAAGATCCACCTTGGACACTAGAGAGATGGCAATGTCACGAAAGATCGCTGGATTCCTCGTTGCCCTCGGCGCGTTCATGGTCTTCGAGTGGGTGATGTTGGCATTCAACCTGGCAGACGGTCATCCGACGGCCTTCTACGTGGTGCACGGAGTTCTGATCGCGGTCAATCTGGTGCTCGCCGTCGTGCTGGCCGTCATCGGCTGGAAGGGGTTCCGCAGAGCGCCCGGCGGGTGATCCGGTGGAGCTCGTCGGCCTCCTCACGGGAGTCGCCGATCGTGGTGAAACCGAGCTTGCCGTGCTCGGGGATCGCGCCGAGCAGGTGGAAGACGTTGCCGGTGCGGCGGCCGTGGTCGAAGCCGAGCCCGAGCCTCTCGACCGTCCGCACGACCTCGCCGGGGGAGCGGCCGCGCAGGCAGCGGGCGGCGCAGTTGTCGGTCGCGGTGTAGTACTTGGGCTGCTCGCCCACCATGAGCAGGCCGGTGCCGTGGTCGTAGGTGGCGCCGGTGGTCAGCAGCGCCGCGCCGAACGGGTGGGTGGTGCCGCCGATCCGCAGATTGATCTCGCAGAGCAGGGCGGCGTAGCCGGCGTCGGTCTTCATCGCGAAGAAGTCCATGCCGAACAGCCCCACCACGCCGCGCTCGGCCAGGACGCGGGCGATCCCGGAGGCGGACTCCTGCACCTCGGCCCGGTACCGCGACGCGGCGGGGAACGAGCACCCCTGGTAGACGTCCTTGTTGGCGCCGCCGAGCACCTGGTCGTGGGTGGCCAGGACGTCGTGGTCGCCGCCGGGCGTGATGCGGGCCAGCGCGCTCGGGAAGTAGAGCGGCTGGTGCTCGATGAACTCCTCGGCCACGGCCCCCCGCTCGACGATCTTGGCGGTGAAGGTCTCCCAGGTCTCGCCCTCCGCGGAGAAGCTCGTCCGGGACCGGTCGCTCTTCGTGACGATCGCGTTGCCCAGTCCGGAGTAGCCGTCGTTGAGCTTGACGATCACCCGTTCGCCCGGCAGCGCCTCCATCGCGTCCTCGATCTCGGCGGCCGAGCGCAGGTCGCCGAAGCCGCGGGCCATCGGCACGCCCGCTTCCAGGCCGACCTCGCGCGAGCCGCTCTTGGAGCCGTAGTAGGCCAGCGACGTGGCCGGGCCGTAGAGCGGGATGCCGAGCAGAGCCGCGAGTTCCTCCTCCAGCTCGCTCAGGACGAACGGGACCAGCCAGGCGTCGCCGTCGACGGCCTGGCGAAGGCGCTCGATCGCGTCGGGACGCGAGAGCAGGGTCCTGGTCAGCGGCTGTGAGACGGGGTCGTCGAGGCTGATGAGCCGGAGCCGGTCCGCGGCCCCGGACGGGTCGGGGAGGAAGCTCAGGTAGTACGCGACGATGTCCGGATCGACGGGCGCGGAGGAGAGGTAGACCACCTTGACGCGGGGATCGCGGAGCGTGAACAGGAGGAACAGCAGACGCTCCTCGTAGCATCTTGCCCCCGTGATGCGGCGGAGCTCGTCCTGCGGCAGGGAGAGCGAGGGCACGACCACCAGGGTCCCCTCGCCCGGCTCGAAGATGCTCAATCTCGCATGCTTCTCCCCGAACGGGATATTAGTGATCATATAGCGAGTGAAACACGCATTCTTCGCAGAAACAGCCATCGTCGTAGTGTGATGGCCATGACGGAAGGTGACAGGATTCGGAATCGCCGACCACGTTTGGAAGTGGCGACAACGGGTCACCATCTAATGATCCCTTGTGACTATTTCGGGGTCAGGTAGACGCTCACTTACCGTAACGACCTGAGGTTACGGTCATGCCGTCAGTGAACTTTTGGGGTAGTTGTCGGCGGGAACCGTCACGGGAGCGATAAAGTCGATGCATCGCCATCGGGCTCACGGCCACCCTCGCCGCGGTCTCCCGTTCTGACGATCACTGGCACCGAAACCCACGGGTGCAGCCTTTGATTGCCCGGGTGACTGCCCTGACCGGACAGCTACCGCAGTGCGAAACATGGATGTAAGACAGCGCAGACTGAGCCGGGCGACGTTGGGCCGAGGGGTCGCACGGCACGTGACGGGATGGTGACTGATGCGGGGCCGTGAGCTGCGGGGGGAACTCGACGCGTTCCTGGCGGAGAACGAGCAGAATCTGGTGGCGTTCCGTCGCGACCTGCACATGCACCCAGAGCTGGCCTTCGCCGAGTACCGCACGACCCAGCGCATCGCCGAGCGGCTCATCGCCGCCGGCCTCACGCCTTCCGTGCTCCCGCGCGGCACCGGGCTGGTGTGCGACGTGGGCAGCGGCGACGGCCCGACCGTGGCGCTGCGCGCAGACATCGACGCGCTGCCCCTGCAGGACGAGAAGGACGTTTCATACCGTTCGACCGTCACGGGCGTCTGCCACGCGTGCGGCCACGACGTGCACACCACCGTCCTGCTCGGCACCTCGCTCTTCCTCGCCCAGCAGGCCGCCGCGGGGCTGCTTCCCGGGCGCGTCCGGCTCATCTTCCAGCCCGCGGAAGAGCTGCCCGGCGGCGCGCTCGAGGTCATGGCGCACGGCGGCATCAGCGGCGTCGACCGCATCTTCGGCCTGCACTGCGACCCGCGCGTCGACGTCGGCCAGATCGGTCTCAAGTCCGGCCCGATCACCTCGGCCTGCGACAAGCTGGTCGTCCGCGTCTCCGGCCCCGGCGGCCACACGGCCAGGCCGCACCTGACCGCCGACCTCGTCTTCGCCCTCGCCAAGGTCCTCACCGAGCTGCCCGCCGCGCTCTCCCGCCGGGTCGACCCGCGCTCCTCGCTCAGCCTGGTCTGGGGCAAGGTCGAGGCGGGCTCGGCCGCCAACGCCATCCCCGACGACGGCGTGGCCGAGGGCACCGTCCGCTGCCTGGACGAGAACGCCTGGCACGCCGCCCCCGACCTGATCAAGGCGCTGCTCGAGTCGGTCGCCGGCGCCTACGGCATCGAGGCGACCATGGACTACACCCGCGGGGTGCCGCCGGTCGTCAACGACGAGGTGAGCGTGGAGATGCTGGCCGCGTCGGCCGAGCGCGCCCTGGGGGCGTCCGCCGTGGTGCCGACGCAGCAGTCCCTCGGCGGCGAGGACTTCGCCTGGTACCTGGAGTCGATCCCGGGAGCCTTCGCCCGGCTGGGCACGCGGTCGCCCGGCGGCGTCACCTACGACATCCACCAGGGCACCTTCGACGTCGACGAGGGCGCGATCGGGATGGGCGTGCGGATGATGGCCGCGACCGCCCTCACCGCGCTCTGGGAGGCCGGCCGCGTCGTCGATCCCCTCACCACGCTGGCCTGAGTGCTGGCCTGAGCGTCAGGTGACCCTGCCCGCGACCACCGGCAGGGTCAGCGACGAGCGGCCGGGCGAGAGCTCGACCCTGGTGCCCGGCGGGTAGCGCAGCGTGTAGTCGCGGTCCGTCGAGATGATCACCAGGCCGATCCGGTGTCCCTGCTTGAACAGGTAGTCCTTGGGCTGGAAGTCCCAGGTGAAGGTGTACTCCTTGCCGGGGCGCAGCGGTTGCGTGCGGTCCATGCCGGCGCGGTTGCGGACGTCCAGCCAGCCCCTGGAGACGATCTTGTACGGCGTGGTGGCGGTTCCCAGCCTGCGCAGCGCCGTGCAGCCCGTGTCGCCGGGGACCCCCTGGCCGTAGCAGAGCGTTTCGCCGGTCGGCACCAGCGACCCGTCAGGGCGGACGTCCTCGCCGTAGTCCACCAGCAGGGCCGTGAGGTACGGCGAGGAGCCGCCGCTGAAGGAGGCCCTGACCGAGACCTCGGGGGTGCCCGAGATCCGGACGTCCGCCGGCAGCTCGGACGTCAGGTAGGCCAGGCGGTTGGGATCGGGCGCGGGGGCCGACTCGACCAGCTGCTCGGCCGTGCGGTCCTTCTGGTCGACGAACGACTCGCGGCCCGGCCACGGGCGGGTGAGCGGGCCCAGCTCGGAGTTCTGGCCGAGCCGGAGCCTGACAGGGGTGGCGCCGGGAAGCGGCCACGAGGCGTACCGGCCCCAGTCGCCGGGGCCGATCTCCACGTCCGCCTGCGGTTCGCGCATGATGCCGCTGTCGATCCCGTACAGCCAGTAGTCGAACCAGCCGTGCAGCTGACGGAGCCACTCGACCGTCCTGAGGTTGAAGGGGCTCATGTGGGTGCCCTGGTGCAGCCAGATCTTGCGCGGGATGTGCCGCTTGGCCAGGGCCTCCCACCACTGGGCGAACTGCTTGGTCTTGACGTTCCAGTCGTTGAGCCCGTGCACCAGGAAGACGCTGGCCCTGACCTTGCCGACGTCGTTGAGGTAGTTGCGGACGTCCCAGAAGCGGCTGTAGTCGCCGGTGATCCGGTCCTGCGCCGCCGTCAGGTGCTCCATCACGGGGCCGCAGACCCGCTGCCCGTCGGCCCGGGTGAGGACGTACTTGGCCAGCACGTCCGTGTCCTCGCCCTGGAAGCCGCCGGGCGCGACGACGCCGCCGTTGGCCCGGTAGTAGTCGTACCAGGACGAGATCGCGGCGATCGGGACGATCGTCTCCAGCCCCTTGACCCCGGTCGAGGCGACCGCGTTGGGCAGGGTCCCGTTGTAGGAGACGCCGATCATGCCGACCTTGCCGGTCGACCAGGACGCCGACACCGGCTCGCCGGCGGTGAAGGCCCTGGCCCGGCCGTTCAGCCAGTCGATCGCGGCCTTCGGGCCGGCCGTCTCGTTGCGGTCGCCGGTCGTCGGGCAGCCCGTGGCACGCCCGCTGCCCAGGTTCTCCACCAGCGCGATCGCGTAGCCGCGCGGCAGGAAGTAGTTGTCGTAGTAGCCGTCGAACGGCTCGGCGGCGAGCTTGTTCGCCCGCGCCCACAGCGAGGGCAGCGGGTTGCCGTCGTCGTCCACGTCCACCACGTGGTTGGGGACGTCGTTGCCGCCCGCGTAGTACGGGCTGGCCTCCATGATCACGGGAACCTTCAGACCCTGGTCGGTCTCCTTGGGACGCAGGATGTCCACGGCCACCCGGTCGGGGCTGCCGTCGCTGTCGCTGTCGGTGCCGGCGACCTCCACGAACACGGTCTGCTTGATGGCGTCGGCGCGGGAGAAGACCGGTTGGGTGGCGTTCCCCTCGACCTTGATCGCCGGTGGGGTCTCCGGTGGGCCGGCCGTGGCGGGCGCGGCGCCCATCGCCAGGACGAGCACCGCGGCCAGCGGCACCGCCAGAACCTTCCGAGCACGCATCAGGGCTCCCGTGGCAGACGGACTTCCATCTATGATCGAAAATCTCCGTCAAGATCGGCCGCACGGCAAGCCCTTGACCCGCGTCAAGTTACGGTAAAAATGAGAGGGCCCGGCCGGGGGGTGCCATTCTGTCCGCAGGTCACAGACGCGACTGATGTCGATAACGGACCGGTTGCGACCTTGTGTGCCGGTTTGGTCTGCCCTGGTCAAGCAACTATCTTCCGTGCAGGTGCCGTACGTTTCTTCGCGCCCGCGATGAAGTTCGGCGGCGGGGAAATGGAAGGGAGTCGCCTTGCTCAGCAAGCGATTCGGCAGGATGGCGATCGGCTCTGTCGCCGGCGTCATGCTCATGGCGGCCGCGGCCTGTGGTGGCAGCAGCGGGGGCGACAGCACGGCTGGCGCCCAGCCCACATCGGGAGCGAGCAGCGAGGCGTCCAAGGCGGGCGCGCTGAAGGTCGGTCTCGCGTTCGACGTCGGCGGGCGCGGTGACAAGTCGTTCAACGACGCCGCCTACGTCGGCCTGGAGAAGGCCAAGACCGAGCTGGGCGCGGACATCAAGGACCTGAGCCCCGCCGCTGACGGCTCCAACCGCGGCGAACTCCTGCGCCAGCTCGCCGACGCCGGCTACAACCCGATCATCGGCGTCGGCTTCGCCTACGGCGACGACATCAAGAAGACGGCCCTGGAGTACCCCGAGATCCAGTTCGCGGTCGTCGACTCCGCCTCCAACGCGCCGAACGTCACCGGCCTGCAGTTCGCCGAGGAGCAGGGCTCCTACCTGGCGGGCGTCGCCGCGGCGACCAAGGCCAAGAGCGGTCACGTCGGCTTCGTCGGCGGCGTCGAGAACGACCTGATCAAGAAGTTCGAGGCGGGCTTCGTGGCCGGCGTGAAGTCGGTCAAGAAGGACGCCAAGATCGACATCAAGTACCTCACCCCCGACGGCGACTTCAGCGGCTTCAAGGCCCCCGACAAGGGCAAGGTCGCGGCCGAGAAGATGTTCCAGGACGGCGCGGAGATCGTCTACCACGCCGCCGGCGACTCCGGCCTCGGCGTGTTCCAGGCGGCGGCCGCGGCCAAGAAGAAGGCCATCGGCGTCGACTCCGACCAGCGTCAGACGGTCAAGGAGACCGACCTGCAGCCCGTCATCATGACCTCGATGCTCAAGCGCGTGGACGTCGGCGTGTTCGAGTTCATCAAGGCCTTCCAGGGCGGCGCGAAGGGCGGCAGCAACACCGTCTACGACCTCAAGGTCGACGGTGTCGGCCTGGCCACCACCGGTGGCGAGATCGACGACCTCAAGGACAAGCTCGACGCGGTCAAGAAGGACATCGTCGACGGCAAAATCACGGTTCCGTCCAAGCCGTAACCTGGGTAGGAACGTCAAGCGAGGGCCCGGGGGGCCTAATCCCCGGGCCTTCGGTCTATCCACCCGGCTCAAGGAGACCGCATGAGCTCGGAAACCCTCGCCGCGGTGCAACCCGCCGTCGAGCTGGAGGGCATCACCAAACGCTTCCCCGGCGTGGTGGCCAACCACGACATCCGCATCACCGTCGAACCCGGCACGGTGCACGCGATCGTGGGAGAGAACGGCGCGGGCAAGTCCACCCTGATGAAGATCCTCTACGGCATGCAGAAGCCGGACGAGGGCACGATCAGGATCAACGGCGAAGAAGTCAGCTTCCGCACGCCCAGCGACGCGATCGGCGCGGGCATCGGCATGGTCCACCAGCACTTCATGCTGGCCGACAACTTCACCGTGCTGGAGAACATCGTCCTCGGCGCAGAGCCGAAGCGGGCCGGCACCCTCGACACCGCCCAGGCCCGCGCCCGCATCGCCCAGCTCGCGGCCGGTCACGGCCTGAGCGTCGATCCCGACCGGCTGGTCGAGGACCTCGGCGTCGGCGACAGGCAGCGGGTCGAGATCCTCAAGGTGCTCTACCGCGGCGCGCGCATCCTGATCCTCGACGAGCCCACCGCGGTGCTCGTGCCGCAGGAGGTCGACGAGCTCTTCGACAACCTGCGCGAGCTCAAGGCCGACGGCCTGACCGTCATCTTCATCTCGCACAAGCTCGACGAGGTGCTCAGCATCGCCGACGCGATCACCGTGATCCGCCGCGGCACCACCGTCGCCAGCGTCGACCCGACCGAGGTCACCGCCCGCCAGCTCGCCGAGCTGATGGTCGGCAGCGAGCTGCCCACCCCGGAGACCCGCGAGTCCACGGTCACCGAGACGGTCGCGTTGCGGGTGTCCGGCCTCACCATGGAGGCCGACGGGTACCGTCCCGTCCCCAAGGGCACGTCCATGCAGGTCTACGTCGACAAGCTGCGCGAGGACGGCAGGCGGCTGCTGCTCGACGGCGTCTCGTTCAACATCCACAAGGGCGAGATCCTCGGCATCGCCGGAGTCGAGGGCAACGGGCAGTCGGAGCTGATCGAGGCGATCATGGGCATGCGTCCCGCCCACGGCGAGATCACGCTCGGCGAGGCCGACATCAGCTCCTGGTCCACCTTGAAACGCCGCGAGTCGGGCATCGGTTACATCCCGGAGGACCGGCACCGGCAGGGGCTGCTGCTGGAAGCGTCCCTGTGGGAGAACCGGGTGCTCGGCCACCAGACCAGACGGCCCGCCCGCAGCGGCATCTGGGTCAACAGGCGGGCGTCCAGAGCCGACACCGAGCGCATCGTCAAGGAGTACGACGTGCGCACGCCCAGCGTCGACACGCTGGCCCTGGCCCTGTCGGGCGGCAACCAGCAGAAGCTGATCGTGGGCCGCGAGATGAGCGGCGAGCCGAAGTTCCTCATCGCCGCGCACCCCACCCGCGGCGTGGACGTCGGCGCCCAGGCGGCCATCTGGGACCACCTGCGTAACGCCAGGGCCGCCGGGCTGGCCGTGCTGCTGATCTCGGCGGACCTCGACGAGCTGATCGGCCTGTCCGACACGCTGCACGTGATCTACCGCGGGCGGCTCGTCGCCCGGCTCGACCCGTCCGCCGTGACGCCCGAGCGGCTGGGCGGCTACATGACCGGCGCCATCACCGGCACTGAGGAGACGTGATGCCCGCAGGGCTCTATCGGGCGCTGCTGACCGTCGCAGGCGCCGTGGCCGCGATCGTGCTGGCCATCCTGATCTCCAGCGTGGCGATCATCGCCGCGGGGGCCAGCCCCGAGGCCGCGTTCGCCGCCTTCTTCGACTTCGGCGAAACTCCCCGTTCGGTCGTCAACGGCATCACGACCATGCTGAACAGGGCCGTGCCGCTGTACATCGCGGGCCTGGCGGTGGCGGTCGGGTTCCGGATGAACCTCTTCAACATCGGCGTCGAGGGCCAGTACCGGATCGCGGCCATCTGCGCGGCCTACGTCGGCGCGCAGTTCACGGCGCCCGCGCCGATCCAGATCCTGGTGATCATCGTGGTCGCGATGGCCGTCGGCGGCCTCTACGCGTTGATCCCCGCGGTGATGAAGGTCGGCAGGGGGGTGAACGAGGTCATCTCCACGATCATGCTGAACTACATCGCGATCAACCTGGCGGCCTTCCTCGTGCGCGGGCCGTTCACCGGTGAGCGCGCCTCCGGCACGCTCACGACCAACACGCCGGTGCTGCCGCAGTCGGCCTGGTTCCCCAACCTCAACTGGATCTTCGAGATGTTCGGGCTGCCCGCGCCGCGCGGCGGCGGGCTCTGGGGCTTCCTGCTCGTGGCGGTCGTCCTCGGCCTGCTGCTCTGGCTGGTGCTCGAGCGCACCCGGTTCGGCTTCGACGTCAAGGCCAGCGGGCTGAACGCGTCCGCGGCGCTGGCGTCGGGCGTCAACCCGAAGAAGATGGTCATCTCCGCGATGGTGCTGTCCGGCGCGATCGCCGGGCTGATCGGGCTGCCGGAGATCCTCGGAGACAAGCACTCCTTCGGCTCCAACTTCACCCCCGGCCTGGGCTTCCTCGGCATCGCGGTCGCGCTGCTCGGCCGTAACAGGCCGGCCGGCATCGCGGTCGCCGCGCTGCTGTTCGGCTTCCTCGACCGCGCCCAGGGGCCGCTGCAGTTCGCCAGCGTGCCCCCGTCGGTCATCATGATCATGCAGGGGACGATCGTCCTGCTGGTGGTCGTCGCCAATGAGATCACGAGCAGGGTCGCGCTGCGGCGCGAGGAACGGCGGGCCGCGCAGCAGCTCGGCAGGAACACTCCCGTTGAGGTGGCGGCATGAGCGTCGTAGCGACTACCCGGGTCAGCAAGTACCACCTGGGCCTCATCGGCGCCGCCGTGCTCATCCTGCTGATGTCGCTGGTGCGGATCGTGTCCGGGCAGGACGACATCACCTCCTCCGGCACCTTCGCCGCGGCGCTGCTGCTCGCCGTGCCGATCGGGCTGGCCGGGCTCGGCGGGCTCTGGGCGGAGCGGGCCGGCGTGGTCAACATCGGCCTCGAAGGCATGATGGTGCTCGGCACCTGGTTCGCCGGATGGGCCGGATACCAGTGGGGCTGGGCGGCGGCGCTGCTCGCCGGGTTGGTCGCCGGGGCGCTCGGCGGGCTGATCCACGCGGTGGCGACCGTTACCTTCGGCGTCGACCACATCATCAGCGGCGTCGCCATCAACCTGCTCGGGCCGGGCGTCACGCGCTTCCTGTCGGAGGTCCTCTACAAGGAGGGCACGGGCGCGGCCAAGGCCGGGGCCGGCATCACCACCTCGCCCGCGCTGTCGTCCCAGGCGCCCGAGGTCAGCCTGCCTCTGCTGTCCTCAGGGCCCGACTGGCTCGGCAGCCTGGAGAACACGCACTGGTTCCTGCTCTCCGACCTGGCGGGCATCCTGCGCGGGCTCACGCACGAGGTCAACGCGCTGGTGATCCTGGCCGTGCTGTTGCTGCCGCTGACGTTCTTCGTGCTCTGGCACACGGCCTTCGGCCTGCGGCTGCGCTCGGCGGGCGAGAACCCGTGGGCGGCCGAGTCGCTCGGTGTGAACGTCTACCTGATCAAGTACCTGGCCGTCGTCATCTCCGGCGCGTTCGCCGGGCTCGGCGGCGTGTTCCTGGTCTTCGTCACCACCAAGTACGTCGAGGGTCAGACGGCCGGGCGCGGCTTCATCGGCCTGGCCGCGATGATCTTCGGTAACTGGCGGCCCGGCGGGCTGGCCGCGGGCGCGGCGCTGTTCGGCTACGCCGACGGCCTGCAACTGCGCAGCTCCGGCGCCGTCACCTCGTTCTTCCTGTTCGGCGCGGCGCTGCTCGTGCTCTACGTCGGCGCCCGGCTCCGTGGCATGCTGGCGTCCAACCAGCCTGCCGAGATCGTGGCCAGGGGAGCCCGGGAGTACACGCTGCTCGCCGGGGCGGCGGTGGGAGCCGTCCTGCTCGTCTGGCTCTGGATGACCGTCGACAAGCTGCCGAACGAGTTCGTCTTCATCACGCCGCACGTGCTGACGCTGTTGGTGCTCCTGGTCGCCTCGCAGCGCCTGCGGATGCCCAAGGCCGACGGCGTGCGCTACCGCCGGGGGGAACAGCATTGAGCAGCCACAAAGTCAACTGGGACGCGCTCAGGGCCGAGGCCGACGAGGCCATGCACCACGCGTACGCGCCGTACTCGAAGTTCCCCGTCGGGGCGGCGGCGCTGGTCGACGACGGCCGGATCGTCACCGGCTGCAACGTCGAGAACGCCTCCTACGGCATCGGCCTGTGCGCCGAGTGCGGGCTGGTCTCCGCGCTGCAGGCGTCGGGCGGTGGCAGGCTGGTGGCCTTCACCTGCGTCGACGGGCACGGCGAGCTGCTGATGCCGTGCGGGCGATGCCGCCAGCTCCTGTTCGAGTTCGGCGGTAACGACCTGTTGGTGGAGACCGTCGACGGGCCGAAGCGGATGGCCGAGATCCTGCCGTACGCGTTCGGCCCCCACGACCTGTCCAGGATGGCGTGATGGACGCGATCGAGGTCATCGTCGCCAAGCGCGACGGTGGTGAGCTGACGGCCGCCCAGATCGACTGGGTCATCGACGCCTACACCCGCGGTGACGTGGCTGACGAGCAGATGTCCTCGCTGGCCATGGCGATCCTGCTGAACGGGATGAACCGGCGCGAGATCGCCGGCTGGACCCAGGCCATGATCCGCTCGGGCGAGCGCATGGACTGGTCCGTCCTGGACCGTCCCACCGCCGACAAGCACTCCACCGGCGGCGTCGGCGACAAGATCACGCTGCCGCTCGCGCCGCTGGTGGCGGCGTGCGGCGCCTACGTCCCGCAGCTGTCGGGGCGCGGGCTCGGGCACACCGGCGGCACGCTCGACAAGCTCGAGTCGATCCCCGGCTGGCGGGCCTCGCTGTCCAACGCCGAGATGCTGGACGTGCTGCGCTCGGCGGGCGCGGTCATCTGCGCGGCCGGCTCCGGCCTGGCCCCCGCCGACAAGAAGCTGTACGCGCTGCGCGACGTGACGGGCACGGTCGAGTCGATCCCGCTGATCGCGTCCTCGATCATGTCCAAGAAGATCGCCGAGGGCACGGGCTCGCTGGTGCTGGACGTCAAGGTCGGCTCCGGCGCGTTCATGAAGACCCCGGAACTGGCCCGCGAACTGGCCGAGACCATGGTCGCGCTGGGCACCGACGCGGGCGTCCGCACGGTCGCGCTGCTCACCGCGATGGACCGGCCGCTCGGCCGGGCCGTGGGCAACGCGCTGGAGGTCGAGGAGTCGGTCGAGGTCCTGGCGGGCGGCGGGCCGTCCGACGTGGTGGAGCTGACGGTGCGGCTGGCGAGGGAGATGCTCGACGCCGCCGGCATCGCGGGCAAGGACCCCGAGCAGGCCCTGAAGGACGGCTCGGCGATGGACCACTGGCGCCGCATGATCACCGCCCAGGGCGGCGACCCCGACGCCCTGCTGCCCAGGGCCGCCGAGACGATGACCGTCGAAGCCCCCTCATCGGGCGTGCTGACCAGCCTCGACGCCTACGCGGTCGGCCTCGCCGCCTGGCGGCTCGGGGCGGGCAGGGCCCGCAAGGAGGACCCGGTGTCTTTCGGCGCGGGCATCACCCTGCACGCCAAGCCGGGCGACCTCGTCCGCGAGGGGCAGCCGCTCATGACCCTGCACGCGGACGAGACGGCCCGCTTCGACCGCGCTCTGGAGGCGCTGGCGGGCGGCTACCTGGTCGGCCCCGCGAGCCAGGACCTCCTGCCCCTGGTCATCGAGCGCGTCACCGCCTGACGCCGGCCGGTACGCTCGCCGGTCCTCCTGCACGCGATCGCCCGCCTCCCGGCGTTCGGCGGGAGGTCAGGCGATGGGCACGGGGGAGGCGGAGAAGATCTCGGCCAGCACGGCGCGCTGCGTCGGCAGTGCCTCCGCGTGCCTGGCGCGGCCCTCGTCGGTGATGCAGACGAACACGCCGCGCCGGTCGGAGTCGCAGACGCCGCGCGAGACCAGCGCGGCCTTCTCCAGGCGCGCCACCACGCGGGAGAGCGCGCTCTGGCTCAGGTGGACCTCGTCGCAGAGCTCCTGGACGCGCAGCTTCCTGTCGTGGTGGACGATGCGGTCGAGCACCTCGAACTCGCTGGGCCCGAGGCCATGTCTGTCGCCGAGCTCGCGCTCCAGCGCACACATCGCCTTGGCGTGCTTGGCCAGGACGTAATGCCAGGTCTCGACCACGAACTCATCGTCCATGTCGCGGAGGTTACCATCCCGATAAATCTCATGCAACGGAATTAAATGCGTTTGCATTAGATGCGGATGCATGTAGTGTTCGGGTCCATGTCCTCTTCCTCATCTCGTTGGGGCGCGCTCGCCGTGCTCTGTGCAGTGATCTTCCTTGATGCCCTCGATGTCTCGATGGTCGGTGTGGCACTGCCTTCCATCCAGCGTGATCTGGGGCTCTCTACTTCCTCCTTGCAATGGGTTGTCAGCGGTTACGTGCTCGGCTACGGCGGTCTCCTGCTGCTCGGCGGCAGGACCGCCGACCTGCTCGGGCGGCGCAGGGTGTTCCTGGTCGCGCTGGGCGTCTTCGCCGTCGCGTCACTGCTCGGCGGCCTGGTGGACGACGGCGCGTTGCTCATCGCCGCCCGCTTTGTGAAGGGCGTGGGAGCGGCCTTCACCGCGCCCGCCGCCTTGTCGATCATCACCACGACCTTCCCCGAAGGCCCCGCGCGCAACAAGGCGTTGAGCATCTTCACCGCCTGCGGCGCCAGCGGCTACTCGCTGGGATTGGTGCTGTCCGGCCTGCTGACCGAGCTGGGGTGGCGCTGGACGCTGCTGATGCCGGTGCCGGTCGCGATCATCGCGCTGCTCGCCGCGCTCAAGGTGCTGCCGCGCGGCGAGGAGGAGCGCGCCGAGGGCGGTCACGACCTGGTCGGCGCCGTGCTGATCACCGCCTCGATGCTGCTGCTCGTCTACACCGTGGTGCAGGCGCCCGAGGTCGGCTGGGCCTCGCTGCGCACGATCGGCTCGCTCGTGGTCACCGCCGCGCTGCTCGGCCTGTTCATCTTCGCCGAGCTCAGGATGAAGCACCCGCTGGTCCGGCTCGGCATCCTGCGCTCCGGCTCGATCGTCCGGGCCAACCTGGGGCTGCTCATCCTGATGGGCTCGTACGTGGCCTTCCAGTTCGTCGCCATGCAGTACTTCCAGAACCTGCTGCACTGGTCGGCTCTCGGCACCGCGCTCGCGTTCCTGCCCGCCGGCGTGCTCGTGGCCGTCACCAGCACCAAGATGGGCGACTTCGCCGACAGGTTCGGCACCGGCAAGCTGATCGTCATCGGGGCCGCCGCGCTGGCCGGAGGCTACGCCATCTTCCTCGGCATCGACGAGACCCCGAGCCTGGGCGGCATGGTCATCCCCGGCATGATCCTGCTGGGCATCGCGTTCGCGCTGTCGTTCCCGTCGCTCAACATCCAGGCCACCAACGGCGTGGACGACGACGAGCAGGGTCTGGCCTCCGGCCTGCTCAACACCTCCGGCCAGGTGGGCGGCGCGATCGTGCTGGCCGTGGTCACCGCGGTGCTCACCTCCGGCTCGGGCGGCGCGATCTCGATCGGGACGCTGCGCGCGGCGATCGTCGTGTCGCTGGTGCTGGCCCTGGTCGGCGTCGCGATCTCCGCGACGGGACTGCGCTTCCGCAAGGCGGCGGCGGTCGAGGAGGAGGTCAAGGTCTACGAGACGGTCTGACCGCCCGTCCATGGCTGTCTGGGGCCTCGCGCGTGCTCGCGCGGGGCCCCTGGTCTGCGAACTCCCTGATCCGGGGAAAGGCTTGCGGTGATCCACGGAAAGCCCGCTTGCGGGGACGGCGGTGGGGCATCATCGGGATATGCGCCCGTCACCCGCACCGGGGACCGTCCAGGGGTTCGCCCGTGCGGTCGCCGGGCTCGCACTCCTGGCCGTCCTGTCCGCCTGTGGCAACGTCACGCCCACCGGCAGCGCGGCGGTCTCGCCTCCGTCGCCCACCCCCACCCCGACCAGTACCGACGACCCGCCGCCGACGAGCACGTCCGAGGTCGACGTCGACATGGGCGGCACGGGCGAGCCCGCCCTGGTGAAAGCGGTCAACTGGGAGGCCCGCGACGGGTTCGACCGGATCGTGGTGGACTTCGAGGGCGATCCCCCCGGCTACAAGGCCACCTGGGTCAAGGAACTCGTCCAGGACGGCTCGGGCGACCGCCTGGACGTCAAGGGCGGCGCCTACCTCGAGATCGCCCTCAACCGCGCCCAAGCCCACACCGACAAGGGCGCCCCCACCTGGGAGGGCGGCCCGATCTTCCAGACCGACCTCGGCAACGTCCGCGCCGTGGTCAAGACCGGCGACTTCGAGGGCAGGGTCGGCATCGGCCTGGTCCTCGACCATCGCGCCGGGTACCGCCTCGATCAGCAGACCTCCCCGAACCGGCTCGTCGTGGACGTGGCACACTGACGTCGTGGTGAGAAAGATCGAAGGCCCGACGAGAATCCCGGTACCGGGCGGCAAGCTCATCGACGAGCACATCGGCCGCGTGAACAGCGGCGACGAGGCGATCTCGATCGCCCACATGGTGGCGCCGCCAGGCTGGTCGGAACCGCCCCAGACCCCCGAGTTCACCGAGTACACGGTGGTGCTCAAGGGCACGGTCCTGGTCGAGCACGCGGGCGGCACCACGAAGGTCTCGGCGGGCGAGTCGTTGGTCAGCGAGCCGGGCGAGACGGTCCGTTACAGCACCGGCCCCGAGGGCGCCGAGTACGTCGCCGTCTGCCTTCCCGCCTTCTCCCCTGACCTGGCCCGTCGCGACTGACCCCGGCGCGCGGGAGAGGGCGGGGCCACAGCTCATATCATGGCCAGATGAGCCCCACCCTTGACGAGATCCGACGCGCGCCCAAGGTCCTGCTCCACGACCATCTCGACGGTGGCCTGCGGGCCGAGACGATCGTCGAGCTGGCTCGGGAGCACGGCTACCAGGGCCTGCCCACCACCGACGCCGGAAACCTGCGGCAGTGGTTCGAGGAGGCCTCCGACTCCGGGTCCCTGGAACGGTACCTGGAGACGTTCGAGCACACCGTCGGGGTGATGCAGACCCGTGACGCGCTGGTCAGGGTGGCCGCCGAGTGCGCCGAAGACCTGGCCGCCGACGGGGTGGTGTACGCGGAGGTGCGCTTCGCGCCCGAGCAGCACACCACCACCGGGCTGACCCTCGACGCCGTGGTGGAGGCGGTGCTCGAAGGGTTCAAGCTGGGCTCGCAGGGCCGCGACGTCAAGGTCGGCACGCTGCTGACCGCGATGCGGCACCAGGCGCGCTCCAAGGAGATCGCCGAGCTGGCCGTCCGCTACCGCGACGTCGGCGTGGTGGGGTTCGACATCGCGGGCGCCGAGGCGGGCTACCCTCCCACCCGGCACCTCGACGCGTTCGAGTACCTGCAGCGGGAGAACGCGCACTTCACGATCCACGCCGGTGAGGCGTTCGGGCTGCCGTCGATCTGGCAGGCCATCCAGTGGTGCGGCGCCGACCGGCTGGGCCACGGGGTGCGCATCATCGACGACATCTCCACCTCCGGCGACGGCACCGCCAAGCTCGGGCGGCTGGCCGCCTACGTCCGCGACAAGCGCATCCCGCTGGAGATGTGCCCGACCTCCAACCTGCAGACGGGCGCCGCCCCGTCGATCGCCGAGCACCCCATCGGGCTGCTGCGCCGGCTGAACTTCAGGGTGACGGTCAACACCGACAACCGGCTGATGAGCTCCACCTCCGTCTCGCTGGAGTTCGCCAAGCTGGTCGAGGCGTTCGGCTACGACTGGGATGACCTGCAGTGGTTCACGGTGAACGCGATGAAGTCGGCGTTCATCCCGTTCGACGAGCGGCTGGCGCTGATCAACGGCGTGATCAAGCCCGGCTTCGCGCGGCTGAAGTGGCAGCCGTGAAGCAGGTCTACCGGTCCAAGACCGCCTTCGTGCTCGGCTGGGTCTGGGTGGCGTTCGTCGCGGTGAACGCCTGGGATCTCACCGTCCGCTTCAACGGCAAGCCCTCGCTGGTGGCCGCCGCGGTCCTCGGCGGGCTCACCGCGATCGTCTACCTGGTCGCGCTCAGGCCGGCCACCGTGTTCACCGAGCCCGGGCTGGTCGGGCGGAACCCGCTGCGCACCACGTTCGTCCCGTGGGCGTCCGTGGCGGACGTGACCGTCTCGCACTCGATCAACGTCCAGCACGACGAGCAGCTCCTGCGGCTGTGGACGCCGATGAGCACGGCACGGGAGCGGGCCAGGGCGCAGCGCAGGGCGGCGCCCAGGCCGCAGCGTCCCAGCCGGTTCCGCACCGAGCCCGCGATGACGAGGGGCGAGCAGACGGCGGCGGAGGCGTTCGCCGGGAAGACGCACGCCGACTGGGTGGGGGAGCAGATCACCGAGCGCGCCGAGTCGGCCAGGCGGCGCGAGGAGGCGGCCGGTCCCGCCCGCACCACGTGGTCGCTCGACGCGTTCGCGGTGCTCGCCGTGGCGCTCGCCCTGGTGGTGGCCGCCATCGTGGTCCCCTGACGGCTCCCGGGGTCAGAGCTCTCCACGTAGGTTGACCCTGACACCGTGTGAGGCCCTACACCTGGAGAGGTCATGTTCAGCATCGGAGACTTCGCCAGGCTCGGACTCGTGTCCGTGCGCATGCTGCGCCACTACGACGCGCTCGGGCTGCTGCGCCCCGCCCACGTGGACCCGTCCACCGGCTACCGCTCGTACCAGGCGGCGCAGCTGTCCAGGCTCAACAGGATCGTCGCGATCAAGGACCTCGGCTTCACGCTGGAACAGGTCAGGGCGATCCTCGACGACAAGGTGAGCGCGGACGAGCTGCACGGCATGGTCCGGCTGCGCCGCGCCCAGCTCGAAGCCCAGATCAGCGCCGACCTGGCCAGGCTGCGCGGCGTCGAGGCGAGGCTTCGGAGCATCGAGACGGAAGGGCACATGAAGACGGACGAGGTCGTGCTCAAGAAGGTCGCCCCGGTCACGGTGGCCGAGCTCAGCGCCAGGGCCGCCAGCTACGACAGCGAGGACATCGGCCCGGTCATCCAACCCCTGTACAGGCAGCTCTGCGACCGCGTGGAGGCGGCCGGTGTGGCCATCGCCGGCCCCGGCATCGCCTACTACGTGCCCGAGGACGACGGGAGCGTGATGGTCCACGCCGCGTTCCCCGTCACGACCGGGCCGCGCCCGGACCTCGACTTCCAGGTGGTCGCCCTGCCCGGCATCGACACCGCGGCGACGATCATCCACCACGGCGCGATGGAGGACGTCGGGTCGACGTTCCAGACCCTCGCCCACTGGATCGAGGAGAACGGTCACCGGTCGCTCTCCCTGGCCAGGGAGGTCTACCTGCACTGCCCGGATAACGCGGCCGAATGGGTGACGGAACTGCAGATCGAGGTGGCCCCCGCCTAGTGGACGATCTGGAGCGGCACCGCGCCGAGCTGACCGGATACTGCTACCGCATGCTCGGCTCCGCCTTCGAGGCCGAGGACGCGGTGCAGGAGACCCTGGTCAGAGCCTGGCGGGGCGGCTACGACCCGGCGCGCGGGCCGGCGCGTCCGTGGCTGTTCCAGATCGCCACCAACATCTGCCTCGACATGCTGCGCACCCCCCAGCGACGGGCCCGCGCCATGGACCTCGGCCCCGCCGCCGCCCCGGGAGCGGGACTCGGCGACCCCCTGCCCGAGCACAGGTGGATCCAGCCCGTCCCCGACAGCCGGGTGCTGCCCGCCGACCCTGCGGACCTCGCCGTCGCCAGGGAGTCGGTGCGGCTGGCGTTCGTGGCGGCGTTGCAGCACCTCCCGCCCCGGCAGCGGGCCGTCCTCATCCTGCGGGACGTCCTGCGCTGGCGCGCCGCCGAGGTGGCGGACCTGCTCGGAGCCAGCGTCGCGTCGGTCAACAGCGCCCTGCAACGCGCCAGGGCCGCCCTTCCCGCCACCCCGGAACCACGAGCGGACGTGGACGAGGAACTGCTCGCCCGCTACGTGGACGCCTTCGAGCGCTACGACGTCGAACGGCTCGTCGCGCTGCTCCACGAGGACGCCACCATGTCGATGCCGCCGTTCACCTGGTGGCTGCGCGGCCGGGACGACATCCGCACGGTCATGCTGGCGGCCGACGCCCCCTGCGCCGGGTCCCGCCTCGTCCGCACCGCGGCCAACGGCTCGCCCGCCTTCGGCCAGTACGTGAACGGCGAGCCCTTCGCCCTCGTGGTGGTCGAGCCCGCCGACGGCCGGATCGCCGCCACGACGGCCTATCTCGACCCGGCGCTGTTCCCGCTGTTCGGCCTGCCGATGACTTCCGGCGCCGCATCTCGTACAGACCGGTAAGGAGGACAGACATGCCAGAGATCATCGAACAGCCCGCCCGCCCCTACGTGGGGGTGCGCAGGCATATCACCATGACGACCTTCGGCGAGGTCGCCGACCGCATCTCGGAGCTGATCGGCTGGCTCGCCGAGCGCGGTCTCGCCCCGGCGGCGGGCCCGTTCCTGCGGTACCACAGCATCGACATGGCGGCCGACCGGCTGGAGGTCGAGGCGGGCGTGCCCGTCGCGGAGCCGGTCGAGGGCGAGGGCGAGATCCTCGCCGGTGAGTTGCCCGCCGGGCGCTACGCGACCGTCACCCACCACGGCCACCCCGACCAGCTCGCCGGCGTCATCGGGGACCTGCTGAAATGGACGGCGGAGCAGGGGCTGGAGTGGGACATGACGGAAGCGGACGGCGTCGAACGCTGGGGCTGCCGCCTTGAGATCTACAACACCGACCCCCGCGTCGAACCCGACCCGAACAACTGGGACACCGACCTCCAGTTCCGCCTCGCCTAACGCCTGACGCCGAGCGCCTGACGCCTGACGGTGGCTCGCCTAACGCCAGACGTCGAGCACTTCCTCAGGCGTGACGTGCCTGACCCCCTCCACGTCGCACCCACTGCGCGAGACCGCGCAGAGCGGCGTGGAGGTGTCGGCGCCCGGCATCTTCGAGCGGTGGACGATGAGCTCGCTCAGATCGTGATGGTCGAACGGCCGGTTCTCCAGCCACTTGATCGACCCCAGCATCGTGATCTTCTTGGCGATCGGCTCCCTGTCGGCTCCGACCAGGTCGATCTCCGGATCGTTGGTCCGGGTCCAGTAGCCGCCTATGGCACCGGTGCCTTCGGGAAGCTCGTCCATGCGCCGGACGGACTCGCGGATGACGGGCTCGATGGCCGTCCCTCGCCATGACGTCCAGGACTGGCGGATCCTGTCCATGACCCTGTCCGCTCGGCCACGCTCGATGTCGGTCAGGCGGGATCCGATGAACCGGATCCAGAACCGCAGATGGGTGTCCACCACGTGGTAGCGCGTCTCCCGGGACGGCCGGGTCGACAGGGGCCGCTCCACGGCGATCATGCGCTTCTCCAGCAGCAGCTGGAGCGCCCGGTTCATCGATGCCCGGGAGACCCCCTGGGCGGCGGTGGCGATGTTGGCGTGCGTGCGCTGCCCCGCGCCGATCGCGCTCAGCACCTCCCGGGCGAGGGCTTCCGGCGGGAACTCGGCGGCGAGCGCACGCTCTCCGCTGACGATCAGCGCGGAGAGCGGGTTCGCGGTCGCCTCCTTCAGGTAGTCCCAGAGGGAGCCGCCACGGGGCCATTCCTCGCAGATCATCGGCAGGCCGCCCGAGACCAGATGGGCGTCGAACGCCTCCGCCGCGGACAGGCCGAGAGCCTGCCCCACGTCATGGGGGCTGAGGGGATCGACGACGAAGTCGACAGCACGCTGGTAGAAGGGCCGGTCGTAGGTGTTGATCGCCTCCATCATGGACAGGTCCGAGCCGATGAGCAGCAGCAACACGGGCCGTCTGGAGAACTCCCGGTCGAAGAGCTTCTGCAGCACGCCCTCCAAGGACGGGTCCGCCTTGATCAGGTACGGGAGCTCGTCGATGACCACGACGCTGGGCGAGCGCTCGGGGAGGGCGTGCGCGAGCAGGGACAGCGCGTCGTGCCACGAACCTGGCTGCTCGGCGTGGAAGGCCGAGGCATCCGGAAGGTTCGACGAGCGAACCTCCTCGGTGAAGAGGCGAAGCTCCTGGTCCAGAGCGTGGCCGGTCGCCGTGAAGTAGACGTGGGGCAGTTGGGTCTGCTGGATGAACTCCTCCGCCAACCTCGACTTCCCCACGCGACGGCGGCCCCGGACCAGGAGGGCGCGCCCGGGGCGATCGAAGCGGTTGACATCCGTCTTCTCCAGGACACACTGGAGAAGGGCCAGTTCCCGCTTCCTGCCGATGAAGCTCTCCAAAACCGCCCCCAGATAGTCTCACAGATGAGACTATCTGGAAGAGATGGTCTCAGAGGTGGATTCTGCGACACCGTCGCCTGGGATGGTCTCAGGCGTGAGACTGAAGTCCCAGTGCCGTGCTCAGGTCGGACTTCAGGGCGTCAAGGTCTCGGACGGCCTGCGCCCGCGCGTCCGCGACCTCGCCGGTGACCGGGACGACCACCTCCAGGTAGCACTTGAGCTTGGGCTCGGTGCCCGAAGGGCGGACCACCACCCGCGCGTCGCCCGACAGGACGTAGCGCAGGCCGTCGGTGGGCGGCAGGCCGCCGTCGCCCCTGCTCAGGTCGTCGGCGGTGAGCGCCGCGCGCCCGCCGAGCGTCGCCGGCGGGGCCGCGCGGAGCCTGGACATGGCGCCGGCGATCAGTGACAGGTCGTCCACCCTGACCGAGAGCTGGGTGGTGGCGTGCAGCCCGTAGCGCCGGGCCTGGTCGTCGAGGAGGTCGAGGAGGGTGCGGCCGTCGCGCCGGGCGGCGGCCGCGATGCCGGCGACCGTGAGGGCGGCGCCGATGCCGTCCTTGTCGTGGACCGGCAGGCCGGAGTCGGAGCCGACGCTGTAGCCGATCGCCTCCTCGTACCCGAAGACCAGCCCGGGGCCCGCCTTGATGATCCACTTGAAGCCGGTGAGCGTCTCGCCGTAGCGGACGCCGTGCGCGCGGGCGATCTTGCCGAGCAGGGTGGACGACACGATCGTGGTGGCCACCATGCGATCGCCGGACGTGTGCGTGATCACGTGCTCGGCGAGCAGGCCGCCCACCTCGTCGCCGGTCAGCATGCGCCAGGAGCCGTCGCCCAGCGGCACGGCCACCGCGCACCGGTCGGCGTCGGGGTCGTTGGCGATGACCAGGTCGGCCCCGGACTTGGTGGCGAGGGCGATGGCGAGGTCCATCGCGCCCGGCTCCTCCGGGTTCGGGAAGGACACCGTGGGGAAGTCGGGGTCGGGCTCGCGCTGCTCCTCGACCGACATCGGGCTCTCGAACCCGGCCGCGAGGAACGCGCCGGTCAGGGTCGCCCCGCCCACGCCGTGCAGCGGCGTGTAGGCCACCCGCAGCTCGCGGGCGTCGCCGAGCGGCAGCGCGGTGACCGCGTCGAGGTAGTCGTCGATGATGCCGTCGCTCAGCTCGGTCAGCGTGCCGGGGCCGTTGAGCGGCAGCTCGTCGACGCGTCCGACGGCGTCGATGGCGGCCGAGATCTCGCGGTCGATCGGGGGCACGATCTGGGAGCCGTCGCCCCAGTAGACCTTGTAGCCGTTGTCGCGGGGCGGGTTGTGGCTGGCCGTCACCGTGACCCCCGCGTCGGCGCCGAGGTGGCGGACGGCGAAGGCCAGCACGGGCGTCGGCAGCGGGCCCGGCAGCAGCGAGGCGTGCAGCCCCGCCCCGGTCAGCACCGCGGCGGTGTCGCGGGCGAACACGTCGGACTTGTGCCTGGCGTCGTAGCCGATGACGACGTGCTTGCCGGGGCCGAGGACGGCGGCCAGCCCGGCGGCGGCCCGCATGACGGTGACCCGGTTCATCCGGTTCGGCCCGGCTCCCAGCTCGCCGCGCAGACCCGCCGTGCCGAACTCCAGCCTGTTGCCGAAGCGCTCGCCCAGCGCCTCCAGGTCACCTCGTTCCAGCAGGTCGGAGAGCTCGGCCCGGGTCTCGGGGTCGGGGTCCTGGACGAGCCACTGCCTGGCCCGCCGGACGAGGTCGCCGCTCACAGCCGATCGACGATCTTGGCCAGCAGGACGCCCATGCGGGCGGCCGTGGCCCGGCCGACCTCCAGGACCTCCTCATGGTTGAGCGGCTCGCTCGCCAGGCCCGCTCCCGGGTTGGTGACCAGCGAGATGCCGAGCACGTCCAGGCCGGCCTCGCGGGCCGCGATCGCCTCCAGCACGGTGGACATGCCGATCAGGTCGGCGCCCAGCGTGCGCAGCATGCGGATCTCGGCGGGAGTCTCGTAGGTGGGGCCGCGGAAGGCGACGTAGACGCCCTCGGCGATCTCCGGGTCGACCTCGCGCACGAGCGCGCGCAGCCGCCGCGAGTAGACCTCCGTGAGGTCGAGGAACGTGGTGCCGGTGATCGGGTTGGCGCCCGTCATGTTGATGTGGTCGCTGATCAGCACCGGGTCGCCGACGTTCTGCGTCTCGGGACGCAGCCCGCCCGCCGCGTTGGTCAGCACGACCGTGCCGACCCCCGCCGCCGCGGCCGTGCGCACCCCGTGGACGACCGACTCGGCGCCGCGGCCCTCGTAGAGGTGGCTGCGTCCGAGGAAGACGAGGGCCGACCGCCCGGCTTCGGTGCGGACGACCCTGATCTTGCCGCCGTGCCCCGCGACCGCGGGAGCCGCGAAGCCGGGCAGGTCGGTGAACGGGATCTCGGCCACGGTCGCGCCGAGGGCGTCGGCGGCCGGGACCCAGCCGGACCCCATGACGAGGGCCACGTCGAAGGAGTCGAGACCCGTGGCGGCCTTCAGCGCAGCGGCGGCCGTACCGGCGAGGGAGTAGGCGTCGTTTGTCACCTTCAGTAGTTTAGGAGCAGCCTGTCGAGCACTCGCACCCCGAACTGCAGCGCCTCCACCGGCACCCGCTCGTCCACGCCGTGGAACATCGACGCGAAGTCCATGTCCGCGGGCAGCCGCAGCGGCACGAACCCGAACCCGCGCACGCCCAGGTCGGCGAAGAACGTCTTGTTGTCCGTGCCGCCCGACATGCAGTACGGCACCGCCCGCGCGGTCGGGTCCTCGGCCTTCAGCGCCGCGATCATCGACTCGACCAGGGCGCCGTCGAACGTGGTCTCCAGCGCGATGTCGTGGTGCACGAACTCGCGGCGCACGTTCGGGCCGAGCAGCGAGTCGATGGTCTTGAAGAAGTCGTCCTCGAAGCCGGGCAGGAAGCGCCCGTCGACCACGGCGGTGGCCTGCCCGGGGATGACGTTCGCCTTGTATCCGGCGTCGAGCTGGGTGGGGTTGGCGGTGTGGCTCAGCGTCGCGCCGACGAAGCGGACGAGCGGCCCGATCCTGTCGAGGATCGGCGTGGGGTCCGTCTCGTCGAAGGGCAGGCCGAAGGCGTCGGCGACCTCGGTGAGGAAGCGGCGCACCGTCGGAGTGAGCGTGATGGGCCACTCGTGCGCGCCGATCCTGGCCACGGCCTTGGCCACCTCGGTGACCGCGTTGTCGGAGTTGAGCATCGAGCCGTGCCCCGCCGTGCCGTCGGCGATCAGCTTCATCCAGCCGAGGCCCTTCTGCGCGGTCTCGATCAGGTAGAGCCGCAGCGACGGGTCCACCTCCAGCGAGTAGCCGCCCACTTCGCTGATCGCCTCGGTGACGCCCTCGAACAGCTCGGGGTGGTGCTCGGTGAGGTACTTGGCGCCGTACACGCCGCCCGCCTCCTCGTCGGCCACCCAGGCGAAGACCAGGTCGCGGCGGGGCTTGCGGCCTTCCTGCTTGAGCTGGCGGAGGACGGCCAGCATCATCGCGTCCATGTCCTTCATGTCCACCGCGCCGCGGCCCCAGATGTAGCCGTCGCGCACCTCGCCCGCGAACGGGTCCACCGACCAGTCGGCGGCGTTGGCGGGGACCACGTCCAGGTGGCCGTGGACGAGCAGCGCGGGCAGCGACGGGTCGGCGCCCTCGACGCGGGTGACCACGTTGCCGCGTCCGGGGGCGCTCTCCACGTAGGTGGAGTCGACGCCGACCTCGGCGAGCCTGGCCATGACCACCTCGGCGGCGGCGCGCTCGCCGGGGCCGGAGCCGTCCCCGTAGTTGCTGCTGTCGGCGCGGATCAGCTCCGCGCAGAGCTCGGCGACTTCCTTCTCGGCTGGTGTCATGGGGTCTTCTCCAAGGTGAGCAGGCCGGACTTGTGGAGGTGGCCGCGCTTGTAGGCGCGGGTGATGAGGGTGACGTCCATGTCGGTGATCTCGTCGAGAGGCCCGACGACGCCTGTCAGGAAGCGGTAGAGGGCGGCCTCGTGGGCGACCGCCACCTGGACGATCACCGAGTAGGTGCCGGTGGTGGCCGCGCAGTACCGGACGTTCGGGTGCGCGGCCAGCGTCTGGCCGACCATGTCGAGGCCGTGCGGGCGCACCTTGAGCCAGAGCTTGGCCTCCACCTCCAGGCCGAGCAGCGCGGGCTCGACCTCCGCCCGCAGCAGCAGGAGCCGCCGGTCGAGCAGCGAGGCGACCCGCCTGCGCGCGGTCGGGACGGAGATGTCCAGCCGTTCGGCGATCGTGGTGAAGGCGATGCGCCCGTCGGCGGCCAGCAGTTCGGCGATCTCCCGCTCCAGCGGTGACAGGCCGTCCTCGTCGGGGAGGCAGTCACGGACGGTAGCCGGGCGCAGCCCGGCCACCTCCTGGTCGGTGAGGTAGGGGGCGTGCCACTCGGCGACGGTCATGAACGTGTGCAGGACGACCTGGGTGCGCGTCTGCAGCACTCCGTCGATCTTGGTGATCTGCGCGGTCAGGATGTCGTGCAGGCGGTCCCTGGACGGGGAGACCAGCTCGCAGCCGAGGTCGGCGGCGCCGGTCAGCGAGTAGACCGAGCGCGTGTCGGGCCGGTCGGACAGCGCCTCGGCCACCTGCCGGGACGTGCCGGGCCGGACCTGGACGTGCAGGTGGACGGGCCGCCCGTGACCGGAGCGCAGGTCGTCGTAGATGGCGGTGACGCGGATCGCGCCCTCGGCGATCAGTCGTTGCAACCGGCGCGCCACTGTGCGTTCATGCTCGCCGACGGCCCTGCCGATCTCGCCCCACGCTGCCCGGGGGTTGACCTGAAGGGCAGCGACGAGGCGCCGGTCAAGAACATCCACGTGAGGCCGTTTCTGTGTCGGGTTTGTAAATATATATCCAGACATTTGACTGTTTCGGACGTCCGCATGCACAGTAGGCCATCACAGCACTCGCCAGCAAAGGAGCCACGCGTGGCGACCCCTCCCCTTGCTCAATCGCCGATCGGCATCCCCAGAAGTCGCGTCCGTCAGCTCATGGCGGCCAGCATCGGCAACGTCGTCGAGTGGTTCGACTGGTATACCTACTCGTTCCTCACCGTTTACTTCTCCTCGCAGGTCTTCCCCAAGACCGACAACCCGCTCGTGCCGGTGCTGAGCGCGTTCGCCATCTTCGCGGTCGGCTTCTTCATGCGCCCGCTCGGCGGCCTGCTCGTCGGCGCGTTCGCCGACCGGTTCGGCCGCAAGGCGGCGATGACGTTCACCATCGTCCTGATGGGCGTCGGCTCGCTGCTGCTCGCGGTCACTCCGACCTACGCCGCCGTGGGCGTGCTCGCGCCGATCATCCTGACCCTGGCCAGGCTGATCCAGGGCCTGTCGGTCGGCGGTGAGTTCGCCGCCGCCACCACGTTCCTCGTGGAGTCCGCGCCCCCCGGCCGCCGTGGCCTTTTCGCGAGCTTCCAGTACGTCAGCACCACGATCGGTCAGCTCCTCGCCTCCGGCCTGGCCGCACTGCTGGCCTCGACGCTGACCGAAGCGGACATGAACAGCTACGGCTGGCGCATCCCGTTCCTGATCGGCGCGGTGATCAGCCTGGTCGGCCTGTGGATCCGCAAGGGCGCCGAGGAGACCAGCGCCGTCGCGGAGGAGATCAAGAAGGGCGAGGCCGAGCGCCCCCGCCTGTTCGAGTTCCTCGTCCGCTACCCGACCAAGGCCGCGCTCATCGTCGGCATCACGGTGGCGGGCACGGTCGCGTACTACACGTGGACCACGTTCCTGCCGACCTACGCGCAGCAGAACGTCAACTTCGACAAGGCCGACTCACTCACCGTGAGCACGATCGCGCTGGTGTTCTTCATGATCCTGCAGCCGCTGCTCGGCATGCTGTCGGACAAGATCGGCCGCAGGCCGATGCTGATCGCCTTCGGTCTGGCGTTCACGCTGCTGCCGGTGCCGCTGCTCAGCATGCTGACGAACTCGTTCTCCAGCCTGCTGCTCATCCAGTGCGTGGGCATGGTCTTCCTGGGCTGCTACACGGCGATCGCGGCCGCGGTCAACTCCGAGCTCTTCCCGACCAGGGTGCGGGCCGCCGGAGCCGGGTTCCCGTACTCGCTGACCGTCGCGATCTTCGGCGGCACCGCGCCGCTGATCGGCACGGCGCTGAAGGACGCCGGCAACTCCGGGCTCTTCCCGTGGTACATGTCGGCGCTCGCGCTGATCTCCACGCTGGTCTACGTCTTCGCTCTGAAGGAGACCAAGGACCAGCCGCTCAGCTAGTCGCCGAGCGACTTGCAGGGGCGCCCCCGCAACTCCTTGACGTAGTCGTCGGGGGCGCCCGCCCGCTCCGCGGCGTCGGCCAGGATGCCCAGGTAACGGGCGGACGGCAGGCCGCCCTCGTAGCCGTCGAGCACGTAGAACCAGGCCACGACCTCGCCCTCGAGCGTCTGCACCCGCAGTCGCACCTTGTGGTGCATGCCGCGTGCCGCGCCCTCCCACTGGTCGAGCGAGTTCTCGTCCCACTCGGGGACGTCGTAGAGGACGACGAAGACGTGCTCATCAGGATCCTCGACGATGGTGGAGAGAGCGCCCTCCCACCCGATGTCCTCGCCCCCGAACGTCAGGCGCCAGCCCTGCAGCCAGCCCACCCCGCGCATCGGAGAGTGCGGGGCGCGCATGGCCATCTGCTCGGGGTCCATGTTGCTGCCGTAGGCGGCGTAGACAGGCACAGCAGACAAGACTAGCGCGAGGGGGGCTGCCCCGTTCGTAGGCGACTCGGCCGATGCGGGAGAATAGGACACGTGACTAGGATCGTGATCATCGGTGGCGGGCCAGGCGGGTACGAAGCAGCACTCGTTGCCGCGCAACTAGGCGCAGAGGTCACGCTGGTGGAGCAGGACGGCCCGGGTGGCGCGTGCGTGCTCACCGACTGCGTGCCGTCCAAGACGCTGATCGCGACCTCCGTCCGCAAGCAGGCCCTGCTCGACGCGCCCTCGCTGGGCGTCGCCTTCTCCGGCGGCCCCGACGGCGACATCGGCGTGGCCAGCGTCGACCTGCCGCTGGTCAACAAGCGCGTCAAGGAGCTGGCCCAGGCCCAGTCGGCCGACATCGCCACCAGGGTCGCCGCCGAGGGCGTCGAGATCGTCAAGGCGCGCGGGCGGCTGGTCGACCCGCAGGTGGTCAGGGCCGGCGACCGCACCATCAGGGCCGACGTGGTGCTCGTCGCCACCGGGGCCACCCCGCGCGTGCTGCCGGGCGCGGAGCCCGACGGCGAGCGCATCCTGAACTGGCGCCAGCTCTACGACCTCGACGAGCTGCCCGAACACCTGATCGTGGTCGGCTCGGGCGTGACGGGCGCGGAGTTCGCGGGCGCCTACCGCTCCCTGGGAGCCGAGGTCACCCTCGTCTCCAGCCGCGACCGGATGATGCCCAACGAGGACGCCGACGGCGCCGAAGTGCTGGAAGAGGTCTACCGGCGGCGCGGGATGAACGTCATGGGCCGCTCGCGCGCCGCCTCCGTCAAGCGCACCGCCGACGGCGTGGTGGTGACCCTCGAGGACGGCCGCACCGCCGAAGGCTCCCACGCGCTGATGACGGTCGGCATGGTGCCCAACACCGGCGGCATCGGCCTGGAGGAGGCCGGGGTCCAGCTCGACAGGAACGGCTTCATCAAGGTCGACAAGGTCTCGCGTACGTCCGCGCCCGGCGTCTACGCCGCCGGCGACTGCACCGGCGTGCTCATGCTCGCCTCCGTCGCCGCCATGCAGGGCCGCATCGCCGTCTGGCACGCGCTCGGCGAGGCGGTCCAGCCGCTGCGGCTGGCGACGGTCGCGTCCAACATCTTCACCGACCCCGAGATCGCCGCCGTCGGCGTGGCGCAGCGCTCGATCGAGGCCGGCGAGATCGAGGCCAACGTGGTCAAACTGCCGCTGGCCACCAACGCCCGCGCCAAGATGCAGGGCTTCAACGACGGCTTCGTCAAGCTCTTCTGCCGCCCGCACACCGGCATCGTGCTGGGCGGGGTCGTGGTGGCCCCGCGGGCCTCCGAGCTGATCCTGGCCGTCTCCGTGGCGGTGCAGCAACGGCTCACGGTGGACCAGCTCGCCCACACGTTCGCGGTCTACCCGTCGCTGTCCGGCTCCATCACCGAGGCCGCCCGCCGCCTCATGCAGCCCGAGGCGTCCATCGGCATCTGAGACGCTTCCCGGAGCCTTACGCCAGGTTCTGTCCGCAGGCGGTGAGCAGGGACACCAGGTGTCGCACCTCCTCGGGCGGGAGGTTCGTGAGCATGCGTTTCTCCACGTCGAACACGATGCACGCCATGCTCGGCAACCCGGCCGCCCAGGCGCACATGGGCCAGGCCGCCGCCATCGCCGACCATTTCGACCCACCTGTACGCCGTCGAATCAGTGCACCACCGCTGACGCAGCCGTCCTCATCGCAGCCATCGATACTCGTCATGTCCAGCTTGCGGCCACCAGCCACGAGTGAGGGTGACACCCTCTGCGGCAGGCTTCGACATGTGTGAACAGATCCAGATGCTATGGCTCATGGGTTATCTTGCCTAGGATTGATATCACCGGAGTGCTATGTAGCTGGAGGCGTGATGGAGTTGAACTCGCTCAGGCAGTTCCTGGTGGTGGCGCGGCTGGAACACCTCAGCGGCGCGGCCGAGGAGCTTCGCGTCGCCCAACCGTCGCTGAGCCGTACCATCGCCCGGCTGGAGAGCGAGCTGCGCACACCGCTGTTCGACCGGAGCGGCCGGCTGCGGCTGAATGACGCGGGCAAGCTCTTCCGTGATTACGTCGAACGCTCCCTGGGTGAGCTGGATGCGGGGCGGCGAGCCGTGGCCGAGGCCGTCAGCGAGGGTGTGGGCACCGTACGGCTTGCGTCGGAGACCTTCCTCACGCTCACGGGGCCGCTGGCGGCCTTCAAACGAGCTCACCCGGCCATCGAGGTCGAACTTCGCTGGATGGCGGCTGAGGAGATGGGCCGTCACCTGCGGGCCCAGGACGTCGACCTGTGCGTCGCCTCCCAGCCGATCTCCGCTGAGGGCCTGGAGGCGGTCCAACTGCTCGATGAGGCGGTCGGCGTGGCCACGCCGCTCGGCCATCCGCTGTCGAGCCGTACGTCGGTGAGCATCGACGAGCTCGCCGGCCAGCCCATCGTCAGCGCCCGCAAAGGGCACTGGCAGCGCCGCCTCCTGGACCGACTCTTCGCCGCACGAGACCATACCCCGAAGATCGTCTGCGAGGTCGACGAGCCCAGCGCCATCGCGGCCCTGATCAGCGCGGGGCTCGGCATCGGTCTCGTCCCCGCCTTCGCCCGGACCGGCTCCACGCGGGTCCCCGCCGCCTGGGTCCCCGTCGACAGCCCTGACTGCCGACGTGCGGTCACCCTGTACTGGGGCGCAGGCAGCCACCTGTCCACCGCCGCCCGCCTGATGCGCACCACGATCGCCAACTGGAACTGGATCACTGACGAACCACAGGAGAAGCGCTGAGGACGCGCTTTCATGATCTCGGCGAGCTCGTCATTGCCCGCCGTCTCCCAGCCCTCAACGAGTCGACGGGTCGAGGTCGGCAGAGTGGGGCCTTACGGCTGCCCGTCCGGGTCGGGTCACTTCTGGAGAACGGCCTGGATCTCGAGGCTGATCGACACCTTGTCGCCGACTACGACGCCACCGGCCTCCATCGGGGTGCTGATGTCGATGCCGAAGTCGCGCCGGTTGATCTCCGTGGTCGCGGAGAAGCCGGCCCGCTGCCCACCCCACTGGTCCGGGCCGAACCCGTTCACCTCGACGGCCAGCGGTACCTGCCGTGTGACGCCGTGCAACGTCAGCTCACCGTCGATGGCCCAACCGTCGCGGGTCTGGCGGATGCCGGTCGAGCGGTAGCTCATCGTCGGGTACTTCTCGATCTCGAGGTAGTCGGCGCTGCGAAGGTGGTTGTCACGTATTTCGCTGCCGGTGTCGATGGACGCGAGGTCGATCGTCGCGGCCACCGACGAGCCCAGCAGGTCCTCGCTTGTGACGATCGTGACCTCGTAGCCGGTGAACCGGCCACGCGTCTTGTTGATCATGAGATGGCGGACAGTGAAGGCGATCTCGGAGTGCACCGGGTCGGCTTTCCAGGTGCCGACCAGATGGCCCGGGATCTCGACGGTCGCGAGGGCGGATTTCATGGCTTCCTCCATGGATGCGGTGCCGCGGCGACGCGGCGCGGGGGAGTGGGGGAGTGGGGTGGCGGGATCAGGGCTCGAGGTCGACAACCCCTTTGCCGCTGGCGATGTCGAGCGGCACCGAGACCTGGTCGTGCACGATCAACCACGTGCCGTCGATCTTCTGGAGGCAGTACGTGACCCTGACCCACATACCGCTCGTCGCCGTCCCGTCCTTCAGGGTGCCGCTGAGACGAGCGAAGGCGTGCCCGAACGCCACATCGTCGCCCACGGTGAGCGTCAGGTCGCGAACCTCATAAGTCACACTCTCGAAGAACGTGAACACGGGCGCCCAGTTCTTGAGCTTTGCCTCGATCCCCACGTGCTGGAGCGGCTGCTCGACGTCGAAGGACACGATGTCCGTCGCGTAAAGCCGCTTCAGACCCTCGAGATCCTTGCCTTGGAGCCCGTCGACGATCTTGTCGACCAGCTGGCGGATCTTGGCTTCATCTACCTCGCGTCGCGTGGGCATCGCTACCCCAACCCTTCCCATGGTGGAACCTTGGCTTCTCACGCCTCCGACGCTATGGCTCTGGAGTTATCTTGTCTAAGATGAATATTGCTATGATGTTATGTCCTGGGCGGCATGATGGAGCTGGTGATTTGCGCGGCTGGGCACCTCAGTCGGGCCGCGAGGACCATCGCCAGGCTGGAGGGCGAGCCCGGGCGCACTCTGTTCGACCGCAGCCTCCCGGGCAAGCTCTCCTGCGTTCCTTGGGTGAGCTCAATGCGGCCATCGGCGAGGGATTATGCCTTGCTGGTTATATGGTCATGGCAAAACCGGTCTTTGAAGGCATAAGCGCCTGTCCTCTACGGTCGCAGTGGGCCCCACACCACACCACTGCACCAGGAAGGTCGCACCATGAGCGCTGCGGATCTGGCCCGACTCCAGTTCGCGGCCACCACCGGCATCCACTGGCTGTTCGTGATCCTCACGATGGGCCTGGTCCCCATCGTGGCGATCATGCACACCAGGGCCGCGTTCACGCGAGATCCCGCCAAAGCGGCCGTACGTGAGCGCATGACGCGCTTCTGGGGCCAGCTCTACCTCATCAACTACGCCGTCGGCATCGCCACCGGCATCGTCATGGAGTTCCAGTTCGGACTCAGCTGGAGCGGGCTGAGCAAGTTCGCCGGCAACGTGTTCGGCGCCCCGCTGGCCCTGGAAACCCTCATCGCCTTCTTCGCCGAATCCACCTTCCTCGGCATGTGGATCTTCGGATGGGGGCGGCTGCGCCGCGGCGTGCACGTCACGCTGATCTGGCTGGTGGCCCTGACCGCCTACGCCTCCGGCTACTGGATCCTGGTCGCCAACGGTTTCATGCAACACCCGGTCGGCTACCAAGTACGCGACGGAGCCGCCTACCTCACCGACTTCGCCGCGCTGCTGACCAACCCGAGCGCGCTGATCGCGCTGGCCCACGTCACCCTGGCCGCGCTGACGACCGGCGGGGTGTTCGTCGCCGGCGTCAGCGCCTACCACTTCGCCCGCGGCACCAAGGAGACCGACCTGTTTCGCGGCTCGCTCCGCCTGGGGGTGTGGGTGGCCATGCTGGCCTCCTTCTTCGTCATCATCGTCGGCGACATGCAGTTCCCCCTGCTGCGCCGTACCCAGCCGATGAAGATCGCCGCCCTGGACGACAGCGGCGTCGCCCAGGTGCAGGCCCAACTCCTCCAGCAGTACGGGGCGGGCGACTACACGCTGCCGGGCGAATGGCTGCGCGTCTCGATGGACGCCATGACGATCATCGGCAACACCATCTCCACCATCACCCTGATCGCCGTCATCCTGCTGTGGAAGGACTGGCTGGTGCGCTGGCGCCCCCTGGCCTGGCTGATGACCGCGATGATCCCCTTCCCGTTCATCGCCTCGGTGGGCGGCTGGGTCTTCCGCGAGATGGGCCGCCAGCCGTGGCTGGTCTACGGCGAGCTGACGGTCGCCGACGCCCTGTCTCATGTCAGTACGGCTGCGCTGGCCATCTCGTGCGCGAGCTTCATCGCCATCTTCGTGGCGCTGGCGGTGACGAACTGGACGCTCATCACCCGCCTGGCCAGGCGCGGCCCGGACGCCACCCAACTCGGCGCGCCGCAGCCGCTGGCCGAAGACAAGCAAACGGTTCCGGCCTTCTGAGAGCGAGACGACCATGCAGACGTTCTGGCTGGCCCTGCTCGGGCTGCTGCTGTCCGGGTACTTCGTGCTGGGCGGCTACGACCTCGGCGTGCAGTTGCTGCACCCGTTCATGAAAGACCGCGATGCGGCCCTGGGCGCGATGGCACCGTTCTTCCTGGGCAACGAGGTGTGGCTGGTGGCCTTCACCGGCGTGCTGTTCGGCGCCTTCCCGCACCTGGAGGGCAGCCTGCTGTCCGGGCTGTACCCGCTGGTGGTGGCGATCTTGGTCGGGCTGGTGGTAGGCAACGCCGCGGTCCAGCTGCGCCGCCGTACCCGCCGCGGCCACCGGTGGTGGCAGGCGCTCATCGTGGCGGGCGGCGCGTTGCCGGCCGTGTGTTGGGGGCTGGTGGTGGGGTTGTTGCTGCATGGGGTGCCGCGCCTCGCCGACGGCAGCTTCCACATCGGGGCCGACCAGGTGCTGACGCCGTTCGTGCTGGCCTGCGGGGTGAGCGTCGCGCTGCTGTTCGCCGCGCACGGGGCGGCCTTCCTGGCGCTGCGCTCGGCCCCTGACCTGGCCGCCAGGGCCTGCCGGGCGGGCACCACCCTGGTGGGCGCGGCAGGCGCCGCCGCCGTCCTGGCGCTGGTGTTGACGCTGCTGGGCGTGGGCGCTTCGATGACCAACCCCCTCACCTCGGCGCTCCTGACCGGGCTGCTGGTGACGGCACTGGTGGCCGCCTGGTGGTCGCTGTCGCGCGGGCACCGCGTCCGCGCCTTCGCCGCCACCTGCTGCGCAACGGTCGTGCCGGTGCTGCTGGTGGGGGCAGGGCAGCACCCGTACGTACTGGCCACCAAGGCCGGCGCAGGCCTGAGCGTCGCCGAGGCTGCGGCAGACGGCGCCACGCTGCAGATCCTGACCGCGTTCGGAGTGGTGCTGATCCCGACGATCATCGCCTACCAGGCGTGGAGCTGGTGGGCCCTCCGCGCACGCACCGCCAGCAGCTACTTCTGAGCGACGGCGGCGGAATCAAGCAGCGGCTTGTGGTGAGTGGCGCTTGGCTACCAGGCCGGTGGCGGGTTCAGGCGTTCAGCAGGCGCAAGACCCTATTCCGGCCGCCCTCACTTCGGTCGCAGCGCGATGCCGCGCTCAGCGAAGAACCCGGCGAACACGTGCTCAGGCAGTTGGGCGCGGCGGCTGTCGGGCGTGTGCCCGGATGGGTTGCACAGGTGCACGGTGCCGTCAGCGTGGCCGGTGACGAGGACCAGATGCCCGCCGGTGCCGGGTGCCGGCTCGTCAGGGCAGCGGATCTCCCTGTGTACGGAGGCCATGACCAGCCAGCCTTCGGCGAGCCTGGCGGCGATGTCGTCGAGGGTCAGGTGGGGGTGGACCTCGGCCTGAAGGGCGTGTTCGGCCTCGACGTAGGCGGCGAACGGCGCGTAGATGAGGCCCTTGACGTGGCCGGAGCCGTCCTCGACGTACCCGCCGTAGGCCGTGCATGCGTGGAGTAGATCCAGCAGGGGCCTCGCGTACCCGTCGCGATGGTGCAGCACCATCTGCAGGCAGGCGATCCCGCACGCGTGGCGGCACCACTGCCCGTACTCCTCCTGCGTCCGAGCACCGGACAGCCGCCAACGCGGATCCTCGGCAGGATCGGCACCCTCGTAGACGATCGCCTCGATCAGGTCTCCGCTCATGAACTGCGTGTAGACGGGCACGTTCTCATGAAGGGCGCTCGTGCCGGCGCAGGCTGGGCAGCCCATCGCGTCTCCCGTCCTCGATGCGTCTCTCCCCACCCGGAAAGCGTTCCGGTCAATGTTCCCACCAGGGGCGCCGACGGTTACCGGCTCGGGGCGGCGTTCGGTCCCTTGACGGGGTTGTCCGGAGTGTCCAGCCAGACGTACTGGGCATCAGGGGAGACGGTCATCCCGAAGCGGGCACGATCCGGAGCGCCCCAGGCGATCCAGCGCAGGTAGGCGGCCTCCAGTTCGTCCCACAGGTCACGTGGCCCCCGTTGCAGGACCGCCACGCGCTTGTAGTCGGGCGAGTAGTGGACTTGGGCGTCGGAATCGTCCGACCACACCGACAGGTGGAACTCGCCGTCGTCCTGGTCTGCGTACGCGCCGCTCACGTCCGGCAGCATTGCCGAAACAGCGATATCGGCCCCGACGGAGGAACGCGCCACCCTACGCGGATCAAGATAGGTGGCCGAGTCCCGGTAGGCCCCTTCCATCTCGGGCGGGCTCCACCTCTGCGACCGAAGCATCATGTAGACGACGCCCGCATGAAACCTCCCCACGGCGGTACCGTCGCCGGCCACGGTGAGCTTGGCCAGGTGCCCGCCTTCCCAGCGCGGCATCCACGGCAGGACGATCGTCCCGCCGGGCCGCGTCTGCTCCACCCACGCGTACGGCACCTCATCCACTCCGCAGGTGACGTGTACCTGGTCATACGGCGCTCCCTCAGGGCACCCTCTCGCGCCGTCGCCCAGAATCAGCCGGGGTACGTGCCCGGATCGGTTCAGGTTCTCAGCCGCCCTGTCGAACACGGCACGGTCGATCTCGACGCTGGTGACGTTCTCGTCCCCGAGCCGATGCGCCAGCAGGCCCGCCGTCCAGCCGGTGCCCGTGCCGATCTCCAGAACCTCGTCGCCCTCGAAGGGGTTGAGCAGACCCAACCCGGCTGCGACGAGGCTCGGCCTGGAGCACGAAGAGGTGTAATCCCCCTTTCCTACAGTTGCGCCGTCGTCCGTTTGGGTGATGATCGCCGCGTCGGAGTACACGGCCTTCATCCATCCGCCCGGATCGGCGGCCCGATCGATCACGTACCCGGGCGCGTCGTCCGGATGGCACCATGCCCTGTCCGGGATGAACAGGTGGCGGGGAACGGCGTGCATCGCCTCCCGCCACCCGTCATCGAGATCCGCGATCTGATCGGTGCGGGCACGTACGCGCTCACCGGCGCTCATGTGTTCCCCGGCTTCTCGCGCTTGCCGGGCGGGTCGGGACGAAACCCGTCCTGGCTCGGCTTCGGCCGCTCGACCGGCTTGTCTGACGGCTTCTTGCCGTCATCGTGCTTCCCCATTGTGTGGACTCCTTCCACTCTGTGATTCGTTCGACGGGTAACCAGGCGACGTAGCGTCTATTGCGCCCCTCCTGCGAGCAGGGCTTGCCACGTCACAGCCGCCAAGGCCGGCCGCCATCGCTGACTCTCCAGCACTTCGCCATGGGCGGTCCGCCGGATGAAACCCTGCCCTGCGCTGTAACACAGCTCAAAGACGATGTCCTGACAGGGGCACGTCCAGTCCTCGACGCGTGTTCTCGCGTCCCTGTTCGGCGCAGAAGGCCGCCACTCCAGCGCGAATGACCCTTCTGCGGCCCGCGCACGATGGCGGCCACGGATGCAGTCGATCACCTCGGTCACCGCTCCGTGTCCAGTTTCTCTGCCAAACCATGCAGGCTGTGACTGCGCAGGATGTGTTCGGAGCCGTGTACTTCGGGCTCTGGGCAGGTCTGCGCGCCACGACCCTCCCCGGTGAGCGCTGCCGGGACGGTCGCGGCATCGGCACCCACCGCCGCCAGTCGATGGCCACCAGAGCATGCCTGCAGGTATCGCTCGGCGATCTGCCGCGCGGCCGTCTGCCCAGCACCCATCGGGCATACGGTCCACGTCCAATTCCCAGTGGTGGCCGAGACATGGCCGGTCCGCCAGCGGAAACGCCATCCCTCCGGCCCGCACTCACCCCAGCTCGCCAGGTCGGCGCCCCCCAACACCAGCGCGACGCCATACCCCTCGACGATTTGGGCAGCGATGCCGTAGTCCTCCAGAGCACCGCGCAATCGCCGCGCGGCCATCCCGGCAGGCGAGCGAGCAGGGCCGACTGGGTCAGGGACTGCGAGCGCGCCGACGAATCCCCTTGGCCAGGCGGTGGCGTTCCTGCGGTGGACACCCTGTGTGGAAGGCATGCGTCGACGGTAAAACCCGGCTTGCCTGCCTCACACCTATGAGAAGGTCCGCGCATGCTCGGATCTTGAGGTAGCGGTGACCTGCTCTTCCTTGTGGATGCTTCGCCGATTGCCCATGGGGATGGGTAATCTAGTGACGAAGCCATGAGGAGGCGCGATGCCTACCCAGAGCCGGGCCGGAGGCAGCCCTCAGGCACGAGGACGCGAACTGGCACGTATCGGCACGCGACTATGGCAAGAGACGGGCTCGGTCAAAAGAGCCGCCGTCGAACTGATGAATCGGCATCCTGGCATACCTAGCCTTCAGGCACACCGCTACGCGTGCGGTCTCTCCCAGGACCAAGCCGCTGTCCGTTACAACGAGGTGACAGGCCATCAGACCAGCTTGGGCGGTACCTCCATCAATGCCTGGGAGACATGGGCGCGTGCCCGCGGCGGAGCGGGATCACCCCCAAGCTTCCCGAGCCTGCTGATCCTCGCCACTGCGTACAGCAACGGCCCCTTGGGCGTGGCACACGAGCACATCTCTCCCAGCGATCTGATCGCCGAAGCGTACGAGCGCCTTGCACCCGAAGATCAGCTTTCACTGAAGAGGTTCACCGCGGCCGACTCGCCCAAGGAGCCGTCTGCACCACGGACAGGGCCGGACGGTCGCCTGGCCAAGCCGGACGAGCGGGTGATCCTCAGCAAGGACAACGTCATCGGCCCTGACTTCAACCTCGCCGTCCCGACTCTCGAGTACGGCAATCCCGAGGTCTGTCTTTACTCCCTGCCCAACCCCAAACCGGGCCAACTGCTGAACCTGACCTGGGCGTCGTTCGGATATGGGCTCGAACGGCTCATCCAACAGATCAAGAACGTTGGGCGTCGGGTGGACGCGGACGCCTGCTTTGGGATCAATGAGGCAGGTCTCGTCATGGCGACCTTCCTCGCGTCAGCTCAGTTTGGACGCTGCCCCATCGGCTACCTCAAGTGCAACAAGACCCGGGACTCCATCACTCTCGATCGGGCCTCCCTGTACCCGGACCTGCCTGAGTCCCCGACGATCGTCCTGTGCGACTTCGAGGTCAAGCACGCGGATGTTGTTGGATTCATCACCCGCGAGATCCGCGCCCGCTACCCAGATGCGGAGGTCTACTTCGCCGTATTCGGAGCCATGACCAAGGGCCGGGAGCTCGAAGTGGCCAGCTTTGACGACCTGACCGGCGCGGGCATCATGCGAGCTGCCGACTTCAAAGCAGTGTTCATCGCCGCAACGATGAGTCCTCCCGGCATCGAGCCACCCCTAGAGCTACGCTGACGGCACGGAGGTGCTCATCGTGACGTCTCGGCCGCCTCTGCCCGGCATTGCGCAGAACCTAGCAGAGCTGGTTGCGACAGTGATCAGCGAGATTCGTCCCAGGCTGATCGAGGCCGCACTATCGGGTAATCGCTCGGAGAGCCGGAACCTTCGACATGCCGGCAACTTCTTGTCGGAATACGACCTGTGGATGCACGAGCGCTACCGGGAACTACTGACAGAGATCATTCCATCGTACGTCTACGCCTCAGAGGAGGCAGATCCGCAAATCATCGGAGAGGATCCGGACCCGGACCTGTGCGTCCTCGTCGATCCACTCGACACGAGCGAACTAGCCGTCCGAGCCCTGTACGGCTACACACATGTCCTCGTCTACTCACGTGGCCTCGCGCGCCCGATCGCGGCGGTGGTGGGTGACATCTTCCACCACCTCCAGATCTATCTCGCAGCCCGCGACGATGCTGGGCACGAACAAGCTTTCGTCGTCACGAAGGACGGGACCTCTCATGCGCTGCGGCTGGATCGGTTCGCCTCACTGCCAGAGGCGTTGATCACGAACTACTTCATGAAGCCTTCTGATCGCTTCCAACCGCTCGCCCAGCAGACTCGCCTGATAGAGGCGTTGAGCCAGCAGTCTGAGGACGGTGTCAGCCGAGGCCGGATCGGCGTGGACTTCGGGTCCATCGGACTGTGCCACGTCGCCGCCGGCTTCACCGACGCGATGATCGAGTTCGCAAAGGGCTTCGCGATCTGGGATCTGGCGCCAGGGCACTACATCCTCAACGCCGCTGGAGGGGTAGTCCTCGATCTCCAGGGCCGTCCCATCCCGTTGGACTATCAGTTCGGAACCGTGGCCGACATCAGGAAGGCCATGGACCAGCGGCAGAAGTTCGTCGCCGCTTCCAGCCTGTCTCTTGCCCGGGACGTTCTTAGCACGATGACGAAGGAATGACGCTGGTTGGCAGCATCCTTGCCGATCAGTCGTGCACATTCGCCCGCGACCTTCGCAGGATGAGCGCGTGATGCGTCTGGCGTCCGGTTGAATGCGGCCATGGTCACGATGCCGCCTCGCGTTCTCTACATCGTCGTCTGCGCGACTCCGCGTGCCCGCCTCGTTGGCGAGTTGGTCGCGTTGGTCGCGCGGCGGGGCTGGACTCCCTGTGTCGTAGCCACTCCGCAGGCGATGACGTTCATCGACAGGGCCGCCCTCGAAGCGCAGACCGGGTACCCGGTGCGCTGCGACTACAAGCAGCCGGACGAGCCCGACGTCCTTCCCGAGCCTGACGCGATCCTGGTGTGTCCCGCGTCCTTCAACACGATCAACAAATGGGCCATGGGCATCAGCGACACGCTGGCACTCGGCCTGATCACCGAGGCCGTCGGCATGGGCACCCCGTTGATCGCCGCACCAGCCGTCAACAGCGCGCAGGCGGCACATCCCGCCTTCGAGCGCAACATCGACGTGCTGCGTGCCGCCGGCGTCACCTTCCTGTACGGCCCCGGCGTCTGGGAGCCCGCGCCACCCCGCAGCGGAGGAGCGCCCTTCCCCTGGGACCTCGCCCTCAACGCCCTCGACAGGATCCGGAACCCCTGACGAGTCTCCAGCGGTCATCCCTGCGCCGGGGCCATTAGGCCACGTCGATCACCAATTCTGCCCACGCACGACGCTCCAGGACACGGGGGCGGGCCCCTGCGGACGCACGACTCCGGGCGGCCCACACGACGAAAGGGCGCGCCCCCCGGGAAGGGGGGCGCGCCCGATCGGCGTGGCTACTGGTTACCAGTCGCCGCCACCGAAGTCGCCACCACCGAAGTCACCGCCGCCGAAGTCGCCACCACCGCCACCGAAGTCGCCGAAGCCGCCACCGAAGTCGCCGCCGCCGGCGTCGGCGACACCCTCGGCGTAGCCGGCGCCGTAGCCGCCGAAGCCGAAGCCGCCGCCGAGCATGTTGCCCATCAGGGTGCCGATGAACATGCCGGTCATGATGTCGCCGAAGCCGCCGTAGTAGCCGTAGGCGTACGGCTGGTAGGCAGGGCCGGCGTCGTAGTACGGGCGGCGCTGCCCGTCGACCATGACCTCGCGCATCTGCGGGTCGAAGCCGCGCTCCACGGCCTCGGCGTCGGCCGCGCAGGCGGGGACGTCGCGCACCGCGCCACCGGCCGGGGCCCAGCGCACGTCACGCACCGACGGGCCGTGCTGCGGGTTGAAGAAGCAGGGCGCGCGCCGCTCGGGGACCGGCTGCTTGTTGACCCTGGCCTTCACCACGGCCAGCGCGTAACGGCCGTCCTCGAGGGTCTGGGTGACGTCGCGGACCTGCTCGGCCCGCTGCACCGCGGCGAGCTGCGTCTTGGCCTTCTCGTAGGAGTCGAGAGCCTGCTGCCACTCGTTGATGTGCTGGCCGCCCTGGCCGGCGAGCTGGACGTCGGTGTCGAGCGCGGTGATCTCCTCGCCGAGCTTGGTGACGTCCTCCTCGACGGTCTGCTTGACCGCGGCGAGGTCCTTGGCGTCCTGGATGGCCTGCTTCTTCTTCTTGTTCTTGGAGTACAGGAAGAGGCCGCCACCGCCGACCAGCACGACCGCGCCGATGCCGGCCAGCACGCCGAGGCCGGTGCTGCCGCCCCCGCCCACCGGGCCGGAGTCGAGCGCGGCGCGGGTCTTGCCGGACGAGGCCAGGTTGATCCGCTCGATGAAGTCCTCCATGCCGGCGACGATGTCGCTGTTGGCGCTCACGGCCCGCTTGGCGAGCTGGTCGGTCAGACCGGACTGGCCGAAGTTGGACGCGGCGAACAGCGTCTTGCCGTCGAGCACCGCCACGGTGACCCGGCCGCCGCCCTTGGCCTGGACGGTCGCTCTGCCAAGGGAGTCGACATAGGGCTCGGCGGTGGAGGCGCTCAGCGTGCCGTCGGGCAGCGCCGCCACGTAGATGTCACTCTTGGAGTCCTTCAAGGCGTCACGGATCTTGGACGCTTGGTCCGAGCTCAGCGACGAGCCCGACTCCAGATAGAGCGGGTCCTTCTTGTCCTTCCAGTAGGACACCACCGACTGTGCGTCAGGGGGGGCCGCCGCGTTGGCGGCCGGGGAAACTGCGAACACGACGATGAGACCGGCGATCAGGGCCGCGATCGCGGCCCCTGCTCGGCGCAGCGAATGGGTCATTGGCAGCAAGCCTCCTTCGCCCATGAGGACGAACGGGCGATCGGCAAAGTTCCTCAGTCTGCACGTTACCCGTACGGAGTCGGCCGGGTGCGTTGGGTGGCCGGACAGCCTGGGGCCTCCGGTCAGGCGTTCTTGATCTCGCAGATGGTCGCCCCGGAGGTGACGGTCTGGCCGACCGCGGCCGTCAGGCCGGTGATCGTGCCGGCCTTGTGCGCGGCCAGCGGCTGCTCCATCTTCATGGCCTCCAGCACGACGACGGTGTCGCCCTCGGCCACGGTGTCGCCGTCGCCGGCGACGACCTTGACGATGGTGCCCTGCATCGGGCTGACGAGCGCGTCGCCGCCGGCCGCCGCCTTCTTGGCGCCGCCCGCCCGCCGCTTGGCCGCCCTGCCCGGGGACGGCGCGCCCGCGGACCGGCCGGCCGTGCCCAGACCGGCGGGCAGGACCACCTCCAGGCGCTTGCCCCCGACCTCGACCGTCACGCTCTCGCGCGGCTCGGGCTCCTCGGCGGAGACGTCGCCCGCGTAGGGCTCGATGGTGTTGTCGAACTCGGTCTCGATCCACCGGGTGTGGACGGTGAACGGCTCGGAGACGAAGGCCGGGTCGGACACGACCGCGCGGTGGAACGGCAGCACGGTCGGCATGCCGTCGATCTCGAACTCGGCCAGCGCCCTGCGCGAGCGCTCCAGCGCCTCCTGGCGGGTGCGTCCGGTCACGATCAGCTTGGCCACCAGCGAGTCGAACGTGCCCGGCACGGTCATGCCCGTCTCGTAGCCGGAGTCGAGCCGCACTCCCGGGCCGGACGGCGGGCGCATGACGCTCAGCGTGCCCGGCGCGGGCAGGAAGCCGCGGCCCGCGTCCTCGGCGTTGATCCGGAACTCGATCGCGTGGCCGCGCAGCTCGGGGTCGCCGTAGCCGAGCGGTTCGCCGTCGGCGATGCGGAACATCTCGCGGACCAGGTCGACGCCCGCGACCTCCTCCGTGACGGGGTGCTCGACCTGCAGCCGGGTGTTGACCTCCAGGAAGGAGATCGTGCCGTCCTGGCCGACGAGGAACTCGCAGGTGCCGGCGCCGACGTAGCCTGCCTCGCGCAGGATCGCCTTGGAGCTGGAGTAGAGCGTCTCGAACTGGGCCTGCGACAGGAACGGCGCGGGCGCCTCCTCGACCAGCTTCTGGTGGCGGCGCTGGAGGGAGCAGTCGCGGGTGCTGACCACGACCACGTTGCCGTCGTGGTCGGCCAGGCACTGCGTCTCGACGTGGCGGGGACGGTCGAGGTAGCGCTCCACGAAGCACTCGCCGCGGCCGAAGGCGGCGACCGCCTCGCGTACCGCCGACTCGTACAGCTCGGGGACCTCTTCCAGGGTGCGGGCCACCTTGATGCCGCGCCCGCCGCCGCCGTACGCGGCCTTGATCGCGATGGGCAGCCCGTGCTCCTCGGCGAACGCGACCACCTCGTCGACGCCCGAAACGGGGTCGGTGGTGCCGGCGACCAGCGGCGCGCCGACCTTCTGCGCGATGTGCCTGGCCCGCACCTTGTCGCCGAGCGCGGCGATGGCGGCGGGTGGCGGGCCGATCCAGGTCAGGCCCGCGTCGAGGACGGCCTGCGCGAAGTCGGCGTTCTCGGCCAGGAAGCCGTAGCCGGGGTGCACCGCGTCGGCCCCCGACTGCTGGGCGATCTTCAGCAGCTTGGCGATGTCGAGGTAGGTCTCGGCGGGGGACTGCCCGCCCAGCGCGTACGCCTCGTCGGCGACTCTGGCGTGCAGCGAGTCGAGGTCTTGGTCGGCGTAGACGGCCACGCTGCCGATTCCGGCGTCCTTGCACGCGCGGGCGACCCGCACGGCGATCTCGCCTCGGTTGGCTATCAGAACCTTCTGCACCGACGTTGGTCCTTCCTCGACGGGCACCCAACGGATTTTAGGCGCCGGTTGCCGGCTTGTCGTCAGCGGCCCAGATAAGCGCCGCCGTTGACGTGCACCACCTGCCCTGTCAGGTGCCTCGCCCCCTGTGAGGCGAGGAAGAGCACGCTATCGGCCACGTCCGACGGAGTCCCGGGCCGCCCGTTGCGGGTGTTCTGGACGCGGGCCATGATGCCCTCGTCGGTCAGCCTGCCACGGAAGAACTCGGTGTCGACCACCAGGCCGGGCGCGACCACGTTCGCGGTGATGCCCCTCGGGCCGAGCTCGGCCGCCAGGTCGGCGGTCCACGACTCGACGGCCGCCTTGGACGCGCCGTACGAGCCGGAGCCCGTGCCGCGCGCGGCGATGGAGCCGATGGAGATGATCCTGCCGCCCTTGTTCATCCGCGGCAGCAGCGCGGTGGTGACGAGCACCGCCGACATCAGGTTCGCGTTGAGGTTGGCCCACCACGCCTCGGCCACGCCCGTCAGGTCGGCGGTGCCGGACGGTTGCTGCCTGCGGTCCAGGTTGGTGTTGGCGCCCGCGTTGTTGACCAGCACGTCCACCCGCTCCGGCAGCTTCCGCGCGGCCTCCTCGACGGCGTGCGGGCTGGACGCGTCGAAGGGCACGGCCGCGGCGCCGAGCCGCTCCGCGGCCTCCTTCAGCACGTGCTCGCGGCGGCCGGTGATCGTGACGTGGTCGCCGAGCGAGACGAACGCCGCGGCCACCGCGTAGCCGATGCCGGTTCCGCCGCCGGTGACCACTACCTCGCGCATGGACGGGACACTCCTTCGGCCGAACATTCCTCTGGTAGACCATAGCCGCTCGGCATAACGGCGGCGAGGCGTGGGATGCGCATCTATGGTGAGTGCGCTTTCCCATCGATCCTGGAGGTATGCATGGGCCAGAGCATGCTCGGTGGCGACCCGGGTGAAATGCAGCAAATGGCCGCCCAATTCAGGCAGCAGTCGGAAGCGGTGCGCTCCACGATGGCCGCGCTCGACCGCGAGGCGGGCAAGGTCGGCACCGCCTGGACAGGTCCGGGGGCGGAGAAGTTCCGCGACGCCTGGCAGAGCTACCGCGCGGCGTTCCAGCGCATGACGGAAGAGCTGAACGAGGCCGGTCGGGTCATCACCACGTACCAGACCAACATCGAGTCCGCGACGCGCTGATCCATCGGGAGAGCCCCGGCGTTCGCCGGGGCTTTTTCGCGAGCCCGCCAGGCTCGCCAGACCGGGGCAATATATGCTTCTCGGTCATGATCCAGCGGATCCTTCTGGCATGCGCGCTGGCCGCCGCGGGAGTCGCCGCCGCGCCGGCAGCCGCCTACGCCGAGCCCGTGCGGTGCAACCCCGAGAAGGGCTCGATGCAGGTCGGGGAGTCGTGGGCGCAGAAGCGGCTGAACGCGCGGAGCGTGTGGAAGCTGACAAGCGGCGAGGGGGTCACCGTCGCCGTCATCGACAGCGGCGTCGATCTCAAGCACCCGTCGCTGGCCGGAGCGGTCGTCAAGCAGGTGGATCTCACCCGCACCGGGCATCGCGACTGCGTGGGGCACGGCACCGCCACCGCCGGCATCATCGCCGGACGCTACCTCCAGGGCGTTCCCTTCTACGGGGTCGCGCCGAGGGCCCGGCTGATCTCGTACAAGCAGACCAACGAGCAGGAGGGCGAGGTCGGGAAGCTCGCCGACGCGATCGTCAAGGCGGCCGAGGCCGGCGTCGATGTGATCAACATCTCCGTCCAGGCCAGTAACCAGCCCGACCTGAAGCAGGCGGTCGACTACGCGCTCTCGCGCGACGTGGTGATCGTGGCCGCGGCCGGGAACGTCGAGAAGGGCGGCGTCACCGCGCCCGCCTATCCGGCCGCCTACGAGGGCGTGCTCTCGGTGGGCGCCGTCACCGAGGACGGCCGGCGCTCCGACTTCTCCAACACCGGATCCAGGGTCGGCGTCGTGGCGCCGGGCGAGAAGATCACCAGCTCGTGGACCGGCCGCTCCTTCCGCAGCGACCTTAAGGGGACGAGCTTCGCCGCGCCGTACGTGGCGGGCGTCGCCGCGCTGGTGCGCTCCCGGTATCCGCGCCTGAACGAGGAGCAGGTGCGGCGGCGGATCGAGAACACCGCCGACGGCGCGCTCGGCGACGGCACGGGGGCCGGGATGGTGAACCCGCTGCTCGCGATCACCGCGGTCCTCCCGACGGATCAGGTGGTGGTGGCCGGGCCGCCGCCCGCCCCGCTGTCGGCAGGGCTCGTGGCCAAGGCGCCGCCGGTCGACCAGCGCGCGATCAACGTCGGCATGGCCGTGGGAGCGGGCGCGCTGGCAGGCATGGGAGCTCTCGTCGTCGGCCGCATGGTGGTGCCGATGGGCAGGCGGAGGGGTTGGCGGGCGGGCCGCCGCACCTGATGGCATCGATCGGATGAACAACGATCATTAGGGTCCGAAACCCCTGATGCTGCTGTGACAAATTTGGTTCAATGTACCGCGAATCATGATTTGTCATTGGAAGGGCTCTCATGGACTCCTTGCTTCCGGGTGATCCCGACCAGGTAGGCGACTACGCCATCATCGGACGGCTGGGCGAAGGGCCCCGTGGGGTCGTCTATCTGGGGCGTGACAGCGACGACGGGACGCCGAGGGCGATCAAACTGCTGCCCGGCACGCCGGACGAAGCCGAGGCCGTCCATCGGCTCAAGGCCGCCCAGCGGGTGTCGAGCTCCTACATCGCGCGGGTCCTCGACACGGGCGCGTGGGAGGGACGGCCGTACGTCGTCAGGGAGCACGTCGAGGGGCGCAGCCTCGCCGAACTCGTCGAGGCCGAGGGCCCGCTGTCCGCGGACGCGCTGGAGCGCGTCGCGGTGGGCGTGCTGACCGCGCTGACCCCCATCCACCTGGCGGGTCTGGTGCACGGCGGCCTCAGCCCGAACAACGTGATCATGGGCGCGGACGGCCCCCGGGTCACGGACGTCGCGGTTGGCGAGCCGATGGGCGAGGTCGGATACCGCTCGCCCGAGCAGCTGAACGGCGAGTCCTTCGGGGCCTACTCGGACGTCTTCTCGTGGGCGTCCGTCGTGACGTTCGCCGCCACCGGCCGGCCGCCCTTCGGCCAGGACGCGGAGGCCGTCATGAAGGCGGCGCCGGACCTGGGTGAGCTGGCGGAGCCGCTGCGGCGGGTCGTGCTCTCCTGCCTGGCCAAGCTGGTCGCGCAGCGGCCGACGACGTACACCGCGCTGCTGCAGCTGATGGGCGACAAGAGCTCCGGCCTGCCGGTCGCCGGTCCCGTCCCGGACCCGGGGCAGCTCGCCGTGCCCGTGCAGGCTCCGCTCGGCGACGAGACGTTGCTGCTCGCGCCGCGTGACGAGGCGCCCCTGCAGGGGCAGGTGCATCTGCAGGGACTGGCCGTGCCGCCCCCGCCCGTGGTGGTGCCCGAGCCGGCCGCCGCCGCGCCGACCTGGGGGCCGCCGCCCGTGCCGGGGCCGCAGGAGCCGCAGCAGTCCTGGTCGCCGCCCGGGCCGATGCAGGCCGCCACGAGCATCCCGCCGCGCAGGTCGTTCCCCATCGGGCTGGTCGCGGCTTCCGCGGCGGTCGTCCTGGTCTCGGCTCTCGGCCTGTGGGGAGCGAGCCGGTACGCGTCGACGCAGACCACCCTGCAGCCGGCGGCGGCAGCGGCGGACAAGACGCTGTCCCCTTCCACGGCGGCGAGCGCGCAGGACGCTCCCACCTCCGTCGACGTGCAGCAACAGCAGCAGCAGCCGGCGCCCACGGCTCAGGCGGAGGTGACGGTGCCCTGGGCTGACACGCCCGCGCCGCAGGCCACCGGCGTGCTGCCGTTCGAGCTGCCCAGGGACGAGCCGACCACGGCGCCGGTTCCGGAGCTGAGCACGGTTCCGACGCAGGTGCCCACGCAGCCCCAGCCCCTGGCGACGCAGCCGATCGCGCAGCCGACGGTGACGATCACGGCGCAACCGACGCAGAAGCCGACCGAGTCGGCCAAGGAGGCGGAGCCCACCCCGACGAGGACGCGGCACAGGCCCACCCCGACGCCGACGCCGACGGAGGACCAGAAGCCGACCGAGGAGCCGACCCCGACGGAGAAGCCGACCGAGAGGCCGACGGAGAGGCCGACCGAGAGGCCTACGGAGAGGCCGACTGAGAGGCCGACGACGGAGGCGCCGAGGCCGACTCCGACCAGGAAGCCGACGACGGAGGCGCCGAAGCCGACTCCCACCCAGAAGCCGACGACCGAGGCCCCGAAGCCGACTCCCACCGAGAAGCCGACGACCCAGGCGCCGAAGCCGTCCCCGACGCAGACGAGGAACCCGTACACGGCGACCCAGGTCTGCGGCAGCGGCTTCTCCGTCCAGCGGTCCAGCTCGTTCAACGGAGGCGTCACCTACCAGCTGTACAACAGCGGCTCGGGCGTGAACTGCGTGGTGACGATCAAGACCACGGACATCGGCAAGTCCACCCCGGTCAGCGCCACCCTGGAGGTGCAGGGCGGCGGTAGCCAGACCGACAGCGGCAACTTCGAGTACTACGCCGGGCCGGTGAGGCTCCCGGCCAAGGGCAAGTGCGTGAAGTACGCGGGCAGCGCCGGCTCGGGCAGCACCAGCGAAGGCTGGGGGAACTGCGGGTGACAGCCCGTCCGGGAAACCTGGACGGATAGGGAGAGGACGTGCTCCGCGCGGGCGGGGCACGTCCTCTCGTCGTGTCAGTAGGGGCGGTAGCCGCCGCCGCTCTCCAGCGACGAAATGCCCGGATGGTTCGCTAGGTTGCCGTAGCGGCTGTAGGTGTAGAGCACGCCCGCGATGATGTTGTCGACCGGCTCCAGGATCTGCTTGTGGCCGGGCAGGCTGTTCGCGTCGAACGTGGGCGGGATCGTCTGCATGAGGCCCTGCGACGGGACACCGTTCTGCGCGTTGATGTCCCAGTTGTTGATCGCGCTAGGGTTGCCGCCCGACTCGTGGTAGATGATGGTCCAGATCCGCTCGATGTCCTTGGGGTCGTTCGGATCCAGGTCGCTCACGTCGATGCCGCGCTTGCGCATGATCGCGGCCATCTCCGGCGACTTGATGACGTCGATCGCCTCTTTGATCCACTTGACGACCTCGGACTTCGGCTGCGGCGTGGTGCCGCCCGAGGACGTGCCCGTGTAGCCGTAACTGCCGGTGCTGTTCGACCCGCTCGTGCCGCCCCCGCCCCCGCCGCCCCCGCCACCACCGCCGCCTCCGGCGAGCTGGGTGCGCTCGAGCTCGGCCGGGGAGACCGCGACCCACTCCACCTTGTGCCCGGGGGCGGGGACGAAGTCCTGGTCACCGGCGGGCGGGATGTCGGAGAAGAGCACCTTCTCCTCGCCGAAGCGCTTGTTGATGCTCGACAGCGACGTGGACATCACGCTCTCGACCGCGTCCACGGCGGGCTGCGCGTCCGTCGCGGCCGCGCTGACCTTGCCGGAGATGGCCTTGTCGAGATCGTCCTGGGTGGCGTCGGGGTCGTTCTTGTGCGCCGTGCGCACGGCCGCGACCTGCTGCAGCAGGTTGTCGCCGATCCTGTTGACGTCCGTCTTGGCCTTGACCAGGGCGTCCGCGACGTCGTTCAGCTTGCCGGCGCAGTCCACCAGCGCGTCGTTCATCCCCTGGCCGGCCTTGCCGTACTTGCCCATGTAGGTGACGAAGGCGTCGGCGGAGTCGCCCTTCCAGTGGTCGTCCACCCTCTTGACCGCGCCCGCCAGGACGTTCATGTTGCCCACGGCGTCGTATCCGGCGAGGTTCCAGCGGGAGGCGATGCGCCTGATCTCCTCCGGGTCGCCGTCGACCTTGTCCATGACCGCGGTGAACTTGTCGCCGTTGGTGAGGGCGGCGATCTGCTCACGCAGGCTCACTTCTCGTCCTTCCCGGTGGAAGCCTTGTCGGCCGTGCGGATGTTCCGCCGGACCTGGTCGAGGGCGCGTTCCACGCCGTCGAGGCGGTGCTTGGCCGCGTCCAGTTCGTCGGACACCTTCTGTTCCACGGTGTCCACGGCGGAGGCCAGCCCTTCGGAGTCGGCGAGCTTGCCGAAGACCTTGGAGGCGGGCTTCTTCCCGGGGAACGCGGCGCCGAACTCGCCCGGCGTCTTGTCCATGGGCTTGCCGTCCTTGAGCTTGACGATGTCGGTGGCTCGACCGTTCACCGAGTCCTGTAGCTGCTCGAGTGCTTTCTGGCTCAGATCGACGCCTGCCACAGAGTCGTCCTTTCTGGCGGTCCGTGCGCATTGTCGGGAAAGACGGTAATGATGTTACTTGTGACACCTGGTGGGATTGAAGATTATGAGAACAGAGTGACCCATTCGAGCCTCGAACGCGCGGCGTCCGAGCACTCCGAGGCGGCCCGCGCCGTGGCCGGGGAGGCGACCTTCCTCCGGGAGGACCTCGCCGCGCTTGGCGACCGGTGGGGCGGCGGCGAGGTAGGTGCCACGATCGGTGCCCTCGACAAGGCCGTGCTGCGCATGCTGTACGACAGGTGCGCCGACCTGGCCGAGTGGCACCAGGGCGACGCGGACCGCGTCACGACCATGTCGGCGACCCACCGGGGGGCCGAGCTCGACACCGTGGCGACCATCGAACAGACCGCGGCGGACGCCTGAGACGCTCCTCAGGCGTCGCCTCCCTACTCGTTCCCCGGCTCACCGCCCTGCTTGCCGGGCGGCTTACCGGGCTGGCTGCGCCGCTTTGCGGCCGCCTGCTCCCAGGCCTTGACCGCTCTCGCCTGTTCCGCCGCTTCCTCCGCGGGGTCCGTTGCCGGCTTGCCGAGGTGCGGCTGCGCCGTCCTGGACGGCGCGGCCGTCCCCTTCGGCAGGTGCGGCCTGGCGAGCCGGGCCGCCCGCCGCCTGGCCAGGAGCGCCCCGGCCCGCTCGAACAGCCAGCGGCAGATGGCGGACAGCAACCGGTACGTCGTACGCAACAGGACCCGGATGAGCGCCCCGATGCCCTTGATGGTCGCCTCGGCGATGACCTTCCCGGCCGCGCCGAAGAACCCCGCCGCCCACAGCCTGCGGATCAGGATGACGGCGGCCGCGGCGAGAGAGAGCTTGAGGGCGGCCATCAGGAAGCTCCCTGAGGCCTGACCGGTCGCGGTCGCCAGCGCGGCCCTGACGATCTCCCTGGTCTGTGCCGGAGCCCCGTCCTCGCCCGCCGTGCTCGTGCGCATCGCGGTGATGGCGCCGCCGGAGTTGCCGGCCCTCAGCTGCTCGCCCGCGGCGGTCGCCTTGGCGCTCTGCCAGTTCACCGAGTCGGTGAAGCCGATCAGCCGCCGGCAGGCGCCCAGCAGCGACTCGGGGGTGCAGTCGGGCGCGGAGTTGCCCGTCAGCGCCAGGGCCAGCTGGACCCCGCCGGGTAGCTCAAGACTCACGATGGAACTCCGAGGTCGGGTATACGTGATCTTACGGACGATCTCCGCGCCGCCACCAGTGATCTCAGGCCGGCTCCGCAGGCGGATCGGCGGGCGGATCCGCAGGCGGCTCGGCAGGCGGGAGGAAGGCGGTCTGGGTCAGACGGGAGCCGAACCGCCTCTCGACGTAGTAGCCACGGCCGGTCGGCAGCGGATGCGGACGGACGTTGCCGAAGAGGTAACCCTCGTCCTTGCTGCCGGAGAGGATCACCGCCGGACTGGCCAGGTCCTTCATCTTGGTGATGATCGGATCGAACATGGCTCGCCCGATGCCGCCCATCTGGCGGGCCACGATCAGGTGCAGGCCGATGTCACGTGCCTGGGGCATCAGGTCGGCCAGGGGCAGCAGCGGGTTCGTCGTGCCGGCGACCAGGTCGTAGTCGTCGACGATGATGTACAGGTCGGAGCCCTGCCACCAGCTGCGGGTCCTGAGCTGGTCCGGTGTGAGGTCGGCGGGGGGCAGCCGCTTGAGCAGCGCCCCGCGGGCGTTGTTGATCAGCTCGGCGGCGGCCGCGCTGGAGGCGGCGTAGCCGATCCGGTGCTCGGTGACCGCGGTGTCCAGCAGCGCGCGCCGGTAGTCGATGACGATGAGCATGGCCTCGCGCGGCGTCTGCCTGGCCACCAGCCCTTCGGAGATCACCCTGAGCAGGTTGGACTTGCCGCTCTCCGTGTCGCCCACGACGATGAAGTGCGGGTCGGCCTCGAAGTCGAGCAGCATGGGCGAGAGCGTGGCCTCGTCGATGCCGATCGGGATCCGCTTCGGGCCCGTCGCGTCCGGTCCTGGCAGCATCGCGGCGGGCAGCACCGCGGGCAGCAGTCGCACGCCCGGCGCGGCCTGGCCCTTCCAGGCCTCCCGCACCGCCTGCACCAGGGCACGCACTCCCACCGCCAGGTCCTCGGCGTTCTGCACCCCGTCGATCCTCGGCAGCGCCGCCAGGAAGTGCATGCCGTCCTTGGTGAGGCCGCGACCCGGCATGCCCTCCGGCACGGCCATCGCCGCCTTGCGGTTGATCTCCGACTCGTAGGAGTCGCCCAGTTTGAGCTCGATGCGCGTGCCGAACAGGTCACGGATGCCGGGCCGGAACTCGGACCACTTGTTGGTGGCGGCCACCACGTGGATGCCGTACCCCAGGCCGCGCGCGGCGAGGTCGGTGATCACGCCTTCCAGCGCCTCGTACTCCTGCCTGATGGTCAGCCAGCCGTCGACCACCAGGAAGATGTCGCCCCAGCCGTCGCCCTCGATCTGCCCCTCCGCGACCTGGCGCCGGTAGGAGGCGAACGAGTCGATGCCGAGCTCGCCGAACAGGCGCTCGCGGTCGCGCATGATGCTGGAGATCTCGGCGATGGTCCGGCGCACGCGGTCGGCGTCCAACCGGGTCGCCACGCCGCCGACGTGGGGGAGCCCGTCCAGGGTGCCGAGCGAGCCGCCGCCGAAGTCCAGGCAGTAGAACTGCACCTCACGCGGCGTGTGGGTGAGCGCCATGCTGGTGATCAGCGAACGGAGCATCGTGCTCTTGCCGCTCTGCGTGCCGCCGGCCATGCCGACATGCCCGGCGGCGCCCGACAGGTCCAGCCAGAACGGGTCGCGTCGCTGCTCGAAGGGCCGGTCGATGATGCCGACCACCGCGTGCATCTTGCCGCGACCCGCCCAGCCGGGCGTCGTCAGGCCGAGATCCGGCGTGACCGACAGCGGCGGCAGCAGGTGGGCGAGGGTGGGCGGCTCGGCCAGCGGCGGCAGCCAGATCCGGTGCGCGGCGGGGCCCGCACCCTCCAGCCGGCTCACGACGATGTCCAGCAGGCTGGTCTGCGGCCCCTTCTCCTCGGCGGGCACGACCTCCGCCTTCGGCTCCTCCACGACCGGGATCGGGGCGAAGGCCGGGGTGTACTCCACCACCTCGTGGATCGACGGGCCGCCGTCGGGGTCGGCCGCCTGGCGGGGGTCCGCCTGGTACGCGCCGGAGACGTAGGCGGCCTTGAACCGCGTCATGCCCGTGGTGTCGAACTTGAGGAAGCCGTTGCCCGGCGCGGACGGCAGCTCGTACGCGTCGGCGACACCCAGCACCACCCGCGACTCCATGGCCGAGAAGGTGCGCAGGCCGATCCGGTACGACAGGTGGGTGTCCAGGCCGCGCAGCCGTCCCTCTTCGAGGCGCTGCGAGGCCAGCAGCAGGTGGACGCCGAGCGAGCGGCCCAGGCGGCCGATCATCACGAACAGCTCGATGAACTCGGGCTTGGCCGTCAGCAGCTCGCTGAACTCGTCGATGATGACGAACAGGGTGGGCATCGGCGCCAGGTTGGCGCCCTGCTCGCGGGCGCGCTCGTAGTCACGCAGCGAGGCGTAGTTGCCCGCGGCGCGCAGCAGCTCCTGACGGCGCACCATCTCGCCGTGCAGGGCGTCGTGCATGCGGTCGACCAGCGGCAGCTCGTCCTCGAGGTTGGTGATGACGGCGGAGACGTGCGAGAGCGTGTCCAGCCCGAGGAAGGTGGCGCCACCCTTGAAGTCGACCAGGACGAAGTTGAGGATCTCCGACGAGTGGGTGATCGCCAGGCCGAGCACCAGGGTGCGCAGCAGCTCGCTCTTGCCGGACCCGGTCGCGCCGATGACCAGCCCGTGCGGGCCCATGCCGCCCTGTGCCGACTCCTTGATGTCGAGGTCGACCATCCGGCCGTCGGCGCCGAGCCCGATCGGCACCCGCAGCTTGTTACGTCCCGCCCTGGCACGCCAGGTCTGGGTGGGATCGAGCCGGGTCGGGTCGCCTACGTTGAGCAGGTCGGTCAGCGTGGTGTTGGCTGACAGGACGTCCTGCACCTCGCCCCCGCCCGTGCCGCTCGACAGCCGCAGCGGGGCGAGCTGCCTGGCCAGCCCCTCCGCGCGCAGGTAGTCGAGCTGGTCGGGGTCGCCCAGCCGGGTCTGGCTCTGCTTGCCGGCGTGGTCGATCTTGACCATGTGGAAGCCGTCGGGCTGGATGTCGAGCCTGAGCGTGCTCTTCTCGTCGACGGGGCCCGAGGCGTCGGACAGGTCGATCACCGTGACGCCCTGGATGGCGTCGATTCCCAGCTGCGAGTCGTGCGGCACGTGCCCGCCGTCGATGATCAGGATGTGGTACGGCAGGGAGTCGGAGGGGGAACCGGGCTTGAACCGCGCCCGCTCCTTGAGCTCGCTCCCGAGCAGCCTGTCGAGGTCGGCCAGGTTGTCGCACATGAGCCGCACGGGGCCGGCGGCGTCCACCTCGTCCGGGTGCAGGGCGTGGGGCAGCCACTTGACCCAGTCCCAGTGGGGCATCCACTCGTCGTCGGCGCACACCATGATCCGCATGTCGTCGGGGGCGTGGAAGACGGTCACCTGGGCGATCATCGCCCGGACGAGGTCGCGCATCGCCGTGGGGTCGCCGGTCAGCTTGATGCGGGCGAATGAGCCGAGGGCCACGGCCACGGGAAGCTCGGAGACGGTCGAGTGCGCGCGCACGAACCTGCGCAGCGCCCCCGCCGACAGCGCGTCGAGGTCCTCGACCGGCTTGGAGTCGGGCGGGACGAGCTGGATGGCCAGCTTCTGCACGCCGGTGCCGAGCCGCACCGTGCTGAAGTCCTCGTCGCGCGGCCGGCGCTCCCACAACCGGGGGCTCATCGCGACCCACCACAGCGACTCGGGTGAGGGGCCGCCCCATTCGAGCGCCTCGCGCTGCTGCTTGGCGGCCCTGCGCGACCTCTTCCTGGCCTGCGCGAGATACCGGAAGTAGTCACGGCGCAGGCCGTTCAGCCGGTGCTTGCGCTCGCCCGACTGGCGCCCCATCTGGCCGATGGTCACGCCGACCATCGAGAAGGCGAACAGCCCGCTCGCCACGTACATGAGGGGGTTGCCGCCACCGTTCGAGGTGAACATCAGCGCCATGGCCGCGCCGCCCGCCACCATCGGCAGGTACGTCAGGACCATCATGAAACCCTGCCCCTGGACCTCGGGGATCTCCGGCGGCGACTCCAGCAGGATCTCGCCGCGGGGCGGCTTGGGACTGGGCCGGCGCTCGGGGCGCCGCACGATGACGATGCTCACCCTGGAACTGCCTCCTGTGATGTTGAAAGACTTTCTTACCAGAAGCGCATGAACTGCTGCCTGCCCGATATGTTCTTCCTGTCGCGCAGCAGATGGGACAAGGGGGACGGCAGTGAGGTCGCTGGCTCAAGGGACCCATGGGCCCATACCGCAGGGCGCCCTGCCTCAGTCAGCCGCTCCGCTGCCCCCGTTGTGCCACGTCACGATCGTGGCGCCGCGCAAGCGGATGGACCTGGCGCTGCCTGTCGACATCCCGATGCCGCACGTCCTGCCGAGCGTGCTGCGCGCCGTGGGCGAGGTCGGCGGCGAGTCCGCCGCGGGGCCGGGCTGGGTGCTCCAGAGGCTCGGTGGCGCGCCGTTCGACCTCGGGCAGAGCCTGGCGGCGCTGGGCGTGCTAGACGGCGAGGTGCTCTACCTCAGGCCGCGCGAGGCCGCGCTGCCGCCCGCGCTCTACGACGACGTCGCGGACGTGGTCGCCACCGGGGTCAAGGAGCGCGCCGGCACCTGGGGCGAGCGCAACACCCGCCAGCTGGGCCTGGGCGCCGCCTGCGCGCTGCTCTGCGCGGGCCCGCTGGCGCTGCTGCTGGCGGGACCGCCCTGGATGGTGACCGCCATCGTCGCGGGCGCTCTCGCGCTCCTGCTGATCATCACCGGGGCCGTCATGTCCAGGGCCGTGGGCGACTCCTCGGCGGGCGTCCCCGTCGGCTACGCGGCCCTGCCGTACGCCTTCCTGGCGGGCCTGCTCGCGCCCGCCGGTGACGGCAGCGTGTTCTCCCTGGGCGCGCCCAGTGTGCTGGCCGCGCTGGCCTGCACCGCGCTGGCCGCCACGTTCGCGGGCATGCTCGTCGCCGACGGCGTGGTGGGCTTTCTCGGTACGGCCATCGCCTCCGTGGCGGGGGTGGCGGGCGCGGCCGTCGTCATGGTCTTCGCGCTGCCCGCCGCGGGAGTGGCGGCCGTCACCGCCACCATCCTGCTGGCCCTGAGCCCGCTGATCCCCACGCTCGCGTTCCGCATCGCGCGCGTGCCGATGCCCGCGATGCCCACCACCGCCGAGGAACTCCGCGTCGACAACCAACTGGTGGACGCCCCGGCGATCAAGGAACGCACGCTCCAGGCCAGGAACTACGTGACCGGCATGATCGCGGGGGTCGCGCTGGCCGTCGCCGTCACGCAGGTCTTCCTGGTGCTCGACGGCGGCTGGATCGCCAGGGTCATGAGCGTCACCCTGGCGCTGACGATCATCATGCGTGGCCGCGTGTTCAAGGGAGTGGGACAGCGGCTGTGGCTGATCCTCTCCGGGGTGGCGGGCCTGGTCATGCTGGCGATCTCGTTGAGCGCCGGGCGCGGCGGTGTGATGGCCGCCGTCCTGGTGATCGGGCTGCTGTGGGCGGGGCTGATCGCGATGGGGCTCGGCGTGTGGCTGCCGTCGGGCAAGCCGTCCCCGTTCTGGGGGCGTGCCGGGGACATCGTCGACCTGATGCTGATCGCCGCGCTGTTCCCGCTCGCGCTCGGCGTCCTCGAGGTCTACACCTGGGTGCGCGGGCTGTCCGGCTGAGCCGCTACCACTCCGAGCGGCGGGTCAGCCGGTCGATGGACGCCAGGCTGTTCTCGATCGACATGGTGAACGACTCCTGGATGTCGTTGACCTGCCGCTGCAGGGCGTCCAGGTCAAGGGGGAAGCGCGCGGCGTCGCTGCCGAGCGCGTTCGCCAGCATCTCCTCGCCCTGGCGCTGGGCGTCCGCCTGAGCGGCGCGCACGGCCGCGGTGACGTGGTCGGCCAGCTCCTCGCTGCCCATGCGCATGGCGCGCGGGTCGATGGTGATCCACTGAATCCCGCCGGCGTTGTCGACCAGGGCTCTGACCTGCTGGTCGGCGCTCTCGCCCGTACCCGTGATCGCTCCCAGTTCGTCGCTCATCTCGGTGAGGCGGCGGATCGACTGCTCGCTCTCCCTGGCCATGCGCTCGAGGTTCTCCGGGAGGAGGTCGTCGGGTCGGAAGTCGGTCATCGGAAGGCGTGTCCCTTCGGGGTCGATGGGCTCCGGCGGCTCGTACGGCCGCTGGCTGTCCACCGTGCAGCCAAGGAGATCTTGGTTAACGGAGGACGAACGGCCTTGGGCGATCTTGTGAAACAACCCGTAATACCCCTGATTACGGTCATTTGGTGTCTTAGGTTGAGTCGCGGCGTGGTGGCTGTTTGAGGGGGGACTATGAGCCGCGACAACCTCGCGTATTCGACGGGTATCGAGCATTCGGCCGAGCGGATCAAGAACGACCTGCGGCCCATCTTCACCGGCCTGCGCGACGCGATTCCCGACACCGACATCCCCGACCCGGGATTCGCGCCGGTGGGCAACCGCGTGCTCGCGCACACCTACCACGAGACCCAGTTGATGGCGCTGGAACTGCTGAACGAGGCCATCGAGGTCATCGACAGCTGGCAGGACCTGCTCAAACTGGCCGCCAAGAACTGGCGGGTGGCCGAGGACAAGGGCATCGTCAGGTACGAGGAACAGGGGTAGGCGTAAATGTCGGAGACGACCTACACGTTCACGCGGCTCGACACGGGGACGTCCGCGCCGGGAAGGGTGCTGCTGCCGAAGGCGCTACCGCCAGGGCCGGGCGGCCCGCCCGCCGGGCTGCGGATGATTCGGCTCCTGGGCCGCTATTCGATGTACCTCATCCCCGCGGGGCTGCTGGCCGCGACGGCCTGGGCGAACGAGAGGGGGATCGCCCAGGCCGCGACCAACTGGGGCGCGATGAACATGGTTCTCGACGACGGTCTGAAGGCCGTCATGCCCAACATCCAGAACTCGCTGCGGAAGAACTGGAAGGGGCTGGACCAGGAGGCCGCCGAAGGGGCGGTGGGGCGCTTCTCCGCGGAGGCGGCGAAGCTGCGCCACGTCTTCGCCGACATCGGCGGCGTGCTGGACGAGATCGGCGGCACCATCCGCAGGTTCTGGACGGAGATCATGTACCTCGGAGGAGCGCTCCTCGGAACGCTCATCGCCACTCTGATCGCCAAGAGGTTCCCGCAGCTGCGCATCTTCGCCACCCTGCAGGAGGCGAAGATCGGCAAGCTGGCCCTCAGCGGGACCGCGCTGATGGTGGGGCAGCTGAGCCTCATGCTCGCGTCCGCGGCCAAGACCATCTTCATGGAGATCAGGAAGATGCGTCAGCTCAAGGTCGTGGCCCCCAGCGGCAAGGTGGCGGTCGACTTCGACAAGGCCAGGTTCAAGACCAACGACCTGCCCTCGTTCCACAAGCCCGACCGGCCGGGCGAGCTCCCGGACGGCGGCGAGGAGTTCTTCAGGGACGCCTCACCGGTCGACCCGGGGAACGGCGGGTCCAAGGGCAGCGACAAGCCTGGCCAGAACGGGCCGACCCTGGAGAACGGGGGGCTCCGGCGCGTCCGTGGCGGCTCCAGCCTGTGGGAGATCGCGGAGCAGGCCTACGGCGACGGCAACCGCTGGCAGGACATCTACAAGGCCAACCGCGATCTCATCGGTCCCAACCCCGCCGTCCTCAGAGAGGGACTGGACCTCAAGATCCCGGAGTGATGTCTCCTGTGGCTCATGAGGTTGGTGCGCTGATTGCGGTAAAGCGTCTGGGGCGCTACGTTTCTGGACGTTTGTTCCTCCAGGATGGAGCGTCCGATGCAGGAGTTCGGGGACTTCGCGAACATCGATATTGACAAGCTTCTCAAGACCGCCGATGGGCAGTTCGCCCAGATGGAGGAGCTGCAGAAGACCATGGCCGACCTCGTCGGCCGGGCCCAGGACGAAGACGGGCTGGTCGTGGTGGAGTACTCCGCTGAGGGGCTGCACGAGCTTGAGCTGCACCCCAAGGCGATGCGCCTGAGCTCCGGCGAGCTGGCCGAGATGATCAAAGAGGTCGTCCGGGAGGCCGCCGCTGACCTGCAGAAGCAGGTCAGCGAGGCGATGGGCGAGGTCTTCGGGGAAGAGGACAACCCGATGAAGTTCATCAACGACCCGGAAGCCGCGCTGGAGCAGGTCAGAAGCGCCGAGGCCTCCTACAACCGGACCTTCGAGGACGTCATGGGCGAACTCGACCGCATCCGCCGCCGCCTCGACCTCTGAGCCCGGTCACTTCTTCTGCTTGGGCGGCTCGTCGGCCCAGCCCATCTTCACCTGCTTGAAGTCGGGCTTGCCGCCCGCCGGATTCAGGACCTGGTCATTGAGAGTCTGCCGCTGCATCTCGTGCCAGCCGGCGCCGACGAGCAGGATGACGGCCGCCGCGGAGCCCAGGATGCGCTGTTTCTTCAGCACTTCGCCCACCGTGGCGAGCACCCTCGTCGCGACCCCCTGCGCCGCCAGTTGGGCCGAGGCGGCTCCCAGCGGTCCGGTAGTAGCGGTCACCACGAGGGCGGCGCGGGCCGCGGCGAACATGACCCCGGCCGCCGTCAGGCAGAAGTAGGCACAGCCGTGTGACGCCGTTGATGAGTGGTTCATGGTCTGGCAGGCGCCATGCGCGACGTCCTTGGCTTTGTCGACCTGTTCGATGAGGTCGGACACGGTCTGGTCGAAGGCGTCTCTGTCGTTGGCGTCCCACTCCTTCGGCGAGCCGGACTTCTTCGTGCTGCCCAGCGCCTTGGAGCACTCTTCCAGGTGCTTCGCGGCGCTCCCATAGTTGTCGGCGAGCCTCGACTGCCCTTCGGGGCTGTTCCACAGCGTGCCGATGCTGACGGGGATGGCCTTGGACGCCACCCCCGGGATCATGGCGGACGCGAAACCGGCGGTGGCGATCGCGCTGGGGAAGATCACCCAGGTGCTTACATCCATCAAGTCATCCCCGTGACGTGCTGTTGTCGTCCGCTTCCTGCCAGACGGCAGAGGTCTTCTTCAGTGCGTCGTTCATGCGGTTGAACAGGAGGCCGCCACCCTCGAAGTATCCGGCGGCAGCGCTCCTGATCTTTTCATGTCCCAGGCCCATGGGAAGGCCGGCGACGCCGAAGACGAGAGGGTTCGCGTGGTTCCCGTTGGCGGCATCGAAGGCCTTGCGCATGTGAGGCGAGGCCTTGTTGATGATGATGTAGGCGACGTTGTCTATGTCTTCTTTGTCTGACTTCTTGTCCTTTTTGTCCGAGCCGCCGTCGCCACCGGTACCGTCGCGGCCGTCCTTCCCCGAACCGTCCTTGCCCTTGTCGTCTTTGCCTGTGCCGTCTTTCCCCTTGCCGTCTTTGCCTGTGTCGTCCTTGCCCCCGCCGCCGCCCGGTCCGTCGCCGCCACCACCGCCGCCGGGGATGTCCGGCGATGGCGAGTCGGACCCGTCGGGCTTCTTCTCGTCGTCAGGCTTCTTGTCATCGTCGGGCTTTTTGCCGTCGTCGGGCTTTTCGGTTCCGGTGGGCGGTTTTTCGGTGCCGTCGCCCGGGGGAGTCGTCCCTGGATCCCCGGTCCCGGGCGTGCCCGTGCCGGGGTCGGAGGGGTCCTTCCCCGGGTCGTCGGTGCCCCCGGACCCACCGTGATCTCCGGGCGTGCCCTGGTCGTCCCCGGGCGTCCCGGGCGTGGTCTCCCCGCCGTCGCCGGTGTTGCCGTCGTTTCCGTCCGGGTTCTGCGGGTCGTCGCCCGTGTTGCCGTCGGGGTTCTGCGGGTCGCTCGGGTCTGTCTGGCCGCCGTCGTCGTTGCCGTCGCCGGGCTGGTCGGGCGACTGGTCCTGGGGATCGTTGGGTTGCCCGTCCGAGGGGTTCCCGTCCTGGTCCTGCGGGTCCGCGTCCAGGCGGTCGGACGCCTCCCACTGTGGATCGCCCGGCGCGGCCTCCGGGTCGACGAAGCCGGGCTCGCCGTCGTCCGAAGCGGCGTCGTTTGTTGAGGCGTCCGGTGCGGTGTCGTCCTTGTCGGGGGCCTTGTCGGGGGCGGGGTCCTTGTCGCCGGAAGGCTGGGAGACCTGCGCGTCGAGTTTCTGGCCGTCCGCCGTCACGACCTCTGACAGCTGGGTGGGCTCGTCCGGCTTCGAGTCGTCCTGGACGGCCTGTCGGTGCGTCTCGTGGGACTCCCGGGGCGCGGGGTTCTGCTGTCCTGAGGAGGCCGGCACGACGGTGAACTCGGTGGACGTCGTACTGGGCGCACCCGAAGGGGACGCGCTGACCTGCCCCCAGTTGAGCAAGCTCTCGACGTCCGGCTGCTGGTTCATCGGGATCCCCTCCGCCCCCTCGGTGATCAGAGACGCTAGACCAACCATGGGTGAACATGCCGGTAGAGGGCAAACCGCTACTTCTTGTTAACAGAGATTCCACAATCCCCGTAAGACCGTGATAGCGCATCCACCTGCGCATTTACCGGGATGCGATCTTGCCGTTATTGATCTGTTATCTGTGCATGTGTAAGTCGTGTTGCGTCTGATAGCTACCGTGTCCTTTGATGGGTTTTGTGCGAATCTTGCCCTCCGTCTGCCCGTGAGCCTGACGAGGGGGAAGCACAGGCTCAGCAATCGCAGGAGGAATCTCTGTGTCACTCTTTGGCGCCAGTCCAGCGCAGCTCCAGACCGCGGCCCGGTACGTAGAGACCGCCGCCCGGAACATCGAAGGCCTGCGGAAGGGGGTCGCCACCACCGTGCAGGAGCTCACCGCCTCCGGCGTGGCCTCCGGCTGGGAAGGCACTGCGGCCGGGAAGTACAAGCAGCACATGGACTCCTGGGACATGATCTGCAACAACATCATCAAGGACCTCGAGAAGATCTACGACAACCTGAACGTGGGTGCCGGGATCTACAGCGCGGCGGAGGCCGACTCGCACAACATCGGCCTCAGTGGTGTCGGTGCCAACACGAACCGGGTCGACGACCTCATCAACGTGAAGGCCTAGGCCGCAGCAAGCTAGCCGTACTGAAGGGAGATCGCAGTGTCCGACGGTCGTATGCACGACTTCACGAAGGTCAACTTCGGCCAGATGCAGGCCGCGCAGGAGGGCCTGCTCAGGGTCGTGACCGAGCTCGACAGGATCACTGACCAGCTCTACAAGGACATCCAGCGGGAACTGCAGGAGCAGTGGGTCGACGACGACGGCAAGGGCGCGAGGTCCTTCTTCGACCAGCACCGTGCCTACTGGGACGCCCAGGAGAAGGAGATGGGTAACCAGCTCCACCAGGCGGCCCAGGCTGTCGGCCTCGCCAACGAGAACTACCAGCGGGCGGAGAACTACAACCGCCGACTGTGGGAAGACCCCAACCACTAGGTCTTGCTCGCCGACTCGGCCATCGCCAGTCGGCGATGGCCGAACGCACGTCTGTCACGGGGCGAAATGACGCAAAAAGATGCAATGTACGGTCCGGATCCTCTGCCCATCATCACTGACTGGCCCGGGCTCGACGGCGACGTGACCGTGGAGTACTCGGTCAAGATGATGAGGTCGATCGCGAACGAGCTGAAGTCTTATACGTCCGGTTTCAACGGCCCTGGGTCGGCGGAGGGCTACACGACCGGGTCGACGAAGAGCCTCGCGGACCACTGTCAGCTGACCGAGGCGCAGGTAGGCACGTGGAACGACGCGAAGGCGTACTGCGACACCGTCGGTGCGAACAGTGCTGGGACGAAGTTTCTCCAGGTGTACACCGAGTGGGTCGAGATGTACGACAGGATCGTTCGGGCGATCGAGGCCAACGCCGACGAGTACGCCAGGAAGAGCGCGGACAACGAGGGTGGCCGTGAGGCCTGAGGAAGGTCATCGTGGGTGACAAGCGCAAGGTCGTCGTCATCTACTCCTTCGAGGCGCTGCCCCAGGGCGCGGAGGTCAAGGCCTCGAAGAAGGAAATCGAGCAGATGCTCGCCAACACCAAGCCGACTGAGATCGACGATGCGGGCTTCGCCTATCTGAATGTGGCGGGCACGATCGACCTGGCCGTCGGCGCCTTGGAGAAGCACGCCAGCAGGCTTGCCAAGGACTGGAAGGGCCCCACGGCCGCCAAAGTGCAGAAGGCCATGCAGATGATGCATGCCAGCGGCACCGAGCTGGCCTCGAAGATGAAGCTGATGGACGGCGCCCTCAGGCTCTACAGCGAGGAACTGCGCAAGGCCCTCGAGGAGGTCAAGGGGATCTCCGTCGATTTCGGCGACGACATCGAGAACAGCCCCGAGACCAAGGCGGCCGCGAAGAAGGCGAAGGCCTCCGCGGAGGACGCCCAGGCGCAGAAGGTGATGAAGAAGCTCAACGAGCGCATCGCCGAGCTGTTCCAGAACAACGTTCCGGGCGACGTGTCCTACGAGCTGCCCCCCGTCGGCATCCCCGGGGAAGGCAGCCCCAAGGGCAAGCCGGTGAACTACGACGCCATCTCGTCGGACAAGGACTCGTCCCGCGGCGGCTCGAACAACCCGACGCCCTATGAGAGGAGCACGCGCGACGGCGGTTCGTCGGGCGGGCACGGCACCACAGGGCATGGCTCGGGCTCCGACCGCGACAGCACGCCCTCGGGAGGCGACAAGAACCCCGACGGGCGCGGCTCCGACAGCACCGGATCGGACGGGCGCGGTTCGGACGGCACCGGCTCCGACCGGCCGGGTACGGACGGCCAGGACGGCAAGGGCCAGGACGGAACCGGCTCGGACCACACGCCCGCAGACGGTACGAACCAGAACACGGGCAACACCCAGGATCAGCAGAACGGGTCCGACAGAGGCCGCGACACGGGCAGCACCGTCCCCTCTGTGATCGGCAAGGACGATCCGCGGCAGACCGAGGTCGCGAACTTCTCGCCGCACCAGCCGACGACCACGCCGTTCACCACCACCTCCATCCCCACCACCACCATTCCGACCACGACCATCCCGGCGACGACCGGCCTCACGCCGGGCGTGCCGTCGGTGCTCGGCGCTCCCGGAGGGTTCGCGGCGGGCCCCATGGGCGGCGCGTCGGTCTCGGGGATGCCCGCGACCGCGGGCACGGGGATGCTCCCGCTCGGTGCGATGGGCGGAGCCGGAGCCGGCTCGGAGGAGGGCGTGGAACATGGGACGGACCTTTCGGAAGAACGAGACGTCTGGGCGTCACCGCACCAGGTGACCGACCCTCGTATCGGCTGATCAGGTTCCGCCGGCAGTAAAGAGGTTTGGGCACATGGGAGATCAGGGTTCGACGTTCTCGCTGGGCGACCTGCCCGGGGCGACGTCCGGTGTGAAGTTCAAGAAGGGCAAGCTCGAATCCAACAGCAAGACGCTCACGGGTGACTCCGAGAACGTCGGCGGGCTCGCGAAGAGAACGGACGGCATCGACCTGGGTCGCAGTTACGGCGTGTCGGGCCGCAACTGCGACACCGCCCATAGCCAGGCGCGGGCGCAGCACATCGAGACGCTGAAAGTGGCCCGCGAGGTGCTGGAGTCCTGGCGCGACGCGCTGAAGGTCGCCGACGACAAGTACACCAAGGCGGACGACGACTCCGGCTCCGGCATCGACAAGCTCGGTCTCGGCAAGAACACGCCGACGATTCCCGCCGGCCTCGGTAATCCCAATCTCGGCAACCCGAACCTCAACACCCCGGATCTCAAGGACCCGAACCTCAACAACCCGAACCTCAACACGCCGGATCTCAAGGACCCGAACCTCAACACCCCGGATCTCAAGGACCCGAACCTCAACAACCCGAACCTCAACGACCCCAGGCTCAACGACCCCAGGCTCAACGATCCCAATCTCAAGACTCCCGACCTGAAGCAGCCGGATCTCAATAACCCCAAGATCGACGATCCCAATCTCAAGACTCCCGACCTGAAGCAGCCGGACATGTCAGGGCTGGATCCGAACAAGACCAACCTGCCGGATCCCACGAAGACGGACCTCTCCTCCCTCAACCCGTCCGACCTGCAGACTCCGCAGATCCGCACTCCCGAGGGCGTCACGACGACGGACCCCGGCCGTACGACGGCCGGAGGGCCGGGCGCCGGCTACGGCGGCTCGGCCACCGGCGGCACGCCGCCCAACATGAAGCTGCCGAGCGGCCTGAACGGCACGAACGGGATGGGCGGCATGCCCTTCATGCCGATGTCGCCCATGGCCGGGGCCGGCGACAAGGAGAAGGAAGGCACCGGCTCCGACAAGCTGCGCGGGGACGAGGACGACTGGGGCGCCGGCGAGGACGCGACGCCGGCCGTTCTCCGGCACGAAGGCATCTGACATGGAATTCGGTTTCGGCGCAGGGAACACCTTCATCGTCGCGGGATCGATCTGCCTCGCCTGCGCAGCTATCATCAAGCGGCCGATAGCCGTCACCATCGCCATGTCCATCTTCGTGATAGCCGGAGATGCGGACAAGATGCGCGCATGCGGGCGTGAATGGAAGACCGAGAAAAGCGGCGGCCAGACCAAGGAACTGGACGAGCTCCGGCAGTCGGTCCTCGACCTGGCCAAGCGCCTGGAAGAGGACGCCCACTATGATGGAGAGCTTTACAAGACCCTCATCAAGCCGCTGATGGACCAGTTCGTCGAGGAGACGGGAAAGAGCGGCACCCACCGCGACGGGGTCGGGGATACGCTCTGCTCCAGCGCTGATCTTTACGACGACCTCCGTAATGGGGTACTCGCCGTGACCGGGGCGATGATTGGGTGGGCGGTCCTCATCGGAATCGGTAAGTTTAATCCTGGCACCTGGCTCGCCACCGAGGCCGCGGCCAACGAGGGGATGACCGGCCTGTGGAAAAAGTGGGGGCCGATCATCAGAAAGCTGGGGTTTGCCCTCATGACGGTCGCCGGGGTCTATCAGGGCGTCCAAATGCTGAGCATGAAGCAGCAGATGAAATTCCAGGACATGAAGGCAGTGCCCATGTTCAACAGCCTCGGGCTCGGCAACGACAAGAAGACCGGGGCGCTCATCAACAAGAGCATCGGCATGGACAAGGACGGCATGCCCGCCGGCATGCAGCTGCCGGGCGCGACGGCCGAGGCCTGACAGCGCCCGCTTTCCAGGGCCGGCCTCGTGCGCGCGGAGCCGGCCCCGTCTGCCACGTCCGCGCGGAGAGGCGCGTTCCACACGCAGCGCGCTGCCCGAGCCGCGCACGCAACGGTGTGCCGGCCCCCAAGCGCACGAGGGCCGGCCCGGACGACGATGATCAGGGCTTCGGGATCTTGAGCTTCTGGCCCACTCTGATCACGCTGGGGTCCGGGCCGATGACGTCGCGGTTGGCGTCGTAGATCTCCTGCCAGCGGGAGCCGTCGCCGTACACCTTCGCCGCGACGTCCCAGAGGGACCCCTCGTTCACCGACCACTGCGCCGGTGGCGGCGGCTGGTGGTAGGTCGGAGAGCCGGCCGGGACCGGCCTGTCCCACTCGGGCAGTTCGTACGACTCGGGGGCGTTCAGCGAGCGCCACACCCGGAAAGCGGCGGTCGGCGCGAGGCCCAGCAACTGCTTCTGCATGTCGGGGCTGAACCTCTTGAGCCACGCCGGCGTGCCGACCTTGCCGATGGCCCAGTTGCGGAGGGCGACGAAGCCGCCGAACGACATGCCGGACTCGCCGACCGCGGCGCCCGTCTTCGTCAGCGTCGCCGTGAACGAGGCCGCGGTGCCGCCCTGGAACAGGCCCTTGGTGCCCACGCCGGCGATCGGCATGAACGTCGCGACCAGGTTGGCGCCGGTGGTGATCCGGGCCGCCTGCGTGAACGTCAGCGGGCTGAGGTTGAAGATGCTCTCGCCCTGCAAGCCCTGCCCGAGCATCTGCGTCGCGATGACACCTCCGTAGACGTACGCCGAGCTCCTGGCGTACTTGGCGAACGTGGTGACCTTGGGGTCCGCGAGCTTGGAGATCGCCTCGTAGTTGAAGGGCCGCAGCGCCGCCTGCTTTATCACCGCGCCGATGGAGCCGAGCTTCCCGCCGAACCTCAGCCTGCCCACGAGCGGAACGGCCTTGAGCAGCTCGCCGAGCGTGTGGAAGAGGGCCCCGAGCCGCTTCAGCAGAGCGACCGTCGCCATGACGATCTTTGTGGCCCGAAGGTAGGCGATGAGGGCGGCCCAGTAGTTGGCGGCCATCCGCATGACGTAGAAGAGCCCGACCCAGATCAGCGAGGTCCTGACGAACTCGATGATGGCGATCTTCGTGAGGTTGGTCGAGTCCAGCACCGCTTCCAGCACCTTCACGACGCCCTCGCAGCTCTTCTGCAGCTTCTCACGGGTGCCGGGGGCGACCACCCTCTGCCAGGCGTGGCGGAACTCGTCTCCCGCCGAGCCGTGCCAGTCCTTCAGCACTGTGGAGACATGGGGGTTGATGGCGTCGTGCAGCTTGCCCAGGGCCGTGCCGAGGTCGCGGTGCGCGTTGGCCGCCGCTCTGAGGCGCAGTTCACTGTTGCCGTCGAACATGTGCGGGATCGCGCGCGCTATCGCCATGATCGTGTCCTTCAGCGGCTGAAGGTTGAGGACCTGCGACGGGTTGAAGTCCCAGCCCCAGCCGAGGGGGTTCCAGTCCCAGTCGAGCGGGTTGAGGCTGCCCTGGCTGCCCTGGCTCACCCGTTCTCCTTGATGGTGCTCCCCTGGTTCGCCGTCCGGTAGGTGCGCTCGGTGCCGCCGAGGGCCGCGCTGATGTACATGAAAGCGTCGCTGAGATCGCGCAGGTACGCCATCAGCGACGGGTAACGGCCGTCGGGCAGGTCGTCCACGTAGGCGTCCGCCAGCGCATTGGCTCCTGGGGCGGCACCGAAGTCGCGCTTGCTGAGCTCGGCGGGGGCGAAGATGCGCTGCATGTTGTTGATCTCGTCGAGCTGGTCCGCGCAGATCCGCATCGCCTTGCGTAGGTCATCTGACCACCAGGCGGCCTCTCCCTGAGCGCCATCCCCCATGTGCGCTTGCCCCCTCACCATAAATCTGATGAAAGTTGCAATGTATAACCGCGCCCTAAGTGGCGTCTAGCCCGTTTTGTGGCTGATGTGAGGTATGGGGTCATTGGTTGATCTTGACCGGTGTGCGTGCGGCGGCCGGATCGAATCGGGGCCCCGCGGGGATCATGTGCAGCAGGTGGGCCGGGAGCGGCGCCACGGCCGAGGCGTCGTATCCGAACGTCTCCAGCTGGGCCGCCGACTGGAGCTGGAACATGCGGCTCTGGTCGTTGATCAGGTAGTAGGTGTTGATGGCCGACACCTGGCCGTCGTTGGGCAGCAGCCCCGCGACCGCGGCCCCGCCCGGCGGCAGCAGAACCTGGTCGAAGTGGTCCGGGCTGCCGATCGTCCGCGGCACCGGGATGCCGATCCTGGCGCCGCTGGTGATCCTGGCCCTCGCCGAGCCCGACTGGGTGTCGGAGTAGACCGCGCACAGCGGGGCGCCGGCCGACGGCGTGGTCACCGCGGGCATCGTCTGCGGCAGTCCGCCGCCCATGAACTGCTGCTTGGACGGCTTCGCGTTGGCCGTCGCGGCGTCGATCGTGATCGGCTCGACCGGCCTCGAGCCGTACGCCTTCTTGCTGGCGGGATCGTTACGCAGGAGCGTCGCCTGCGTCAGCGAGATCGGCGCCAGGCCGTCCTCGGCGAGCACGTACCACCGGTCGGCGCTGCCGGCCATGCCGGGCACCCTGAAGATCTGGCCGACACGCGCGGCACGGCCGGTCGGCCCGCGAACCGCTTTGCCGCGGTTCGGGATGGCCCGGACGCGGAAGTCCGGTCCGACAGGAATGGCGGTGATCCAGGGGGCCGGCACCTTCCTGGGCGCGGTGGCGCCGAGCGCGTTGATGCCCTCGGGGCCGACCTTCATCCTCTGGTCGGCCCAGATCACCCAGCCCTGCTGCTGGTCGTCGACGACGACCATCGCGCCGTTCCCGACCGGCGTGCCGCCGACGTCGGTGCCGCCCACCAGGGTGACGAACGGCTTGCGGGTCCCGGACGTGTCGGTCGTCTCGCCCACGCAGGCCGACCACGGGCCCTTGACCAGCTTGTCCTTGGACGGCAGGGAGTCGGGGGCGCCGGGGATCCCCACCAGCGGCCCGCGGGCGTACTTGGCCAGGGAGGCCGCCGACACGTTCCGCACCTTGACGTCAGAGGTGTCGAGCAGCAGGCGCGCGGAGGCGTAGTTGGCCACCGGCATCATCTTGTTCTCCTGCTGGCTGAAGACGTACTTGGCCCCGGTCTCCTCCTCGACCAGCAACTGGCCGGGGTCGGTCAGCTTGGTCGAGTTGCCGGGTTTGAGCAGCCCCCAGATGCCGAAGCCCGCGGCCACGAGAACGGCCACGATCAGCCCGCAGAACACCGCCACGTTCTGGCGGCGCATGGGCGACTCGGGAACGTCAGGTTCGGCCTGGAGCAGAGCCATGCCAAGACGCTGCGTCATCAGGCGGTGCGCCTGGTAGAGGTCCTTCCGAGTCTGCATCCCACTCCATTTCGATCAGGCTCCCCGGAGTATGGTACGCATGAGCCTGTTGAGGGATATGTCAACTTCTGTACTGCATCGTGGTAAGCCGAGTAGGCTTGCGATCAAGCACGCGGGGAGGCGCCATGGCCACCAAGGACCACCAGCATTGCGAGCAGAAGTGGCCGGGACTGGATCCGTCCAGGGACGATGTCAAGTACCCGGACAATCCCAAGGACCGGTTCGACCAGCTCGCCAAGCGGCTTGAGGAAGAGCTGGCCGACCTCACCGGGCAGAAGAAGGGCTCCCTGATGGACCTGCGGCTCCACGGGGATCTCAGCGCCCTCGACTACCTCTTCCGGGACATGGACCGCTGGGACGGCGGTCACGTCTTCTCCGGCACCCTGCAGCGGGGCCTCGATGAGCTCACGACGATCTACGAGCAGGCCAACGAGAAGCTCCGTATCGCCGCCGGGCTGGTACGCGGCGGCGGAGGCACCCTTGACGCTACCGACATCGCCAACCTCGGCAAGGACTTGTAGACCGCACCATGGGCGACACGAAGAAGACGCATTGGATCAAGCCGCAGTGTGACAAGTTCGACCTCGACGACGACGGCAGGAGCGTCGCCGAGATCAAGGACTTCATCATGTCGCTCGATCCCAAGGGCGCGGATACCGCTGCCAGCGCTTACCAGGACGCCGCCACCAGGCTGGCCACGACCCTCGACGCCATCGACGAGGTCAGCGGGGAGCTGGCCAAGATCTGGGAGGGCGACTCCTCCGTCAAGGCGCAGAAGGCCCTCAAGCTCCTCCACGAGACCGTCCGCAACCTGTCGGACGGGCTTCAGCGCATGGGCAAGCCCCTGAACCAGCTGGCCGACAAGATCCGCGAGCACCAGGACTTCGTGGAGAACACGATGTTCGCTTGGAGCGACCAACCGACCAACGTGTTCGGCAAGCCGATCACCTGGGACGACTCCGCCTGGGGCGCCTACAAGACGATCGACAAGGGATGGGAGACGGGGTCGCAGGATGAGCTGGCGGGCCAGCACCTGCGGGCCCTGACCAACGACCTCTATCACATCTACGTGCAGTTCCCCGACTCCGTCCAAAAGAACCTGCCGGACATCAAGGACCCCTCCCCGCCGGACCCGAAGGACACGAAGGACAACTTCGACCCCCGTGATCTGCTGAAGCAGCATCCGTACAACCCCGGCGGCAACGGCGACCTCGACCTGAACGGCCCAGACTCCCCGGACGGCGGCGGCCTTGACCGGCCCGAGTTCCCGGGCGGCGACACCGGCCTGGACGGCACCGGTGGAGACGGCACCGGCCGCGATGGCACAGGCGCGGACGGAACCGGCCAGAACGGCACGGGCACGGGCGGCGTCGGAAACGGCGCGGGCATCGACGGTTCGCGCGTCGGCGATCGAACGGGGGCCGACACCTCCACCGCGAGCGCACCCAACATCCCCGACCCGTCCCGGACCGGCGTGGGCGACTCGCCGAACGGCAACGACTCTCGCTCGACCAACCTGTCCGACTTCAACACGCCGACGCACGACGGCTCGCCGTCCCCCACCGCGTCGCCGACCTCACACTCATCCACCAATGGGACGTCCAACGGGACGTCGTCAGGCGGAACCACCGGCGTGAGCGGGGCCGTCGCCGCACCGGCGCAAGGCGCCTCGACCGTCCGGACAGGCAACGCCGCGGGGGGCATGGGCGTCCCCGTCGTGCCGCACGGCGGCGGCCACGGGGGCAACGAGGAGCGCACCAGCGAGATGTTCTCCTGGCTGAAGGAAGAGGACGACGTCTGGACCGGCCCGCTGGACGGCGTGGTCAACGGCCACATCGGCTGACCACACGCCCCCGGCTCACCCACACCTGACCACCCTCACCCCCACGCCAGGCCACCGCCACCCGACTCGCCCTGACCCGTCCCGACCCAACGCCAGGCCACCACTACCGGCCCACCCCCGCGCCAGGCCACCGCCGCCCGACTCGCTCGCCCTGACCCGCTTACCACCCGACGCGCGCCAGGACGTGGCGGCTCCTGGCCTGGGTGGCCGTACGCGCCTGGCCCAGGAAGCGGCGACGACTACCCTCCCGTCTCCCCAAGCCGGGCAGGTGGGACAACCGGGTCCGGGAGGGCGGTCTGCAGGGGGGTCATGGTGCCTGTCGTGATGAGCAGGCCGCGCCCCGGCGGGCCGCCGACCGAGCCGCGCGGCAGTCGTACGGTGAAGAGGTCGCCGTCGGCGGGGCTCTGCACGGACAGGAGCAACCCCGTGCGCGACTTGCGCGCCTCAGCCACGAACCCCCGGTAGGCCGTAGCCAGATCACCGGTGGCCCCCGCGATGATCAGCCCGTGCTCGCCGTCCCTTCCTGACCGGAGCACCTCCTCCAACGCCTGCCCGAGCGGCGTGTCGGGGTTGATGAGCTCGGCGTCGTCCACGAGCACCACGTAACGGTCCTGTCCGGCGACGAGCTCCGACAGCCCGGTGTCGTTGCCGTCGAGCACGGCGAGCGCGCCCTCCAGGTGCCGCAACGGGCTGCGTCTGGGGGCCACGGCGACGACCGGTGTCCCTTGGGAGATCAGTGACATCGCGGCGGTGAGCAGCGCCGACGACCGCCCCGATCTCGCCGGACCGGCGATCACCGCGCCCGGCCCCTGCGCGAGCAGGTCGAACCCCATCGGCGTCAGCGCGTCACCGCCCGCGCCGACCAGCGCCCAGAGCGGCGAGGGCGGAACGAATCCGGGCTTCAGGGCGAGGGCCTGGGGGGCGGTGATGCGCGTGGGGAGGGCGTCGACCCTGAGCGGCGGGGTGCCTTGCCAGCGCCAGGTGATCGGGGCGACGCCTCCGGACGATCTGTGGCCCGTAGCGCCGCCCGCCGCGCGGGCCAGGGACTGGAGTGCGGCCACCTGAGCCGGGCCGGAGGGGTCGTCGGCGAGGAGGGCGATCTGGCTCTCGACGATGCCGTGCTCGCCCATCGAGAGGGCGCGCCCGGGCGGCATGAACGACGGCAGCTCCTTGAGCGGGAAGTTGGCCAGGCCGTAGTCGGACGAGTCGGCCAGGCGGAGGATCAGACGGTCGTCGAAGACGGTCGACACCTGCCCCAGCAGGCAGGACCGGTCGCCGGTGACCACCGCGCGCAGCCCCACCGCCGGGCCCTCGCGCAGGAGTTGCAGGAGGGCCTCGGTGAGACGGCCGTAGTCGTAGCCTTCGAAGGCCGCGACGTAGCCCTCCCAGCGGTCGAGCATCAGCACCAGCCAGGGGAGGCGGTTGCCGGCCTGCCGGTACTCGGTCAGCGAGGCGTGCCCGGCCTCCGCGAGGAGCTGCTGCCTGCGGCCCACCTCGGCGCGCAGACGGGCCAGCAGTCGCTCGACGCGGTCGAGCTGGTCGCGGGTGACGACCGCGCCGCAATGGGGCAGCGCCATCAGCGGAAGCAGCGCGCCGGAGCCGCAGTCGATCGCGTGGACGTGCACGTCGGCAGGGGAGGCGTGCGCCGCGATGGCGCCCGCGATCGTCCGCAGCGCGGTGGACCTGCCGCTGCGGGCCGCCCCCGCGATGAGCAGGTGGCCGCCGCGGGGCAGGTCGAGCATGAGCGGCGCGCGATCCTGCGCCCACGGCCGATCCATCACCCCGAACGCCAACGGCGCCACCTCCCCGAACGCCTCAGCACCGCGCGAGCCGTTCGACGTGGGTAGGTGGCCGGCCTGGCCTCGCAGGCGCGCCGGGTCGGCGCCTGAGTGGGACCGGGCGGCGAACCCGCCAGCGTGGTCGAACTCCGTGGAATCGGCCGTGCGGGGATGGATGGTGGCTCCGGCTGCGTGATGGAGATCCGTGGGATGGGTGGCGCGCGGCTGGGCGGCGAGCTCGCCTGCGTGGTGGAGGTCTGTCGGGTTGACGGCGTAGGGGCTGGACGCGCCGGCGCGGGCCGGGTGGGCTGCCGCCGGGGGCGGAGGGAGCGGAAGGACGAGCTGGGTGGGCAGGGGGTCGAGCCAGGGGCTCGGCTGCTCGGGGACTCCGGCCAGGTCGGCGGCCTCGATGAGGGCGTCGGCGAGGATGGTGAGGTCGGTGACGGTCGACTCTTCCGAGGGTTGCGGAGGCGCGGGGAGTGACCGTCCGAGTGACCGCCAGTCGACGTCGACCACCCGTACGCGCCCGGCCGCCCCCGCGGCGCCGCCCCCGGAGAGCTCCCCGGCCCGGGACGGGCTGCCGCCGAGCGAGGTGGACACCGGGGCGCGGCCCCCCACCCGGGCCGTCTGGACGGCGGTGGCCGCGCCCACACCGGACCTGACGTAGCACCGCCCGGGCGTGGACTTGGCGATGTGCGCCGCGTCCGGCAGGTCGATGACGTCCGTCGACTCGTTGGTCTCGGTGACCCTGAGCGCGATGCGGAGCGAGGTGTTGGCCTGGATGTCGGCCGTCACCACTCCGGCGGGACGCTGGGTGGCCAGGATGAGGTGGATGCCCAGCGAACGGCCCCTGCGGGCGATGTCGACGAGGCCGGTGACGAAGTCGGGGAGCTCAGCCACCAGCGCCGCGAACTCGTCGATGATCAACACCAGGCGCGGTAACGGGCCGCCGGTGTAGTCGTCGATGTCCTTGGCTCCGGCGGCGAGCAGCAGCCGCTCCCGCCGCCGGATCTCCGCCGCCAGCGAGTCGAGGGCCCGCTGGGTGAGGTGGCCGTCGAGGTCGGTGACCATGCCGACCGTGTGCGGCAACCGGACGCACTCCTTGAACGCGGCGCCGCCCTTGTAGTCGATCAGCACGAAGGTGAGCTGGTCGGGACGGTTGGCGACGGCCAGCGTGGAGATCAGCGTCTGCAGCAGCTCGGACTTGCCCGCCCCCGTCGTGCCCGCGATCAGCCCGTGGGGGCCGTCGAGCCGGAGATCGACCGAGAACGGGCCGTCGGGGCCGACCCCGATCACCGCTTCCGTGGACCCGCGGGCGCGCCACCGGGAGGCCAGCTCGCGGCCGGACGCGGCGCGCAGCCCGAGCAGGTCGAGCAGCCGCACCGCGTCGGGCAGGTTGCCGGACGGGTCATCTCTGCTCACGTCGCGGATCGGGGCGAGCGCCCTGGCCAGCCGGTCGCACCAGGACGGTGACACCAGGTCGGCCAGGACCGGCCCGATGACGTCGAGGCCGCCGCCGCGCAGCCGTACCTGGCCGTCGTCGCCGCAGTCGGCGACCGTGGCGCACTCTTCGGGCAGCAGCCGCTGGTCGTCGTCGAGCGCCAGCGTGAAGACGCCCGCGTGCGGCCCCTTGCGCAGCACCTGCGGCATGCCGGGCAGGCCGCGCAGGGCCTGCGCGCCGTCGATGACGACGAGCACGTCGTAGGGCCGGACGTCGTAGCGGGAGAAGGCGGGAGGCTCGGCACCGCCCAGATCGTCCCAGCCTTTGGGGATCTTGCCGAGTTCCGGGATGGCGGTCTTCTGCCGCTCGTCGATCAGCGCGGCCAGCTCGCTCACCCTGCGGGCGGCGGTCTCCGGACCGGTGCCGACCAGCGTCACGCAGTCTTCCCCGGCCCGCGGCGCGCAGTGCGGCAGCCAGCGCACCCAGCCCCAGCGGCGCTCGGCGTCGGCGCGCGTGGACAGCACCACGATCGCCAGGTCACGCGGGCTGTGCAGGGTCGCCGCCTGGCCGATCAGCCAGCCCGCCAGCCCCGTGGCGACGTCGCGAGGGCCGGTGACGCCCGCGACGCCGAGCCTGCGCATGGCCAGCGCCACCGGCACGGCACGGCAGACCGGAGGGGGGAGCGGGCCGCCGCGCTCCTCGGTCAGCTCCAGGTTGGCGGGCAGGTCGGCCAACCCCACCCGGAGCCTGAGCGAGTCGGGGTCGTGGATCCGGCGCTCCCACAGCCGCCTGCGCGGCCCCGTGGCGGTGAGCAGCACCTGGGCCGGATCGGGGGCGTCGGACCGGCGAAGCAGCTCGTCTTCGGCCCTGGCCCGCTCGACGGCCTCCTCGTACGCCTCCAGCCGCCGCCTGTACTCCTTGAGCGCCTGCCGGTGCTTCTTCTTGCCGTGGCGGCGGTCGCTCAGCCACTGGCCGATCATGATGACCGGGGTCATCAGGGCCATGAGCAGGAAGTACCACTGGTGCATGACGTAGGCCAGCGTCAGGCCGAGCACCGCGGGGAGGAACGCGGCCAGCAGTTGCAGCCGCATCCCCTCGCCCCGCTGCGGCTCCTGCGGCTTCTCGAACGCGCGCTCAGGCTCGAGACGGCGCAGCCTGGGCGGCCGGTTGTAGGAGACGCCGCCCTCCTGCCCGGGCGCGAGGTGCGCGTCGCGCGGCTCGATCGCCGTGAGCGTGAACACGGACGATCCGCAGGTCAGCAGCGCGTGCTCGGGCCAGTCGCGGGGCTCGGTGACCGGCTGCCCTGCCAGCTCCGGCCCCTGGTAGGACGCGCCCGCGCGCGCAGCCGCCTCCCGCTCGGCGACCTGGGCCGTCAGCTCGGCGACCTCGTCGGCCCACCGCCCCTTGAGCTTGAGCCGCGGGGCCTGGCCCGGCGCCGCCCGGCGGGCCGGCTCGACGGTGATCGAGTCGGGGGTCACGCGCAGGGTGGCGGACTCGGGGGCCATCAGCGGGTCGGCCACGGAGATCGCGCACATCGGGTCGGCCCCGACGACGTGCACGCCCAGCCCGAGCCTGTGCACCGTGCCCGCGGCCGGGCCGCCGACGACCCGCACCTCGGCCACTCCGCCGGGCTCCTCGATCACCGTGGCCCTGGCGAGACGGGAGTCGAGGGTGACCTTGTCGCCGTCGCGCAGCACCGCCCCGGCCAGGGCGCGCGGGTCGAGGGCGCGGCCGTTGCGCCAGAGACCTGGAACCTCGGCCCCGCGCTGCCGCGGCACGCGCGCCTCGGCCGCCTCCGGCACGCGCCCGAGGCGCGCGGAAGGCGACGCCGGGGGCGAGATGCCGTAGGGAGCTCTGGCTCTGGGCAGCCGGACCACCTCGGCGAGCTGTTCCTGGTCGCCGAGCGCCGAGGTGACCGCGGCGACCGTGGCGCCCTCGTCGCCGTCGACCACGACGTCGCGATCGCCTTGCTCGCCGAGCACGGTGAGCATGATTCGCATGTGCCGCTCCTCGGTGGGGCCTCGCGCGACCAAAGTAATGCCAGAAGCGAGACTAGGCGCGCCGCTTGACGGCAATGGCCGAGAAAGCCACGCCTGTGGATAACGCTGCCATCACACCCGTGCCGAAGGTCGGGATTCCGGCGGATTCGTGGCGATTGATGCGACGCGTCTTCGGAAGGAGCGGGCGCTTCGCATAGGCGCACGGGTGATAAGGACGTGCTTTGTGGGGATTATGGCGGACGCCGGAATCCGGTGCCCGCGGTGTGATCACCCCGGCGAGGGCGGTCGAGGAGGGAGTCAGAAGCGTTCAGCCCGGCGGGGTGGTCGGGGAGGGGTGTCAGAAGCGTTCAGCCCGGCGCGGGGCCCGGACGTCCGAAGACGCCAGGGCGTGCTCCCCTCGCGACCTGGCCATGCCCCGCATGGTCGCACCCATTGACCGGATTTCAGACGGCCAAATCCACCAATCTGAGTGAACAGTGTGTCACATGTGAGCCCGGTGGCATATATCCCGAAGAATCAGCAGTCGTCAACTTGATAGAAACAATAGGCATTGATTATTTCGAGTTGACATCCGCTCACCTGCGAAACGAGCATGGGTCCTCGCATTCGACCCCCAACCAGGCAGCCGGATGCACATAATGGCGTGAATTCCACAATTCACAATGGGAGCCCCCCACCCATGAGGACCAGCGAAAAGCCCGTCGCCAACGGGTTGTCCGGCCCGGCCTCCCGCAAGCTTCCCGTCCCTCCCCGCGAGCGGAAGCCTGCTCTGGCCGCTCTCGCCGTACTCCTCATCCTCGGCGGCGCACTCGCCACGACGCTGCTCGTGCTGCGCAGCGGCGACCGGATCTCCGCGATCAGGGTCACCCAGCAGGTCGGCGCCGGCCAGCCGTTCACGGCCCAGTCCATCGAGGAGGTGCAGATCGCCGACACCGGGATCAACTACGTGAGCTGGTCGCAACGGGCGAACGTCCTCAGGAGCTTCGCCGCGGTCACCGTGCTGCCGGGCACGCTGCTCACCAACGAGATGGGCGCCAGGGCCAGCCAGGAGCTCGGCCCCGGCAAGGCCAAGATCGGGCTGGCGCTCAAACCGGGGCAGGCCCCGGCGGGGCTGAAGGAGGGCGACCGGGTCCAGGTCATCCACGTCCCGGGGCGGAGCAGTCAGGAGAAGAGCGAGGTGCTCGCGGAGAGCGCGCTCGTCTTCGACGTCGGCGAGCCCGGCCGGACGGGCGGCAGCGGCGTGATCACCGTGATCGTCGACTCGACGGTGTCGCCGGAGATCGCCGGGTTCGCCTCCAGCGGTGAGATCGCGGTGGCCGAGCTGCCGGGAGCGCGCTGACGTGGCGCTGATCGTGCTGGCGGCCGACAAGGGCGCACCGGGGGTGACCACGGCCGCGACCGCGCTGGCGGCGGTGTGGCCGAGGCCGGTGCTGCTCGCCGAGTGCGACCCCGCGGGCGGCGACCTCGCCTACCGCCTGCCCGCCGCCGACGGCGGCGTGCTGAACCCGGGCAGGGGCCTGCTCACGCTGGGCGCGACGGCCCGGCGCGGGCTGGAGCCCGCGCAGATCCACCCGCACACGCAGAAGATCGTCGGCGGCCTGGACGTGCTGGCCGGGCTGACCCACGGTGAGCAGGCGGCCGGGCTGACCTGGCTGTGGGGCCCGCTGGGCAGGTCGCTGGCGGCGATCCCCGGCGCGGACGTGATCGCCGACTGTGGCAGGCTCGGCGGCCACCCCCAGCTCGGCGACCTGATGGCGGAGGCCGAGCAGGTCGTCCTGCTCACCAGGCCCACCCTCGACCACGTCGCCCACCTGCGCGAACGCCTGGCGATCACCAAGGCGCACGGGGTCGTGGTGATCGCCGACTCGCGCACCTACCGGTCCTCGATCGACGACGTCCGCAGGATCGTCGGCGGCACCGTCGACTGGGTGCACGGCCTCGCGCACGATCCGAAGGGCGCCGAACTGCTGCGCGGCCAGTGGGGCGGGCGTCTCGACCGTTCTCTCCTGATCCGTACGGCACGCGACCTCGCGGGACGGCTGGTGAGCAACCGATGATCGACCACACCCTCGTCAAGCGCTTCCGCCAGGAGGTCGGCGACCGCCTGGCCCACCAGCGCAGGCTTGACCAGGCCAACGGCGTCCCCGCGATGACCGGCGAGGACGAGCGCCAGTTCGCCAGAGCGCTGATCTCGCAGGTGCTGGAGGAGCACGCGCGCAGTGAGATCGGCCTCGGCCGCACCCCTCCCACGGTGGAAGAGGAGGAGGGGCTGGCAGCGGGCATCCACGCCGCGCTGTTCGGCGTCGGACGCCTCCAGCCGCTGCTCGACGACACCGAGGTCGAGAACATCGACATCAACGGCTGCGACCGGGTCTTCGTGAGCTACGCCGACGGCCAGGAGGTGTCGCACGAACCGGTGGCGGAGTCCGACGACGAGCTGATCGAGCTGATTCAGATCCTGGCCGCGTACTCGGGCCTGTCGAGCAGGCCGTTCGACACCGCCAACCCCCAGCTGGACCTGCGCCTGCCCGACGGCTCGCGGCTGAGCGCGGTCATGGACGTCACGGTCAGGCCGGCCGTGTCGATCCGCCGCGCCCGCCTCGGCAAAGTCTTCATGTCAGATCTTGTCGGCAACAACACGATAAGTGCGGAAATTGGCAGGTTTCTGAGTGCGGTGGTCGGCGCCCGCAAGAACATCATGATCGCCGGGTCCACCAACGCGGGCAAGACGACCCTGCTCAGAGCCCTCGCCAACGAGATCCCGGCCGGCGAGCGCCTGATCACCGTCGAACGCGCCCTCGAACTCGGCCTCGACCAGTTCCCCGAGCTGCACCCCAACGTCGTCGCCTTCGAGCAGCGGCTGCCGAACTCCGAGGGCCAGGGCGAGATCAGCATGGCCGAGCTGGTCAGGAGATCCCTCCGGATGAACCCGAGCCGCGTCATCGTCGGCGAGGTCCTCGGCGACGAGATCGTCACCATGCTGAACGCGATGACCCAGGGCAACGACGGCTCGCTGTCGACCATCCACGCGAACTCCAGCATGGAGGTCTTCAACCGCATCGCCACCTACGCCCTGCAGGCCGCCGAGCGCCTCCCGATCGACGCCACCCACATGCTCATCGCGGGCGCGATCGACTTCGTCGTCTTCATCGAGAAGCGCAACGACTACGGTCGCGGCGGCACCCTGCGCCGGTACGTCTCCAGCATCCGCGAGGTCAACGGCTGTGACGGCCGGGTCCTGTCGAGCGAGGTGTTCGTGCCGGGCCCCGACGGCGCCGCCGTCCCGCACGCGCCGATCTCCTGCATGGACGAGCTCGCCGCGCACGGCTACCTGCCAGGAGGCTGGTGAGACATGATCGACTTCGAACCGCTGGCCATCCTGCCCGGCGCCGCCGCTGGTGGCGGCCTGTTCCTGCTCTTCCTGTCGCTGTACGGCATGCGCCCCAGGCCGTCCCAGCCCAAGCGGCACCTCGTCAAGATGCTCACGACCCGCACCGCGATCGCCGCGGTGGCCGCCACCCTGGTGCTGGTGGTCACCGGCTGGCCGGTCGTGGCCGTCGGCACGGTGCTGCTGGTGTTCGCCTGGCGCGGCCTGTCGGGCGGGGCGGCCGAGGAGCGCGCCGCGATGCGCAGGCTCGAAGGGCTGGCGGCCTGGACGGAGTCGCTGCGCGACACGATCGCCGGCGCGGCCGGGCTCGAACAGGCCATCCCGTCCTCGATCAGAGCCGCCGCGCCCATGCTCAGGCCGCACCTGCGCGCCCTCGTCGACCGGCTGCACACCCGGATGGCGCTGCCCGACGCGCTCTCGCTGTTCGCCGACGAGCTCGACGACCCGTCCGCCGACCTGGTGGTGGCGGCGCTGATACTCAACTCCCGGCTGCGCGGCCCCGGCCTGCGCGACGTGCTCGGGGCGCTGGCCGTCTCGGCCCGCGAGGAGCTGGACATGCGCCGCCGCGTCGAGGCCGAACGGCGCTCCACCCGGCGCAGCGTGCAGATCGTGGTGATCACCGCGCTGGTCTTCGCCGGGCTGCTCGTGGTGTTCAACCCGTCCTACGTCAGCGAGTACGGCAGCGTGCTCGGACAGGCGGTGCTCGTCGTCGTGGCCGGCCTGTTCGGCGCCGGATTCGCCTGGATGCGCAGGCTGGCCAGGTTCGACAAGCCCACACGACTGCTCGTCGGAGGCGGCGATGGTTGAGGCGGTACTCGCGGGCGTCACGCTCGGGCTCGGCCTGTTCCTGCTGCTGCGGGCGCTCTTCCCGGCCAGGCCGGGGCTGGTGGCGCGGCTGCTCGCGATCGAGGCCGTCCGGGGCGACGCCGACGCGCCCCGCATCCAGCTCGTGCTGCCCGACGAGGAGGTCAGCGCCTTCCGCCGGGGCCTGGGCGCTAGGCTGGCCCGCTTCTACGCCGCACGTGGCTGGGAGGTCAGGTCGGTCAGGGCCGACCTGGCGCTGGTCGGGCGGTCGTTCGAGGGTTTCCTGGCCACGAAGGCGCTGCTGGCGGCGGCCGGGCTGCTCGCCTTCCCCGTCCTGATCGGCTGGCTGGCTCTGATGGAGTGGGGCACCTCGTACGCGATCCCGTTCTGGGCGGCCGTGGCCGCGTCGATCGCCTTCTTCTTCCTGCCCGACCTCCAGGTACGCCGCGACGCGGCGGCCAGGCGGCGCGACTTCAGGCACGTCGTCGGCGCCTTCCTCGACCTGGTCTCGATGAACCTGGCGGGCGGCAGGGGCGTCCCTGAGGCGCTGATGATGGCGGTCTCGGTCAGCGGCGACCAGCCCAACTGGGCGATGTCGCGCATCCGTGAGGCGCTGAGCGGGGCCAGGATCGTCGGCATCACCCCCTGGCAGGCGCTCGGCCAGCTCGGCGACGAGATCAACGTGGACGAGCTGCGCGACCTGTCGGCCGCCCTGGGCCTGGTCGCCGACGACGGAGCGAAGGTGCGCGCCTCGCTCACGGCCAGGGCCGCCACGCTGCGCCGCCGGGAGCTGGCCGAGATCGAGGGCAAGGCGGGCGAGCGCTCGCAGTCGATGCTCGTCGCCCAGCTCCTGCTCTGCGCCGGTTTCGTGATCTTTCTCAGTTTTCCCGCCGCTATGAAGATGTTGGGGGCCTCATGAACCATCCCTGGATCGTCTACCTGCAGGCACTGCTGAGCGTGCGCATCCACCGGGCGCGCACCGCACCCACCCGGGGCGCGTCGGCCGTCGAGTGGGTGATCATCACCGCCATCATCGCCGGGGTCGCGCTGGGCCTGGCCACGCTGATCAAAACCCTTGTGGAGCAGAAGCAGAGCGACATCCAGAACAGCTTCGGCGGCGGCAGCGGGAACACGTGAACCTTTCCCGCCCCTGTGGCCGTACTACAGGCCGTAGCAGGGGTCGTACGAGTGAACGTGGCGTGACGGTCGTCGAGCTGGCGCTGCTGATGCCGGTCATCCTCGCCGTCGTGCTGCTCATCGTGCAGGTCGCGCTCTGGTTCCACGGCCGACAGGTGGCGGAGGCCGCCGCCCGGGAGGCCGCCAGGGTGGCCAGATCCGCACCGTTCGACTCGACGGCCTGGGAGGACTCAGCCAGGACGAAGGCCAAGGACGTCATCCAGGCCATCGGCCCCCGGCTCCTGTCCGACGCGGAGGCGACGGTGACCACGAAGGATCCCGACGAGCGCTGGGTCACGGTGACGGGCAGCGCGGTGCAGGTCATCCCCCTGCTGCCGGAGCTCGCCTTCACCATCACCGCCACCTCGGGCGGTCCGGTGGAGTGCTTCCGGCCCGACAACGGAGGGGACGACTGCCAGTGAAGCGTCCGGACCGGGGCTCGATGGCGGTGGAGACCGTGCTGCTGGCGCCCGTGTTCCTGCTCTTCCTGATGTTCCTGGCGGGCGCCGGGCGGCTGGTGGAGGCGCAGGGCGAGGTGAACGGCGCGGCGCGCGACGCCGCGCGGGCGGCCTCGGTCCAGCGGACCTTCGACGCCGCGGGCCAGGCCGCCGAAAGCAGCGTCAAGGAGAGCCTGCAGGGGAACTGCACGACGCCGCAGGTCTCCCTGGACGGGTCGAAGTGGCAGGAGGGCGGCCAGGTGCAGGCCGAGGTGACCTGCGAGCTGGACCTCGGCTTCCTCGGCTTCGGCGGCACCAAGCAGCTGCGCGGCACCTCGGTGGTCCCGCTGGAGCAGTTCAGGAGAGTCGAATGAGCGGCGCCCGCGCCGAGCGGGGGTCCATGTCGGTCTTCACCGTCCTGTTCTCGGTGGTCGTCTTCCTGCTGGCCGGCCTGCTCGTCGACGGTGGCGCGGCCATCAACGCCCGGCTGCGGGCCGCCGACATCGCCGAGCAGGCGGCGCGGGCCGGAGCCGACAGGATCGACGAGGCCCAGCTGCGCAGAACCGGGCAGGTCAGGCTGCTGGACGAGGGCCAGGTCTGCGCCAGGGCCGACGAGATCGTCACCGCGCTGGCCGGCACGGACGTGACCAGGGGCGACTGCGCGGTGGCCGGCGGCGGGGCCGAGGTGACCGTCGCCGTGAAGGTGCGGTGGAACGCCCTGTTCCTGGGAGCCCTCGGGTTCCCCGGCTCGGAGATGGAGGGGCGGGCCACGGCCGGGCCCGAGGCGAGATGAGCCATACCCGATGAGATCTCCCGCTGGATGCGGGTGACGGCCGCACAGCACGCTGAATCCGAGGAAGGAGAGCCGATGCCGACGCGAGAGCCTGTGCCTCCGGGCGGGCGGTCGCGCGCGCCGCGACGGGCGCACGCGCGCATCCCGGCCAGGCGCACCGCCGGTGACGTGGTCGCCGGGCTCGCCGCGCTGGTCGTCCTGGTCGCGCTCGTGGGCGGCGTGCCGTACGCGCTGCTGACGTTCGTCGGGCCGCCGCTCTCTCCCGAACTGCTCGACCTGAACCTGCTGACCAGCCACGTCGGGCCGAGCACGATCATGGCCGTGCTGGTGCTGCTCGTCTGGCTCGCCTGGTTCCAGCTCTTCGCGTGCGTGATGGTCGAGGTGTACGCGGGGGTGCGCCGGGTCGGCATGCCGGCCAGGGTGCCGTTCTCCGGCGGGACGCAGGCGCTGGCGAACAAGCTCGTCTCGGCCGTGCTGCTGCTGTTCACGGCGGGGGCGGTGGCCGTCCCGCTGGCCAGGCTGGCCGCGCCGCCGCCTGCCGCGCCGCCCATGACGGCGGTCGCGTTCTCCGCGCCGATCGTGGAGCAGGTCGCCGACGCGAACCGGACGAAGAAGGTGTACGTGGTGCAACCGCCGCACGGGCGGCACCACGAGAGCCTGTGGGAGATCGCCGAGAAGTGCCTCGGCGACGGGCGGCGATATCCCGAGATCTACCGGCTCAACCAGTACAAGGAGCAGCCCGACGGCTCCCGCCTGCGGATGGCCGACCTGATCAGGCCGGGCTGGGTGCTCGACATGCCCGACGACGCGCGTAACGCGCACATCGTCCCGGTGACGCAGGCGCGGGCGCAGACGCTGAAGGAGCACCCCGCCAGGCCGTCCCAGCACAAGGAGGTCGTCGACGAGGTCCGCGGGCACGCCGAGCAGGAGCAGGGCGTACGGCAGCAGGGCGAGCAGAGGCGCGAGCCGCGGGCCGAGACGACGGCGGCGCGGGAGCGGCCCGCGCAGAGCGAGGGGCTGGACCTCGTCGACTACCTGGCGGCGGCGTCGCTGGCCGCGGCCGGGCTGCTGGCCGCGCTGTCCGGGCGGCGGCGCAGGCAGCTCTGGCGGCGCGCGTTCGGCCGCCGGCTGGCCCGTCCACGTGACGACGCGGCCATGGCCGAGGTCGCGCTCAGGCTGGGCGCCGACGCTCCCGGCGCCCGCATCCTGGACGTGGGCCTGCGGCTGCTCGGCGCCGGGCTGGCCGAGCAGGGCCGTACTCCGCCGACGGTCTACGCGGCCCACCTGTCGCCGCGCACGCTGGACCTCTGGGTCCACCCGCCGGAGGAGGACCCGCCCGCCCCCTGGACCGCCCAGGACGGCGGCCAGGTGTGGCGGCTGCCCGCGCACGAGGGCCGCCTGCTGGAGGAGCAGCCGGGCGGCGCGCCGTACCCGGGGCTGGTGTCGATCGGCACGGACGCGGGCGGACGGGTGCTGATCGACCTGGAGGCCGCGCAGGGCCTGATCAACGTCCGCGGCCCGCAGACCACGGCCGCGCTGGCGGCGCTCGCCGTCGAGCTGGCCACCAACCGCTGGTCCGACGGGATGCGGATCACGCTCGTCGGCTTCGGCGAGGAGCTGACCGCGATCGCCCCCGACCGGATCAGGGCCGTGGGCGGGCTGGCCGAGGTGCTGCCGGAGCTGGAGGCCGCGGCCGTGCCGCGTCAGGAGGTCATGACGGGACGCGTCCACGGGAGCCCGCGTGACGCCCACTACCTGCTGTCGGCGGTGGCGCCGACCCACGAGGAGGCCCGCCGCCTGGCCCTGCTCGCCCGCAAGGACACCGCCGGATATGTCGTGACCGGTGAGGTCCCGCAGGCCACCTGGACCCTGGAGATCACCGACGACGGCAAGGCCAAGATCGCCGAGCTGGGCTTCGAGGTGACCGCCCAGCTGCTCCCGCGCCGCCACTACAAGGCGCTGGTGGACCTCTTCCACACGGCCGACCAGCTCGACGGCGAGGTGATCCTCGCCCCGGAGCCGCTGGACGAGCTGCACCCGCCCGCGGTCGAGATCAGGATGCTCGGCCGGATCGAGGTCGTTGGGCTCGCCCCGCTGGAGGAGGGCCGCATGGCGCTCGCCAACGAGATGCTGGTCTACCTGGCCACCCATCCTGGCGGCGTGCACCCGGTCGTGCTCGGCGGCGTGCTCTGGCCGCGCGGCGTCCAGGACATGGTCAGGGACGCCACGATCGCCAGGGTCGCCGACTGGCTGGGCAGGGAGCACCTGCGCACCGACGAGGCGGGCAGGCTCAGGCTGGGCCCGCGCGTGCGCACCGACTGGGCGCTCTTCCGTGAGCTGGTACGCCGCTCGCACGGCGACCCCACGGCGCGTGCCGTCCTGCTGGAGAAGGCGCTCGGCCTGGTCAGGGGCCCGCTGCTGGCCGGGCGCTCGCCCGGCAGGTACGCCTGGCTGGCGGCCGACGACCTGGAGTACGACGTCGCGGCCGGGGTCGCCGACGCCGCGCACCGCCTGTGTGAGATCCGGCTGGCGCAGGGCGAGCCGGACGCCGCGGTGGCCGCCATCCGGGCCGCGCTGCTGCTGGCCACCGACGACGAGGGGCTCTGGCGCGACCTGCTGCGGGCCACGCACGCCACCCACGACCTGACGCGGCTGCGCGCGGTCATCGAGGCGCTGACCCGCAGGGCCGCCTCCCATCCGTACGGCGGCGGATTGGCCCCGGAGACCGAGGCGCTGATCGACGAGCTCCTCCCGTCGTGGCGCATCCACGTAGTCAGGGAGTCGACAGCATGAAACGGACACCAGTGCTGGCTGCAGGGCTGGGGGCGCTCGTCCTGCTGGCCGGTTGCGGCGGAGGAGCGCCCGAGCGGGCGTACACGCCTGCCGCCGCGGCGCCCAGCCCGCAGCAGACCGCGGCGCGGAGCACGCCCACCGAGACCCCCGGCGACGGGACGATCAGCGTGGGCCGGCAGCTGCGGATCCGGGTCGACTGGCCCGAACGTCGCGACCCGCTGCTGAGGCTCTTCGTCGACTACTACGTCGAGTCGTGGAAGGCGGTCGTCCTCGGCGACGGCGACTTCGGGAACAACCTGGAGCTGTCGGCGATGCCCGAGGCCGACAGGTGGGTGCGGCTCTTCACCGACAAGGGCTGGACCATGAAGGGCGTCGCCCGCCTGTACGACATCCGCGTCAAGTCGACGTACGGCAAGGGCGCGCAGGTCAACACCTGCGTGGACGAGACCGGCCTGAGCCTGCTCTCTCCCGAGGGCCAGGTCGTCAAGAAGCCGTCGACCTGGCCGCGCAAGCCCTTCCTGCAGGCCGTGATAGCGCACCGCGACGACCAGGGCGCCTGGCGCATCAGGACGTTCCTCAACGACAAGGAAGGGTGCCCCCGATGAAGAGCCTGCTCCACGTGCTGGCAGCGGGTCTGCTGCTGCTCGACCCGCCCCCCGGCGACGGAGTGGTCCACGGCAGGGGCTTCGAGAACGGCAACACCAAGGGCGTCGAGCTGGCCTTCTCGAAGATCGTGATCACCGGCGACGGGGCCAAGGGCGGTAGGAGCGACGGCTACCAGCTCAAGCGTCCTTGCTGGTACGAGCCGGGCGCGGACGCCGCCGAGATGCTCAAGACGCAGGAGGGGCTGCGCGACTTCTGGTTCAAGTTCACCAAGAACGCCAGCGAGGAGGGCTTCCAGCAGTTCATCCAGCAGTTCAAGGACAAGATCGGCAAGCCGGGGCGCTGGTGGGGGCCGGCCTACAACGCGTCCGACCCCAAGGGCGAGTCGTGCTTCGGCAGCCTGGACCCGTTCGTCTTCGTGCCGCCCGGCACCACTCCGCCGTCCGGCATCACGATCCAGGAGCTGGCCGAGATCGCCAGGGCGGCGCTGACCGTGCCCGAGCCGCAGCTGAAGCTGAGCCCCGACGCCAAGAGCTACGTGAACCTGCCGACCTGGGTCTGGCTTGACGACGCCGGCCAGACCAGGCGCACGGTCACCGCCACGATTCCGGGCGTCATGAGCGCGACCGTGGTGGCCACGCGGCAGGACATCAAGATCGATGCGGGCACCACCGCCGACCGGGCCGAGGTGCGCCAGGACGGGTGCGGCGCGTCCGGCAAGCCGTACGTCACGGGTGGCGCGTTCGCCTGCGGCGTGCGCTACCTGCGCGCGTCGATCGACCAGCCGCGCGAGGTGTACCAGCTCACCGTGACCACGGTCTGGCCGGTCCAGGTGGCTGGGAACGCGGTGCCGGTCCAGTTCGCTCCCGCGCAGGCGAGCACCACCCGGGACGTCCCGGTCGGCGAGGTGCAGAGCAACGTCAAGACGCCCTAGGCGATGACCGAGGCGAGCGGGGCGAGTTCCGGCTGTCCGGCCGCCTCCGCCAGCACCTCCTTGAGCACCGTGTCGTGCGTGGGGCCCGCCTGGGCCAGCAGCTCGCGGCCCGCCGGGGTGACCTCGGTGTAGATCCCCCTGCGGTCGTCCTCGCACAGGTATCTCGACAGCAGCTCGCGGTTCTCCAGCCGGGTGACGAGCCGGGTGGTGGCGCTCTGGCTGAGCACGACCGCGCGGGCGAGCTGCTGCATGCGCATGTGCCAGCCGTCCTGCCTGTTGAGGACGTCGAGCACGGTGTACTCGCTCACGCTCAGCCCGTGCGCCTTCTGCAGCTCCTTCTCCAGGCGGTCCTCGATCTTCGCGTGCAGCGCGGCGAGGGTGCGCCAGCCCTGGGCGCGCGCCTCGACGGCGTCGTCGGCTAGGGGCATGTGACACCTTCCTCGGCTTGCTTGTATGGTGAGTTAGTCGGCGTGTGCAAATAATGCTCACGCTTACTAACGTCGTCTGAGGAGTATTCTATGCCTCTCGCCCTGTTCGCCCTCGCGATCAGCGCCTTCGGCATCGGCACCACCGAGTTCATCATCAACGGGCTGCTCCCCGAACTGGCCGCGGACTTCGGCGTGACGATCCCCGCCGCAGGCCTGCTCGTGTCGGGGTACGCCCTGGGCGTCGCCGTCGGCGGCCCGCCGCTGACCATGCTCGGCGGCCGGCTGTCGCGCAAGACCATGCTGCTGTCACTGATGGTGCTGTTCATCGCCGGGAACCTGCTGTCCGCGCTCGCCCCCACGTACGGCGTGCTCATGATCGGACGCTTCCTGGCGGCCTTCTCGCACGGCGCATACTTCGGCGTCGGCTCCGTGGTGGCCGCCGACCTGGTCGCACCGCAGAAGCGGGCCAGCGCCATCGCGCTGATGTTCACCGGCCTGACCCTGGCGAACGTGCTCGGGGTGCCGCTCGGCACCTGGATCGGGCAGGCGTTCGGCTGGCGGGCCACGTTCTGGGTCGTGGTCGTGATCGGCGTCGTGGGGCTGGCCGGGGTGCTCGCCCTGGTGCCCGCTCAGCCGCGCCCCGAGTCGGGCGGCCTGCTGCGCGAGCTGGGCACGTTCCGCAAGGGCGGCGTCTGGCTGGCGCTGGCCATGACCGTGTTCGGCTTCGCGCCGGTGTTCGCCGTGATCACCTTCATCGCCCCGATCATGACCGGGGTCGGCGGGTTCTCGCCCGGCGCGGTGCCCGTGGTGATGGCGCTGTTCGGAGTCGGGCTGGTGGTGGGCAACCTGATCGGCGGCCGGCTCGCCGACCGGGCCGTCATGCCCGCCATCTACGGCTCGGTCGGGCTGCTCACGTTGCTGGCCGTGGCCGTCGCGCTGCTGGCGGGGAGCCAGGTGGCGTTCGTCGTCGCCATCACGCTGTTCGGCGTGGCGGCCTTCGCCACCGTCCCGCCGCTGCAGACCCGGGTTCTGGACGCAGCCGCAGGCGCGCCCACGCTGGCCTCAGCGGCCAACATCGGGGCCTTCAACCTGGGGAACGCGATCGGGTCCTTCGTGGCCGGGCTCACGATCGACGCCGGCCTCGGCTACACCGCGCCCGCCTGGTCCGCCGCCCTGCTCGGGCTGGCCGGACTCGCGGTGGCGGGCCTCGCCGGCGTCCAGTCCCGCCGCCACGAGGCCGTCCCGGCCTGACGCCGGGCGGCCCCGAAGTCGGCCCCGAAGTCGGCCCCGAAGTCGGCCCCGAAGTCGGCCCCGAAGTCGGCCCCGAAGTCGGCCCCGAAGTCGGCCCCGAAGTCGGCTACGCCCTGCCGGACTCGTGCGCCAGCAGCCACTCCTTCACGGGGACCCCGTAGTAGTAGCCGCCGAAACCGCCCGTGGTGGGCAGGACCCGGTGACACGGCACGAACGGGGCGATCAGGTTCTGCGCGCACGCGGACCCGGCCGCCCTGGCCGCCGTCTTCGGCAGGCCCGCCCGCTCGGCCAGCTCGCCGTACGACACCGTGGTGCCGGGCTTCACCTCGCGCAGCGCCTCGTGCAGCCGCTTGCGGGTGGGCGTGCCCGGCTGCTCGACCGGGATGGCGTCCAGCGCCAGCAGGTCGCCGTCGAGGTAGTCGCGGACGGCCTGCGAGGCGAGGCCGAGATCGTCCACCACGTCCAGGCCCTCGGCCTGGAGGGCGGGCGCGAGCCTGACGAACATCTCTTCGGGGTCGGCGGTGAAGCCCGCCGCCACCAGCACGTCCTCCCGCATCAGCAGGGACAGCGGCCCGATCGGCGTGGGGAGGACCTGAGCGTTGATCATGATGAACTCCAGAGGTGCAGCGCGGCGTAGGCCCGCCAGGGCCGCCACCGCTCGATGTGGTCGTGCGGGATGCCCAGGGCGGCCATGCGCTTGTTGAGCACGAGGTCGCCGGTGGGCCACGCGTCGGGGTCGCGCAGCGCGCGCAGCCCGATGTAGCTGGCGGTCCACGGCCCGATGCCGGGAACCTCCAGCAGCTCGGCCACGGCCTCGCCGGGGTCCTGCCCGCCGTCGAGGTCGAGGCGGCCGTCGGCCGTGCGGGTGGCCAGGTCTTTGAGCGTGTCGATCCGCCGGTTCGTCAGGCCCAGCCCCTGCAGGTCGGCCTGGAGCAGCTCGGCGGGCGTGGGGAACAGGTGCGAGAGCCCGCTGCCGGCCCCGGCCCCGCCCTCCGGCGTGCGGCTGCCCGCCCTGGCCACGATGCGGCCCAGCAGGGTGCGGGCGCCCGCGACCGAGATCTGCTGGCCCACCACGGCGCGCACCGCCAGCTCGAAGCCGTCGAACGTGCCGGGCACCCGCAGGCCGGGACGGGCCTCGACCAGCGCGCCCAAGGACGTCTGGCCGAGCGCCTCGGCGATGGCCTCAGGGTCGGCGTCGAGGTCGAGGAGGCGGCGGCAGCGGGCGACGATGCGGGCGAGCTGCCGGGTGTCCTCGATGGCGACGTCCAGCGCGATGTGGCCGGGCTGCGGGGTGAGCGTGATCGCGCCGCCGGGCACCGCCCGGCTGTAGGACGTCCGGTCCGCCGCCTCCAGCCCGGGGATCGCACGGGAGGCCAGAAAGGCGAGCACCCCGTCGGCGTCGTACGGCTCGCGCCGGTGCAGGCGCAGCCGGAGTGTCGCGGGCGCGGCCACCACGGGCGCCTCCGCCGGGCAGCCGCCGGGCGACGTGCCCGTCAGCGACGCGTCCGCCGCCTGGCCCGGCGTGGCGCCGCTGGATGCCGTGCCGGTGCCGCCTGCCGTCGTGCGGTCGTCTCGTGCCGTGCCGGGGCTGCCTGCCGTGGCGCGGCCGTCCCTGCCCGCGTCGGCCGCCGTGCTGGTGGCGGCTGTTCTGGCCGCGCCGCCCGCGGTGGCGCGCAGCTCGCTCGGGGTGAAGCCGTACGTCTCGCGCATCGTCGCGTTGAACTGGCGGACGCTGCCGAACCCCGCCGCGAACGCCACCTCGGTGACCGGCAACGACGTCTCGGTCAGCAGCTGCTTGGCCAGCAGGAGCCGCTTCGTCCTGGCGACGGCCAGCGGGCCGACGCCCAGCTCGGCGACGAACAGCCGGTGCAGGTGCCGCTCGGTGATGTGCAGGCGGCCGGCCAGGCCCGCCACGCCACGCTCGTCCGCCGCGCCGTCGTCGATGAGCCGCAGCGCGCGTCCGATGAGGTCGCCGCGCAGGTCCCAGCCGGGATCGCCCGGCGACAGCTCGGGACGGCAGCGCTTGCAGGGGCGGAAACCGGCCGCCTCCGCCGAGGCCGCGTGCCGGTAGAAGCGGACGTTGCGCGAAGCGGGGGTGCGGGCCGGGCAGATCGGACGGCAGTAGATGCGCGTCGTGGTCACCGCCGTGTAGAAGCGCCCGTCGAACCGGGCGTCCCGGGCGGAGACCGCCCGGTAGCAGGAGTCGAAGTCGAGCTCTAGTGGTGACATGCCTCCGAGCGTAGGCGCTCGTCACACGCCCTGACTGGCGGAAATCGGACACGACCGTGAAATCGCAGGTCACCAGCTCGCAGGGGGTGACTGGCGGGAATCGGACCTGTGGGCATGCCGTGTCGCCGCGATCAGGTGAGGGTGCGGTTCAGGGGCGGACCCGGGCGGCTGGTTCGGGGCGGACCCGCGCGGCCGGTGAGCCAGTGGGCGGTCAGGATTGGCGGCGGAGGGGGCCGAAGGCGAGGGGGAGCCAGCTCAGCGCCATGACGACGCCGCCCGCCCAGAGCGGCGCGCGCAGCCCCCACACCTCCCCGAGCAGCCCGGCGAGCAGGCTGCCGAGGCCGAGGGCGCCCATCAGCAGCAGCCGCATCGTGGCCGTCATCCGGCCGAGCAGGTCGTCGGGCGTCACCCGCTGCCTCAGGCTGACCAGCAGGACGTTGTTGATCCCGGTGCGGAACGTCAGCGCGAACCAGGCCGCGGCCCCGGCCACCAGCCAGCCGCCCCGGTCGAGGAACGGCACCAGCAGCGCCGTCGGCGTGGTCACCAGGCTGACGAGCCAGACGCCCCTGCCCGTCCCGAAGCGCCGCCCGATCAGGTGCGCGGCCGACGATCCGGCGAGCACTCCCAGGCCGCCGACCGCCAGGAACGCCCCCAGCACCCACTCCGGGTAGCCGAGGTGCTCGACGATCAGCACGGGCAGCAGCACCGAGCAGAGCGGGAACGCCAGGTTCGCCATGGTCCCCTGGGTGAGGGCCGCGACCAGCACCGGGTTGCCGAACAGGAAGCGCACGCCGTCCACGATCCGGCTGCGCAGCGACTCATGGGCGGGCCGGGCGCTCGGCGCGGGCGGCGGTTCGTGGACCCGGCGCAGCCAGGCGGCCGACCACAGGTAGCTCAGCGCGTCCAGCAGGATGGCCACGGGCGCGCCGGCGAGCTGCACGAGGACGCCCGCCGCGCTCCTGCCCGCGATGTCCATGCCCGCGCCGGTTCCCACGAGCAGCGAGTTGGCCGCCGTCAGCCGCTCGCGTCCGACCAGCCCGGGGACGAGGCTCAGCGACGCCACGTCGAACAGCAGCGACCCCGCCCCGACCAGCATCGCGACCAGGTAGAGCTGCGCCATGGACAGCCACCCCAGCCACCACCCGACCGGCACCGACGCCAGCACCAGCGCGCGGGCCAGATCGGTGGCGACCATCAGCGGGCGGCGCCTGAGCCGGTCCACCCAGGCGCCGGCGGGCAGGCCGAGCACCAGCACGGTCAGCGTGCTCAGCGCGCTGAGCAGGCCCACCTCGCCCGGCCCGGCCCCGAGCGTGGTGACCGCGAGCAGGGGCAGGGCGACGTAGCCGATCTGGCTGCCGAGCTGGCTGATCGCGCCGGCGAGGTAGAGGTTGCGGAAGCCGGGCTGCCGCAGCAGGGGCGCTTCGGTCAAGGTTGCCGTCATGGCGCCAACGATGCTGATATGGCCTCCGACGGCGCCATCGATTAAGTAAGACGCGAATCCATGACTCTGGATCTCCACTTCACGGCCCGCGACGTGGCCAACACCCGCTTCGCGGTCTCCCCGCTCGGCGAGGTCATCACCAGCGTGCGGGTGGTGAAGAACCCGGCGGCGCACCCGCTGCTCAGGCCCTGGGCCGAGCGGGTGCGCAGGCGGCTGGAGGACGTCGACTGGCGGCTGCTGTCGGACCTGGTCCCCGTCCCCACGGTCTCCATCGCGGGCTTCGCCTGCACCCCGCCGTCCACCTCGATGCCGGACCTGGAACTGGAGCTGGCCACCATGCGCGGCGCCGCCGCCCGCGTCAGGACGGACCTCGACCACATCCGGACGCCCAGGACGAGGCGCGTCCAGGCGCTGTACGACGACCCGGAGAAGGGGCTGGAACGCCTGGCGGAGGAGGTCGCCGGCTACTGGGAGGCCGCGATGGCGCCGTACTGGCCGAAGATCAGGGCGCTGCTCGAAGGCGAGATCCTGCACCGGGCCAGGCTGCTGGCGGAGGGCGGCGCGCAGCGCATGCTGGCCGACCTCGACGCCTCCGTCACCTGGGCGGACGGCACGCTGCGCCTGGAGCACCGGTACGTGTCGGGAGACCGCTCGCTGCGCGGGCTCGGGCTGCTGCTCGTGCCGTGCGTGTTCGCCTGGCCCAGGGTCTTCTCGGTCACCACCCCGCCGTACCAGCCGACGGTCCGCTACCCGCCGCGCGGCATCGCCACGCTCTGGGAGCGTCGCGAGCTGGACGTGCCGGAGGCGCTGGCCGCGGTGCTCGGCAGGACGCGCGCCCGGCTGCTGGCCGAGCTCGACCAGCCCGCCTCCACCCGCGACCTGGCCCAGCGCGCCGGACTCTCAGAGCCCGGCGTCAACCAGCACCTCACCGCGCTGCGCAGGGCCGGTTTCTGCACCGCCCACCGCACCGGGCGGTACGTCCTGTACGCCCGGACGGCCACGGCCGAGGCCCTGCTGAGCGGCCACTACTTGGACGAGACGCCCACGCCCAGGTCGAACTCGCGGTAGACGCGCGCCCAGAACCCGTCGCGCAGCCAGACCCGCGCCTCGGGGAAGGGCCGCAGCGAGTGCCCCAGCTCCTTCTCCGCCTCGATGAGCAGCTCGGTGTCGATCACGGTCGGCAGGATCGGCCCCGGCAGCAGGTCGCGGATGTTGTCGCGGCCGCGCGTCAGGATCCACTTCTGCGCCACGTGCTCGCCGACGTCCTCGACGCGCGGGCGGTTCGGCCCGAGCTTGGCCACCTGGCCGGGCTTGACGTGCGGCTTGACCGGAGTGCGCCCGGCGAAGACCTGCGCGGGCGACGGCGCGGCGGCCGGCGGTGTGACCGGGACGGGCTGGGGAGCACGGCTGAAAAAGGGCCTCAGGAAATCGGCGGAGATCACTTCTACGGTGTCGGACTCCCACACGAGCCGTTCGGCCTGGTTGGTGCCGTACGGCGGTTCGACGCCCCACAGGTGGATGCGCACCCCGTACGCCTGGGCCGCCTCCACCGCGGGCACCATGTCCTCGTCGCCCGCCAACAGGATGGTGTCGGTGACCGCGTGATGCCTGGCCAGTGCCTCCAGATCGCTCCTGATCTGCGCGTCGACGCCCTTCTGCTGGCCTCGCGCGTTCAGGTTGCCAAGCCGGACCTTGACCCACGGAAGCTGGGCGATGACGCGCTGGTCGACGGTGGGAACACGGTCGCGGGCGGCGTCATACCAATAGATCCGCAGTAGTTCGCCGGAAATTCGTTCCTCGGCATGTTTCTGTAGACTCTGGATGAGCTCATCGGCGGCCACCCGGTATTCCTTGCGCTCCTTGGCGCCAAGCAGGACTTCACCTGCGGCGGCGTACAGGTATCCGACGTCCACCAGGACGGCGTACTTTGCTGCCACAGGATGCGGCATGAGGTCTGGGATGGCCATGTTCGTCCTCCAGGCCGCGGCGTTCGTTGATCGGCTGACTATATACGTGCCTACTTTTCTAGATAGTCCCAACTCCTGGGAAGCTTGACACCCGTTTCCCTGGATCTATCTAGGGTAGGCCGCTCATCCGCCAAGCCGACTTCCCCGGTGAGAGTGGGTTACGCATCGTTCTCGCCGGGTTTCGCCACGTTTGACTTCTGGGTGCGGGCGGCGGCGCCGGTTCGGCCTCTCGCGTGGCGAGAACCGCCACGAGCGCGGCGATCTCCTCAGGGGTGGCGTCACCCCGAACAATCTTCAAATGTCCACTCATAGTGGGATGTTCCCATGCTTCTTGGGCGGCAGCGAGGCGCGCTTGTTCCGCAGTGCACGGAGCGCCCTGACAACCTGTGCCCGTGTTTCGGCCGGCCGAATCACCGCGTCGACGTAGCCGCGCTCGGCCGCGATGTACGGGTTGGCCAGCGTGTCCTCGTACTCGGTCACCAGCCGGGCCCGCTCGGCGTCGGCGTCCTCGGCGGCGGCCAGCTCGCGCCGGTAGAGGATGTTGACCGCGCCCTGCGCGCCCATGACCGCGATCTGCGCGGTCGGCCAGGCCAGGTTGACGTCCGCGCCGAGGTGCTTGGAGCCCATGACGTCGTAGGCGCCGCCGTACGCCTTGCGGGTGATCACGGTGACCAGCGGGACGGTGGCCTCGGCGTAGGCGTAGAGCAGCTTGGCGCCGCGCCGGATGATTCCGTTCCATTCCTGATCGGTTCCTGGGAGGAATCCCGGTACGTCGACAAAAGTCAGGATCGGAATATTGAAGGCGTCGCAGGTGCGAATGAATCGGGCGGCCTTTTCGGATGCGTTGATATCCAGACATCCAGCGAAATGCATGGGTTGGTTGGCCACGACTCCCACCGGACGCCCGTCCACCCGGCCGTAGCCGACCACCACGTTCGGCGCGAACAGCGCGTGCACCTCCAGGAACTCGCCGTCGTCCAGCACGCGCTCGATCACCCGGTGCATGTCGTACGGCTGGTTCGCCGAGTCGGGGATCAGCTCGTCCAGCTCGGGGTCGGGCTCCAGGTCCGCGGCGGCCTCGAGCGCGGGCGTCTCGTCCAGGTTGTTGGACGGCAGGTACGACAGCAGCGCCTTGACGTACTCCAGCGCGTCGTTCTCGTCCGAGGCCTGGTAGTGGGCCACGCCCGACTTGGTGTTGTGCGTGTGCGCGCCGCCGAGCTCCTCGAACGTGACCTCCTCGCCGGTCACCGTCTTGATCACGTCCGGCCCGGTGATGAACATCTGGGACGTCTGGTCCACCATGACCACGAAGTCGGTCAGCGCGGGGGAGTAGACGTGCCCGCCCGCCGCGGCGCCCATGATCAGCGAGATCTGCGGGATCACGCCCGACGCGTGCACGTTGCGCTTGAAGATCTCCGCGTAGAGTCCGAGCGCGACCACGCCCTCCTGGATGCGCGCGCCGCCGCCCTCGTTGATGCCGATGATCGGGCAGCCGGTCTTGAGCGCCAGGTCGAGCACCTTGACGATCTTCTCGCCGTAGACCTCGCCGAGCGAGCCGCCGAAGACGGTCACGTCCTGCGAGAAGACGCAGACCTGCCGGCCGTCGACGGTGCCGTGCCCGGTGATCACACCGTCGCCGTAGGGGCGCCGGTTCTCCAGCCCGAACATCGTGGAGCGGTGCCTGGCGAACTCGTCGAACTCCACGAACGAGCCCTCGTCCAGCAGCGCCAGCACCCGCTCGCGGGCCGTCATCTTGCCCTTGGCGTGCTGCTTCTCGACCGCCGCCGCCGGCCCGGCGTGGACGGCCTCGTCGAGCCGCCGCTCCAGATCGGCGATCTTTCCAGCGGTGGTGTGGATGTCCGGCATATCCGGCATAGCCTCGGCAGCTGTCATGCGCGCAAGGGTAATCCCTCCTCATAGAGTGGATCCATGACGCATGCGGTTCGCACCGAAGGTCTGTTCAAGAGGTTCGGGCCGCAGGTCGCGGTCGCGGGTGTCAACCTGGTCGTCCCCGCGGGCAGTTTCGCCGGGCTGGTCGGGCCCAACGGCGCGGGCAAGACCACCACGCTCAGCATGGTCACCGGCCTGCTGCGCCCCGACGGCGGCCAGGCCGAGATCGACGGGCTCAGCGTCTGGCGCGACCCCGTCCAGGTCAAGGCCAGAATCGGGGTGCTGCCCGAAGGGCTCAGACTGTTCGAGCGGCTGTCAGGCCGCGAACTGCTCCTCTACTGCGGGCGGCTGCGCGGCATCCCCAAGGCCGACGTCGAGGGGCGCGCCCGCGAGCTGCTGCACGTGATGGACCTCGACGGCGCCGCCGACAAGCTCGTCGTCGACTACTCCACCGGCATGCGCAAGAAGATCGGCCTGGCCGCGGCGCTGCTGCACAACCCGTCGGTGCTCTTCCTCGACGAGCCGTTCGAGGGCGTCGACCCGGTCAGCGCCAACACGCTCGCCGAGGTGCTGCGGCGTTTCACCGAGTCGGGCTCGACCGTCGTCTTCTCCAGCCACGTCATGGACCTCGTCGAGCGGCTGTGCGACTGGGTGTCGGTGATGAGCGGCGGCCACATCGTGGCGCAGGGCCCGCTGGAGGAGGTCCGCGGCGGGAGCAGCCTCAACGAGGCGTTCCTGCGGCTGGTCGGCGGCCGGCGTGACGAGGGCGGCGACGGGCTGTCCTGGCTCGGCGCCCAGACCAGGGAGCGGTAGTGGCCACCGTCCTGCTCTTCGGCGGGCTCAAGCTCCGCCTGCTCGCCGGGAACCTGCGCGGCGACGTCCAGCGCAAGCTCGGCTTCGTCTTCACGCTGATCATGGCCGTGGTCCTGGCGCTGCTCGGCTTCCTGCTGATGGCCCTGCTCCGGCTGGCCCCGCACGACGTCGCGGCCGATCTCGTCACCGTCGCGTACGCGCTCTTCTTCGTCGGCTGGATGGTCGTGCCGCTGCTCGCCTTCGGGCTCGACGACACGCTCGACCCCGCGCGGCTGTCGCTGTTCCCGCTGCGCACCCGCGAGCTGGCCGTCGGCCTGTTCACCGCGTCCGCCACCGGGGTGTGGCCCGCGGCGACGCTGGTCGTGACCGCGGGCGCGCTCGCCGGGCTGGCCACGGGCGTCGACGGGGTCCTGCTCGGGGTGCCGGCCGTGCTGCTCCAGTTCGCGCTCTGCCTGGTCACGTCCCGGCTGGTCACCACGTCGCTGTCGGGCGCGATGCGCACCCGGCGCGGCCGGGACGTGCTCGCCGTGTCGGCGATCTTCGTGGTGCTCCTAGCGCAGCTTCCGAACCTGGTGCTCAACCGGGGCCTCGGCGACCCCGCCGCGCTGCTGCACGGCACCGCGAGCTTCCTCAGGTGGACCCCACCGGGCATGGCGGCGCACGCGATGGCCGCCGGCGGGCTGACCGGGCTGGCCGAGGTGGCGATCCTGGCGGTCGTGGTGCTGGTGGTCGGCTGGCTGTGGATCAAGGCGCTGAGCCGGGCGCTGGTCATGCCCGACGCCTCCACCCGGGCCGCGTCCGTGCGCAGGGAGAGCGGGCTGGCCGACCGCTTCCTGCCCGACGGGCCGCTCGCCGCCGTGGTGACCAAGGAGCTGAAGTACACCAGGCGCGAGCCCAGATTCCGGGTGTCCTGGTTCGTCGCCATCGTGGTCACCGTCGTGCTCGCGTTCTCGCTGACCAGCAACGGGGCGCCCGTGGGCTCGTGGGTGCCGGTGCTCCTCACCGCGTCAGGGGCGACGATGATCGCTCTGCAGTCGGGCAACGCGTACGGCCTCGACGGCCCGTCGCTGTGGATGAACGTCGTCGCCTGCGGCTCGGAGCAGGGGCTGCGCACCGACCTGGCCGGGCGGCACCTCGCCCACGCCCTGCTCGCCACCCCGCTGCTCGCCGCCCTCGCCGTCGCCGCCGGGCTGTACACCGGGCACCCCGGCGCGATCGTCCCGGCGATGCTGGCCGGGTGGGGCGCTCTCGGCATCGGGCTCGGCGTCGGCGCCGTGACCAGCGTGACCATCCCGTACACGGTGCCCGAGCGGCTCAACGCCTTCAGCGGCGCCGCCCCCGGGCAGGGCGGCCAGGCGTTCGCCTCGTCCATAGGGGCGCTGCTCGGCATCGTCGCGCTGTCGCTGCCGTTCGTGGTGGCGCTCGTCTTCGGGGCCCTCTGGGTTCTCGTGCTCGCGCCGTTCTACGGGCTGCTCGCCGAGGTGCTCGGCAGGCGGCTCGCGGCGAAGATCGGGTTCGGACGGCTCCCCGAGCTGGTGGCGGCGGTGTCGCGGCCGACCTGAGCACCGGCGACGCCATTGGTCTAGTCCATTTGGTGAGACCGGTCTTCGGTCGCCCAGACCGACTCGCTACCCTTCGAATCATGATTGACCAGGGGATCCAGGGTCGAAATGCCGCCGTTACCGAGATGCCCCACGAGCTGCGCCACGACGTGCGCCTGCTCGGTGAACTGCTCGGTCAGGTGATCGCCGAGCAAGGTGGGGCCGATCTGCTGGCCGACGTCGAACGGCTACGCAAAGCCGTCATCGCCGCCCGCAGGGGCGAGGCCTCGGCCGACCAGATCACCGCCATGGTCACTGAATGGGAGATCGAACGGGCCGTCCAGATCGCCCGCGCCTTCACCTGCTACTTCCACCTGGCCAACCTGGCCGAGGAGCACTACCGCATCCGTACGCTGCGCGAGCGCGACACCGAGGGCGCGGCGCAGCGCGAGTCGCTGGCGCAGGCCGTCCAGGAGCTGGGCCGTGAGCGGGTCACCGAGCTGGTCGAAGGCCTGGAGCTGCACCCGGTGCTGACCGCGCACCCGACGGAGGCGCGCAGGCGCGCGGTCGTCACCGCGATCCAGCGCGTCAGCGGGCAGCTCACCGAGTACAACACGCCGGGACGCGGCGCCTCCGAGCGGGCCGACAGCAGGCGGCGGCTGCTGGAGGAGATCGACCTGCTGTGGCGCACGGCCCAGCTGCGCTCCACCAAGCTGGACCCGCTCGACGAGGTCCGCACCGCCATGGCCGCCTTCGACGAGACGCTGTTCCGCGTGGTCCCGCAGGTCTACCGGTCGCTCGACGCCGCGCTCGGCGACGCCACGGGCACCCGTCCGCCGCTGGCCAGGCCGTTCATCCGCTACGGCAGCTGGATCGGCGGCGACCGCGACGGCAACCCGAACGTCACCTCCAAGGTCACCCGCGACACCATCCAGATCCAGGCCGAGCACGTGCTGACCGCGCTGGAGACCGCCACCAGCCGCATCGCCCGCACGCTCACCGCGACCGCGCAGCTCGCCCCCGCCTCGCCCAGGCTCAGGTCGGCGCTGGGAGCTGCCGCCGACGCCAGCCCCGAGCTGGTCTCGGAGCTGGCCAAGCGCTCGCCGCGTGAGCCGCACCGGCAGTGGCTGCTGTTCGTGGCCGCCCGCATCGCCGCCACCCGCCGCCGCGACCTCGATCTCGCCTACCGCTCGCCCGCCGAACTGCTCGCCGACCTGCGCCTGACCCAGGAGTCGCTGGCCGAGCACGCCGAGCGGCAGGCGTACGGCGAGCTGCAGCACCTCATCTGGCAGGTCGAGACGTTCGGCTTCCACCTGGCCGAGCTGGAGGTCCGCCAGCACTCCCAGGTGCACGCGGCGGCGCTGGAGGAGGTCAGAGCCGGTGGCGAGCTGTCGGAGCGCACCGAGGAGGTGCTGGCCACGATCCGGGTGATCGCCTGGATCCAGGAGCGGTTCGGCGTCACCGCCTGCTCCCGTTACGTCGTCTCCTTCACCCGCTCGGCCGACGACGTCGCCGCCGTCTACGAGCTGGCCGAGCACGCGCTGGGCGCGCGTGCCCCGGTGCTCGACGTGGTGCCGCTGTTCGAGTCCGGCCAGGACCTGGAGAACTCGCCGGACGTGCTGACCGGCATGCTCGAACTGCGCCAGGTGCGTGAGCGGCTGGCGCAGACGGGCCGGCGCATGGAGGTCATGCTCGGCTACTCCGACTCGGCCAAGGAACTGGGCCCGGCCGCCGCCACGCTGCGGCTGTACGAGGCGCAGGAGCGGCTGACCGACTGGGCGGTGCGGAACGACGTCCGCCTGCGCATGTTCCACGGCAGGGGCGGCGCGCTCGGCCGGGGCGGCGGGCCCGCCAACCGCGCGGTCCTGGCCCAGGCGCCCGGTTCCGTCGCGGGCCGGTTCAAGGTCACCGAGCAGGGCGAGGTCATCTTCGCCCGATACGGGCACACGGCGATCGCCCGCCGCCACATGGAGCAGGTGACGAACGCGGTGCTGCTGGCCTCGTCGCCGTCGGTCGGCGCCCGCACGGCCGCCGCCGCCGACCGCTTCCGCTCGCTGGCGGAGCAGGTGGCGACGGCTTCCGAGCGGGCGTACCGGTCGCTGACCGAGGCGCCCGGCTTCCCCGAGTGGTTCGCCCTGGTCAGCCCGCTGGAGGAGATCGGCTCGCTGCGCCTCGGCTCCCGTCCGGCCCGCCGCGGCCTGGGCGCCCCCCGCTCGCTCGACGACCTGCGCGCCATCCCGTGGGTGTTCGCCTGGGCCCAGACCCGGGTGAACCTGCCCGGCTGGTACGGCCTCGGCACCGGGCTGGCGGCGGTCGCCTCCCTGAACGAGCTTCAGGCGGCGTACGCCGAATGGCCGCTCTTCAACGCGATGCTCGACAACGCGGAGATGTCGCTGGCGAAGACCGACCGCTCGATCGCCGAACGCTACCTGGCGCTCGGCGGCCGGGACGACTTCACCGAGCAGGTGCTGGAGGAGTACGACCGGACGAGGAGCCTGGTGCTGCGGGTCACCGGCCATACCCGCCTGCTGGAGAACCGCAAGGTCCTCTCGCGCGCCGTCCAGCTGCGCGACCCGTACGTCGACGCCCTGTCGCACCTCCAGTTGCGCGCGCTGCGGGCGCTGCGCACCGGCGAGGTCTCCGAGCAGGAGCGCGAGCGCCTGTCGACGCTCCTGCTGCTCTCGGTCAACGGCGTGGCGGCGGGCCTGCAGAACACCGGCTGACAGGCCCGCGGGGGCTCAGCGGAGGCCGTCGAAGAAGGCGCGGACGTCGGAGGTGAGCGCCTCGGTCGCGGTGTGCGCGGCGTAGTGGCCGTGGGCCGGGGCGTCCAGCGTCTTCCAGGAGACGATGCCGTGGTGGTCGCGCTCGGCGAAGCGGCGGATCGACGCGAAGTCGCCCGCGCTCATGGCCAGCGCGGTGGGCACGGTGGTGGGCTCCTTCGGCTGCTCGGCGCGGGCGTTCTCCCAGTACAGGCGGAGGGCGGAGCCGGCCGTGCCGGTGAACCAGTGGATCGCCGCGTTGGTCAGCACGAAGTCGTCGTCGAGGTCCTCGTCGAAGAGCTGGACGAGCCAGCCCAGCAGGCCGGCGGGCGAGTCGGCGATCGCGTGCGCCAGCGTCTGCGGCTGCTGGGAGTGCAGGACGTTGAAGGCGCCCTTCTCCTTCCAGAACCAGTCGAGCACGGCCAGGCCCGCCTGCTCCTCCTCGCTCAGGCCGGCGAACTCGGCCGGGTCGCCTGACGGGAACGAGAACAGCTGGGTCACGTGCACGCCCACGACGTGCTCCGGGGCGACCCTGCCGAGCTCGGGCGAGATCATCGACCCGGCGTCGTTGCCCACCGCGCCGTACCGCTCGTAGCCGAGCCTGGCCATCAGCTCGGCCCACGCGGCGGCGATGCGCTGGTTGTTCCAGCCCAGCTCGGTCGTCGGGCCGGAGAAGCCGAAGCCGGGCAGCGACGGGATGACCAGGTGGAAGTGGCGCGACAGCGGTTCGACGGCGGCGAGGTACTCCACGACCGAGCCGGGCCAGCCGTGCGTGAGGACGAGCGGCAGGGCGTCGGGGTTGCTGGAGCGGACGTGCAGGAAGTGGATGTTCTGCCCGTCGATCTCGGTGGTGAACTGCGGGTACGCGTTGAGCCTGGCCTCCTGCGCCCGCCAGTCGTAGCCGTCGCGCCAGTAGCCGACGAGCCGCTTGACCCGCTCGACGCTGACGCCCTGGTCGGCGCCGGCGATCTCGTGGGTGAAGCGGGTCAGGGCCAGGCGGGCGTGCAGGTCGTCGAGGTTGGCCTGGGGGATCTCGATGCGGAAGGGGCGGATCTCGGACATCGGTGGCCCTCTCGGTCGTAGAGCGGAACGGATCGTTCTGTTCATAGAATAGCAGAACGGAATCATCTATTCCACTATGGTGGCCCGAGAAGTCCGGGACAGGTGCGGCCTACGGCGTGATCCGCTCCAGGCCCGCGTAGACGTTGCAGCGCTCGCCGCGCAGGAACCCGACCAGCGTCATCCCGAACTCCCTGGCCAGATCCACCGCCAGCGACGAGGGGGCCGACACCGCGCACACCACCGGCACGCCCGCCGCCAGGGCCTTCTGCATGATCTCGTAGCTGGCCCGGCCGCTGACCATCAGCACGTGCTCGGCCAGCGGCAGCCGCCCGTCGAGCGCGGCCCAGCCGACGAGCTTGTCGACCGCGTTGTGCCTGCCGACGTCCTCCCTGAGCGCGACCAGCTCGCCCGCCCGGGTGAACAGGCCCGCCGCGTGCAGCCCGCCCGTCTTGCCGAACACACCCTGCGCCTTGCGCAGCCGGTCCGGCAGGGCGTACAGGACGTCAGGCGCCAGCTCCAGCGAACCGCGCGGCAGCGGACGGCAGCGGTCGTGCAGCACGTCCAGGCTGGCCGAGCCGCACACGCCGCACGCACTGGACGTGAGGAAGTGGCGGTCGAGCGCCGGCAGGTCGGGGATCGGGCCCTGCAGGCGCACCGTGACCGTGTTGTACCGGGCCTCCGGCGGGACGTCCTCGTCGGTGCAGTAGCCGATGGCCGCGACGCCCCCCGGGCTCACCAGGCCCTCGCCGTGCAGGAAGCCGGCGGCCAGCTCGAAGTCGTGGCCGGGGGTGCGCATGGTGATGGCGACGGTCCGGCGGGCGCCGTCGAGCGAGCTGAGCCGGATCTCCAGCGGCTCCTCGGTGGCCAGGTCGTCGCGGCGGTCGCGGACGACGGCGCCGGAGATCTCCCGGATCCTGACGCGGGTGGTGGGGCCCGGCCTGGTGTTCACAGCGGACGCACCGTGACGCACGCGTTGTAGTCGGGGATCCGCGCGTCGGGAGAGCGCCTGGCCTCGTCCAGCAGGACGTTCCCCTCCGGCCAGTGGATCTGCAGGTTGCCCGGCATCACCGGCGCGCGCAGCACCCTGCCCCGGTAGGCGCGCTCGCCGGAGCGCAGCTCGACCGGGGAGCCGTCGGGCAGGCCGAGGCGGTCGGCGTCGTACCCGCTCATCAGCACGGCCTCGCGGGTGGCGCCGTTGAAGCCGTCGAGGCGCTCGTGGACCATGCTGTTGAACTGCTTGCCGCGCCGGGTGGACACCATGAACGTCCCGTCGGGGCGTTCCAGCGCGGGCAGCTGAACGGCCGAGAACCCGCCCAGCCCGTCGGGGGTCTGGAAGCGGCCGTCGGCGAACAGGTGCCGTCCGCCGTACTGGACGTTGTCGCCGAAGGCCCGCAGTTCGGCGATGCCCTCGTAGAACGGGACGGCGCGCTCGATCTCCGCGCGGATCTGCGGGGTGCCCGCGAACCGCACCTGCCCCGAAATTTCGGGACGTGTGCGGGCGGCCAGCTCGGTGAAGATCTTCCACTCCGGCCACGCCTCGCCGATCCTGGGCCCCTCGACCTCGGGCGAGAAGATGATCCGCCGCTCCGTCGAGGTCTCGGTGACCCCGCCGACCATCTCGTACCTGGTCTGGGCGGGCAGCAGCAGGACGTCCCCCTCGCAAGGGACGAGCATCTGCGAGGAGAGCACGATGTCGATGTGGATCCGCAGCCGCGGCCGCGACAGCGCCTCCCGGCAGTAGCCGGGGTCGGGCAGGACCTCCAGGAAGTTGCCTCCCGAGGAGATGAGGACGTCCAGGTCGCCCGCGTGCGCCGCGTCGATCATGTCGGTCGCGGTCAGTCCGGGCGTCGCAGGAACCTCGAACCCCCACATGTCAGTAAATTTCGTGGCATTTTCCGACGTTATCGGCAGGCCGCCCGGCAGGCCCGTCGCGTACGCGCCCATCTCGGCCCCGCCCTGCACGCCGCTGTGCCCGCGGATCGGCATCAGCCCGCACTTGTCGCGCCCCACGAAGCCGCGGGCCAGCGCCAGGTTCACGATCGCCCTGACGTTGTCCTCGCCGTAGGTGTGCTGCGTGATGCCCATCGACCAGACCAGCACCGCGGACCGCGCCTCGCCGAGCAGCCTGGCCAGCCTGAACATGTCGTCGCGGGTGGCCCCGGACAGCGCCTCCAGCTCCTCCCACGACTGCGCCGCCACCGCCTGCCGCGCCGCCTCGAAGCCCGAGGTGCGCTCCTCGACGAACTCCTTGTCGACCCAGCCGTTCTCGATGAGGTGCTTGAGCACGCCGTTCAGGAAGCCGATGTCGCCGCCCACGTTCACGCCGAAGAACTCGTCGGTGATCTTCGTCCCGAACAGCGCCGACTCGGCGTTGGACGGCACCCAGTACCTGTCCATGCCCGGCTCGCGATAGGCGTTGACCATCGCGATCCTGGTTCCCTCCTTCTTGGCGTGGTACAGGTACTTCATCGCCACGGGCTGGTTGTTCGACGGGTTCGAGCCGATGAAGACGATCAGGTCGGAGCCGATCCAGTCGCTGTAGGAGCAGGTGGTGGCCGCCGCGCCGATCGTCTGCTTGAGCGCCACCGTCGAGGGCGAGTGGCAGATGCGCGCCGCGTTGTCGATGTTGTTCGTGCCGAGCGCCCGCACCGCCTTCTGCGCGGCGTAGTAGTTCTCGTTCGGCATGCCGCGGCTGGTCAGATACGCGCCGAAGCGTGCCCCGCGCAGCCCGTCGGCGGCCACGCGCAGCGCCTCGTCCCAGGAGATTCGGGTGAAGCCCGGCTCGCCCGCCCGCCTGAGCATCGGGTACGGCAGCCGCCCCAGCTCCCGCAGCTCCGCGCTCTTCTTGTCGGCGAGCCCGGAGACGTCACGCAACGTTCGGTACTTCAGCGCGGGCATGGTGTTCAGAGGAAGCAGCCGCAGCCTGATGTTGCACAGGTGGATCTCGTCCATCGTCCAGTCGCGCATGCCCTGGGTGCCCAGCGCGCACCCGTCGCACGTGCCCTGGTTGAGAATCCGCCACGCGTACCGTCTGTTGCCCTTGACGGCGCGGAACGCCCGCACCAGCTCCTTATAGTTGTTCGGCTTGCGCAGGCCCAGGCCGAACGGCCGCCACGAGGCCCAGTTACGAGGGTCCAAACGTCTGCTCATGGACTCATCTTCTCCCTCACCCGGGCTCCGGCGACAGCGGACGTCGTGCGATCCGCGAAGATGGAAAGGTGCCAGACTCGCGATACTCCGACCTCGAGCGCCCGCCTCTCTCCGAGGCGGCGCTGACCCGCGCCCTGGTGCGGCCCGGCAGCCTGTGGACCGGCCTGACCGTCGTCGACACCACCGGCTCCACCAACGCCGACCTGGCAGAGGCCGCCCGAGCGGGAGCGGCGCAGGGCGCGGTGCTGGTGGCGGAGGCGCAGTCGGCGGGCAGGGGCCGGCTCGGCCGCACCTGGGCCGCCCCGCCGCGCTCCGGGATCACGTTCTCCGTGCTGCTCACGCCGTCCGTGCCGATGGCCGCGCAGGGCTGGCTGTCGCTGCTGTTCGGCGTGGCGGCGGCGTCGGCCGTGCGCAGGCTCGCCGAGGTGGACGTCCGCCTCAAGTGGCCCAACGACCTGCTGATCGGCGAGCGCAAGCTGGCCGGGGTGCTGGCGGAGCGCGTCGAGCACGCGGTGGTCATCGGCATGGGCCTGAACGTGACGCTCAGACGCGACGAGCTGCCCGTCGAGACCGCCACCTCCCTGGCCCTGGAGGAGGCGGCCTGCCTCGACAGAGACCCGCTGCTCAGAGCCGTCCTGCGGGAGATCGAGACGCACTACCGCGAGTGGGAGGAGGCGGGTGGCGACGCCGAGGCGTGCGGGCTGCGGGCGGCCTACCTGGCGGCCAGCGCCACCGTCGGCCGCGAGGTCAGGGTCGAGCTGCCGGGCGGGCAGGTGCTGACGGGCCGGGCCACCGGCATCGACGGCGCCGGGCACCTCCTCGTGGAGGCCGGAGGCAGGCGGCACGCGCTGAGCGCCGGCGACGTCGTCCACGTCCGGCCGGCCGCGTAGCCACGCGGTTCGTCCCAACCTCGTGGCCGCGCGCCCGCCGAGGTGGCACGATTTGCGCATGACCATCCCGGACCATCACCTGACGCAGGGTGAACGCCGTATCCGGTCCTTCCATCCCCATTGGAAGCGACTCGTCGTCCCGTTCATCGCGCTCGTCCTCATCGCCGTGGCCGCAGGAGCGGGCCTGTACCTCGTCCCGGGTGACTGGGAGTACGCCTTCTACGCCAGGCTCGCCGTCGGGGTCATCGCCCTGCTGCTGCTGACGGTCTGGTCGTTCGTGCCCTACCTGCAGTGGAAGAACACCGGGTACGTGCTCACCTCGCACCGCTTCACGATCAGCACCGGCGTGCTCAACAAGTCGACCGACGAGATCCCGATGACCAAGGTCAACACGGTCAGCTCCGACCAGACCTTCGTCGAACGGCTCTTCGGCTGCGGCACGCTCACCGTCGAGTCCGCCGGCGACAGGGGGCAGATCGTGCTGCGCGACATCCCCCACATCCAGGAGGTCCGCACCGACCTGTTCAGGCTGGTCGAGGACGCCTCCGACGGCGACGACGACGAGAGATGACCTCGGGCGCGGGCTCGCCGGGGCCGCCGGGCAGGCCCACGGCCGAGCAGATCGACCGGCTGCTCGTCGGCGCGCCCGCCCGCCACACCCGAGAGCAGGTCGCGGCCGAGGCGGGCGTGCCGCGGGAGCTGGCCGAGCGCATCTGGCGCGCGCTCGGCTTCGCCAGCCTCGCCGAGGACGCCGTCGCGTTCTCCGACGCCGACGTGGCCGCGCTCCAGCGGGTCGGCAAGATACTCGACGGCGGCCTGCTCGACGAGCAGACCGTGATCCGGCTGGCCCGCGCGCTCGGCCAGACCACGGCCAGGCTCGCCCAGTGGCAGGCTGAGATCATCATCGGCGCGATGCTGCCGCCCGACAGGGAGGCGTCCGACGCGGAGCTCGCCCACGTCCTCGACACCGCCCAGCAGCTCCTGCCCGACTTCGAGCACATGCTGGTGCACGTCTGGCGGGCGCAGCTCGCCGCCGCCGGCACCAGGCTGCTGACCATGGCCGACGAGGAGCTCGTCCCCACCCGCGTGTTCACCGCGGTGGGCTTCGCCGACCTCGTCTCGTTCACCCGGCGCGCCCGCGAGCTCGACGAGCAGGAGCTGGCCGCGCTGGTCGAGGGTTTCGAGGCCCGCGCCTCCGACGTGGTGGCGGCGCACGGCGCCCGGCTGGTCAAGACGCTCGGTGACGAGGTGCTGTTCACCGCGCCCACCGCGGCCCAGGCCGCCGCCATCGCGCTCGACCTGGTCGAGACCGGCGAGCTGCGCATCGGCATGGCCTATGGGCCGGTGCTGCCCATGCTGGGCGACGTCTTCGGCACCACCGTCAACCTGGCCGCCAGGCTCACCGCCATCGCCAGGCCCGGCACCGTCGTGGTCGACTCGGCGTTCGCCGGCGAGCTCGACGGGAACCTGGCGGCCGAGCTCCACAAGATCAGGCGGCGGCCCGCGCGCGGACTCGGCGTGGTGCAGCCCTATGTCTTGCGGAGGCCATCCTCCTGACATAAAGATGGCTGCCATGCCGTACGAAGTGCAGGGCGTCATCGCCCGAGGCAAAGGCCAGGAAGTCTCCGTCGAAACGGTCGTGGTGCCGGACCCGGGGCCGGGCGAGGCGGTCGTGAACGTGCGGGCCTGCGGGGTCTGCCACACCGACCTGCACTACCGCGAGGGGGGCATCAGCGACGACTACCCGTTCCTGCTCGGCCATGAGGCGGCGGGCGTCGTGGAGGCCGTCGGCGAGGGCGTCACCGGGCTGGAGCCGGGCGACTTCGTGATCCTCAACTGGCGGGCCGTGTGCGGCCAGTGCCGGGCCTGCCTGCGCGGGCGTCCCTGGTACTGCTTCGCCACCCACAACGCCGCGCAGAAGATGACGCTGGCCGACGGCACCGAGCTGTCACCGGCGCTCGGCATCGGCGCGTTCCTGGAGAAGACGCTGGTCGCGGCCGGCCAGTGCACCAAGGTGTCGCCCGAGGCACCCGCCGAGGTGGCCGGGCTGCTCGGCTGCGGCGTGATGGCCGGGCTCGGCGCGGCGCTGAACACGGGCAACGTCACGCGCGGCGACACCGTCGCCGTCATCGGCTGCGGCGGCGTCGGCGACGCGGCCGTCCTCGGCGCCTCGCTGGCGGGCGCGTCCAGGATCATCGCCGTGGACGTCGACGACCGCAAGCTGGAATGGGCACGAGACTTCGGCGCCACCCATACCGTCAACTCGCGGGAGAGCGACCCGGTCGAGGCGATCCGCGACCTCACCGGCGGCTTCGGGGCCGACGTGGTGATCGACGCCGTCGGCCGGCCCGAGACCTACAAGCAGGCCTTCTACGCCCGTGACCTGGCGGGCACGGTCGTCCTGGTCGGCGTCCCGACTCCGGAGATGACGCTGGAACTGCCGCTGCTGGACGTGTTCGGCCGCGGCGGGTCGCTGAAGTCCTCCTGGTACGGCGACTGCCTGCCCTCGCGCGACTTCCCGATGCTGATCGACCTGTTCCTGCAGAATCGGCTGCCGCTCGACCGGTTCGTGTCCGAGACGATCGGGCTCGACCAGGTCGAGGAGGCGTTCGCCCGGATGGGCCGCGGCGAGGTGCTCCGTTCGGTGGTGGTCCTCTAGATGCTCGACAGGATCATCACCTCCGGCACGTTCTCGCTCGACGGCGGCACCTGGGAGGTCGACAACAACGTCTGGCTGGTCGGCGACGCCCGCGAGGTGGTCGTCATCGACGCCGCGCACGACGCGAAGGCCATCGCCGACCGGGTGGGCGAGCGGACCGTGCGGGCCATCGTCTGCACGCACGCGCACAACGACCACATCGACGCGGCCGCCGAACTGGCCGAGCGCACCGGCGCGCCGATCCGGCTGCACCCCGCCGACCAGGTGCTGTGGGAGCAGGTGTACGGCGACACGGTGTCGTACACGCCGCTCGACGACGGGGAGAAGATCGAGGCGGGCGGGATCACGCTGGAGGTGCTGCACACACCGGGCCACTCCCCGGGAGCGGTCTGCCTGCACGCGCCCGACCTGTGCGCGCTGTTCAGCGGCGACACGCTGTTCAAGGGCGGCCCCGGCGCGACCGGCCGGTCGTACTCGTCGTTCGACACCATCATGGAGTCGATCACGCGGCGGCTGCTCGGGCTGCCCGCCGAGACGGTCGTGCACACCGGCCACGGCGACTCCACCACCATCGGCGCCGAGGCACCGCACCGGGAGGAGTGGCTGGCCCGGGGGCATTAGAGATGTGACGGGGCTAACGTAGGCATGCCTAACCAAAGTCGGGTACCTTAGGCATGCCTAACCTTCCCCTGTTGAGAGGCCTGCCCTGCGATGTACGTGTGTGTCTGTCGTGCCGTGACCGAGAACGAGGTCCACGACTGCATCGCCGCGGGCGCCAAGAGCGCGAAGCAGGTTCGCGACACCACGGGGGCCGGTGGGGACTGTGCGCTTTGTGTCCGGAAGATCTGTGCCATCCTGAAAAGGTCTGAGGAACTGACGACCGCATAGCACGAGGGGCCGTCCATGCAGGGCGACACACAGATCATCGAGCTGCTGAACGAGCAGCTCACCGCCGAACTCACCGCGATCAACCAGTACTTCCTGCACGCCAAGATGCAGGAGAACTGGGGTTACACCAAGCTGGCCGAGCACACCCGCGCGGAGTCGTTCGACGAGATGCGGCACGCCGAGCGGCTCACCGACCGCATTCTGTTCCTGGAGGGGCTGCCCAACTACCAGCGCCTCGGCACGCTGCACATCGGGCAGACGGTCGAGGAGCAGCTCAGGGCCGACCTGGAGATCGAGCTGGGGGTGGTGGAGCGGCTGCGGCCGGGCATCAAGCTCATGCGGGAGAAGGGCGACATCACCTCGGCCCGCATCTTCGAGGACATCCTCGCGGACGAGGAAGAGCACATCGACTACCTGGAGACCGAGCTGGAGCTCATGCGGACCCTGGGCGAGCAGCTCTATCTCGTCCGCTACGCCGAGCCGCCCTCCTGAGACGGGTGTATCTCGCCCTGCGACCCCGAGCCGTACTCCTGAGGTCGGCGACACGCCGGGGGCCGGAGTGAATTGCCCGACGGCCGACATGATCGCGTCTTGGTTTACCCCTCGGAATTCGCGGCAATTTAAGCATGACTAACCGATATTTATCTGCGTTTGCCCAGGTCAATAGATAGGTCAACTACGAGTCAAACCGCGCGCTGTGACCGGGAAACGATCGCCTAAGGTCCTACGATCGCTTCATGACCTGCGTACTTCTCGCCGAGGATGACACCTCGATTTCCGAGCCGCTCGCGCGCGCCCTGCGCCGTGAGGGCTACCAGGTTGAGGTGAGCCCCGACGGCCCGCAGGCCCTGGAAAGGGCTCTGTCGGGTGGCATCGACCTCATCGTTCTCGACCTCGGCCTGCCAGAAATGGACGGTCTCGAGGTCGCACGCCGGATCCGCGCCGAAGGGCACGGCACCCCGGTTCTCATACTCACCGCCCGCGTGGACGAGGTCGACACCGTCGTCGGCCTGGACGCCGGCGCGGACGACTACGTCACCAAACCCTTCCGACTGGCGGAACTGCTCGCCCGGGTCCGGGCGCTGCTGCGACGCGGCACGTCCGAGACGCCCGTGGTGCAGGGTGTCCGCATCGACGCCGACTCCCGCCGCGCCTGGATGGGGGAGAAGGAGCTGCATCTGACGACCAAGGAATTCGATCTGCTGCGGGTGCTCGTCCGCGACGCGGGCAAGGTCGTCACCCGGGAACAGATCATGCGCGAGGTGTGGGACACCAACTGGTGGGGCTCCACGAAGACACTCGACATGCACATTTCGTGGCTGCGCCGCAAGCTCGGCGACGACGCGGCCAAGCCTCGCTACATCACCACCGTCCGGGGAGTCGGCTTCCGCTTCGAACGCGAGTAGGCGATGCGCCGACGCCTGCTCTCGTCCACTCTGGTCGTCGCGGTCATCGCGGTGCTCCTGCTGGGGGTACCTCTGGGCATCGTGGTCAGCCGTCTGATCGTCGACGAGGCGGTCCAGGAGCTCAGAGCGGAGGCGACGCGTCTGGTGGGGGAGGTCGAATACGCCCGCATCCAGGAGACGCCGCTCGACCCGCAGCAGCTCAAGCAGAAGTATCCGGGCCGCTACATACAGATCTGGGAACGCGGGAACCCCCCCAAGGTGACCGTCGTCGGCAACTCGCCGCCGTCGGGCCACCAGATGAACGAGGACGCCCAGTCCGACAACGGGCTCTACGTGCGGGTGAGCCGCGACAAGGACCAGGTCGAGCGGGACGTGCGCGCACGGCTGCTGCTGATCGTGGCCCTGGCGGTCGCGGCTCTGGCGGTGGCGGTCGGCCTGGCCATCGTGCAGTCGCGCCGGTTGACGCTGCCGTTGCAGGACCTCGCCAAGATCGCCGAACGGCTCGGCTCGGGCGACGCCAGACCGAGCAAACACCGGTACGGGATACCCGAGCTGGACCGGGTGGCCGAGGTCCTCGACCGCAGCGCCACTCGCATCTCCGAGCTGCTCACCCGCGAGCGCGAGTTCGCGACCGACGCCTCGCACCAGCTGCGCACCCCGCTGACCGGCCTGACCATGCGTCTGGAGGAGATCGTCGCCGCCTCCGACCAGCCCGCCGTCGTCCGCGAGGAGGGCGAGGCGGCCATCGTGCAGGCCGAGCGGCTCACCGCCGTGATCGACGAGCTGCTCGCGGCGGCCCGCCGTCAGCGTCACGCGCAGGCCGAGCCCGTCTCCATCGACGAGGTCCTCATCCAGCAGGTCACCGAGTGGGAGCCGGTCTTCCGCGGCTCCGGACGCTCGCTGCTGCTCGAGGGCACTCGCGGGCTGAAGGCCCTCGCCACCACCGGCGGCTTCGGGCAGGTCATCGCCTCGCTGCTGGAGAACTCCCTGCGGCACGGAGGCGGCGTGGTGACCGTCACGACGACCAGCGGCGACAACTATGTGGTGATCGAGATCGCCGACGAGGGGCCGGGCATCTCCGACGACATCGCGCCGAAGGTCTTCGAGCGGAACGTGAGCGGCGGCGGCGGCACCGGCCTCGGGCTGACGCTCGCCCGCGCGCTGGCCGCGGCCGACGGCGGACGCCTGGAGCTGGTACGCCGCCGCCCGGCGACGTTCGCGATCTTCCTGCGGCCCGCCGAGGACAACGGCAGGAACCGGGTGGTCAGCGGTCCTGCCTGATACCGCCGTCGGGCAGCTCGGCCGGGATCGGCTCGGTCGCCTCCAGGAACACCCACTTCTTGTACGACCAGTACCGGAACAGCGTGCCGAGGCCGACGCCCACCAGGTTGGCGACGTTCAGGCTGAACGCGTCGTGCAGGTGCAGCGTGTACTTGGTGAAACCGATCGTCAGCATGCCGAACAGCAGGGCGATGCCGTTGAGCAGGAAGAACAGGAAGTACTCGCGGCCCAGGCCGCTCTGCTCGCGGTGGCGGAACGTCCAGAACCGGTTGCCGAGGTAGGCGAAGGTCGCGGAGATGAGGGTGGCCAGGACCTTCGAGGTCAGCGGGCCCATGTCGAGCCACAGCATGAAGACGTTGTACAAGCCCGTGTCGATGACGAAGGCCATCGCACCGATGACACCGAACTTGGTCAGTTCGTGGAGCAGGGTTGAGAACCGCTCATAGAGGCGCTTTACGAAGTTCACGTCTCTGATCGGTCCTTCCTCGTGTCGGGCATGACCTTCCCAGCGTATCGGGTACGCCACCGGCCAGGGGCACATACCGGACGATGGGCCGCCATGGGGCGAATGCCCTCTGACGACCAGAGATGTACAGCATCGGACGGCGGGTAAGCTCAGCTCACGTGAGTTCCTACAGCCCAGTCGTGGGCATCGTCGGCGCGGGCCAGCTCGCCCGGATGACGCAGCAGCCAGCCATCGCGCTCGGTGTCGAGCTCCGGGTGCTGGCCAACAGCACCGACGAGAGCGCGGCCCGGGTGATCGTCGACACCCGCATCGGCGACTACCGCGACCTGACCGACCTGCGCGAGTTCGCCAAGGGCTGCGCCGCGATCACGTTCGACCACGAGCACGTCCCCACCGAGCACATCCGCGCCCTCACCGACGACGGCTTCGCCGTGCACCCCGGCGCCGACGCACTGGTCCACGCCCAGGACAAAGCGGTCATGCGGGAGCGCCTCACGTCCTTCGGCGCACCCTGCCCCGCCTGGTCCCGGGTGTCCGACGCCGACGCCGCCGAGCGGTTCGCCGAGGAGCACGGCTGGCCGGTGGTGCTGAAAGCCGTCAGAGGCGGCTACGACGGCCGTGGCGTCTGGGTGTGCCGGACGGCCGCTGACGTCGCCGAGGCGTTCCAGGCCGGGGTGCCGCTGATGGCTGAGGCGTTCGTCCCGTTCGAGCGGGAGCTGGCCGTCATGGTGGCGCGCTCGCCGCACGGTCAGGGCGTCAGCTACCCCGTCGTCGAGACCGTCCAGCAGGACGGCATCTGCGTCGAGGTCCTCGCCCCCGCGCCCGGGCTCGACCCCGAAGTGTCCGCGCAGGCCCAGCGCATCGCCCTGCAGATCGCGCACGAACTGGGCGTCACCGGGCTGCTGGCGGTGGAGCTGTTCGAGACGGCCGGCGGGCTGGTGGTCAACGAGCTGGCCATGCGCCCCCACAACAGCGGCCACTGGACCATCGACGGCGCCCGCACGTCGCAGTTCGAGCAGCACCTGCGGGCCGTCCTCGACCTGCCGCTCGGCTCCCCGTCGATGACCGCGCCCGTCGTCGTCATGGCCAACCTGCTCGGCGGCGACGAACCTGACCTGTTCAAGCGCTACGAGCACGTCATGGCCCACGACCCCGGCGTGAAGCTGCACTTCTACGGCAAGGAGGTGCGCCCGGGCCGCAAGATCGGCCACGTCACCGTCGCGGGCGACGACCTCGACTCCGTGCGCGCCCGCGCCCGGCACGCCGCCGTCTACCTGACCACCGGGGAGTACACGTGATCGGCATCGTCATGGGCAGCGACTCCGACTGGCCGGTGATGAAGGCCGCCGCCGAAGCCGTCGCCGAGTTCGACGTGCCCTTCGAGGCGGACGTCGTCTCGGCGCACCGCATGCCGGTCGAGATGATCGAGTACGGCAGGCAGGCGGCGGCGCGCGGCCTCAAGGTCCTCATCGCGGGCGCGGGCGGCGCCGCGCACCTGCCCGGCATGCTGGCCTCGGTCACGCCGCTGCCGGTCATCGGGGTGCCGGTGCCGCTGAAGTACCTCGACGGGATGGACTCACTGCTGTCGATCGTCCAGATGCCCGCCGGGGTGCCGGTGGCGACCGTGGCGGTCGGCGGAGCCCGCAACGCGGGGCTGCTGGCGGTGCGCATTCTCGCCGCGTCCGACGAGGGCCTGCGGGTCCGTATGGAGGAGTTCCAGGGGCGGCTCAAGGAGCAGGCGTACGCCAAGGGCGCCAAACTCCGCGCTGAAGCCGCCGAACTGGGCTGACCGGTCGCCCCGCGCAGGAAGGAGTCCCGCGCGGGGCCTTCGGGGTCAGGGGCGGCCGAGGGCCCGGTAGTGCCAGCCCGCGGAGCGCCAGATCTCCGAGTTCAGGGCGTTGCGGCCGTCCACGATGCGGCGGGCGGCCACGACCGCGCCCAGCTCCTCCGGGTCGAGGTCGACGAACTCCCGCCACTCCGTCAACACCAGCACCACGTGCGCCCCGCGAGCCGCCTCGATAGCCGATTCGCCGTAGTTCAGCTCCGGGTGCGCCTTACGGGCGTTGTCGAGCGCGATGGGGTCGTAGACGGTGACCTGGCCGCCCTGGTGGCCGATCGTGACGGCCACGTCCAGGGCAGGGGAGTCGCGGATGTCGTCGGAGTCGGGTTTGAACGCCGCGCCGAGGACGCCGACCGTGCAGCCGCGGAACGAGCCTCCCGCCAGCTCGCGGGCCAGGTCCACCATGCGGGCGCGGCGGCGCATGTTGATCGCGTCCACCTCGCGCAGGAATGTCAGCGCCTGATCGACCCCCAGCTCACCGGCGCGCGCCATGAACGCGCGGATGTCCTTGGGCAGGCACCCTCCGCCGAAGCCGAGGCCGGGGTTGAGGTAGCGGCCGCCGATGCGGTCGTCGTACGACAGGGCCAGCGAGAGCTGCTGCACGTCGGCGTGCGCGGCCTCACAGATCTCCGCCATCGCGTTGATGAAGGAGATCTTGGTGGCCAGGAAGGAGTTCGCGGCGGTCTTGACCAGCTCGGCGGTCGCGAAGTCGGTCACCACGAACGGCACCTCGCCCAGCGGGCGGTACACCTCGCGCAGCACCTTCTCCGCCCGCTCGGAGCGGACGCCCAGCACGAGGCGGTCGGGCGACAGCGTGTCCTGCACCGCGAAGCCCTCGCGGAGAAACTCGGGGTTCCAGGCCAGCTCGGCCTGCGTGCCCGCCGGAGCCAGCATGGCGAGCCTGTCGGCCAGGCGTCCCGCGGTGCCGACGGGCACGGTCGACTTGCCGACCACCAGGCACTCGCGGTCCAGGTAGGGGGCGAGCGACTCGATGGCCGCGTCCATGTACGACACGTCGGCGGCGTACTCGCCGCGCTTCTGCGGCGTGCCCACGCAGACGAAGTGGACATCGCCGAACGCCGCCACCTCTTCATAGGACGTGGTGAACCGGAGACGTCCTGATTCGAGCCCCCGACGCAGCAGGGGTTCCAGCCCCGGCTCATGGATCGGGAGCTCACCGTTGTTGAGCCGGCGGATCTTGTCGGGGTCGATGTCGAGGCCCAGGACGTCGAATCCGAGTTCCGCCATGCAGGCCGCATGGGTGATACCCAGGTATCCGGTCCCGATCACCGTGAGGCGATATGGCACGAGAGAGCTCCTTTCGATCGCCAGCGCATGTTACCGGCCCGCGCTACCACGTTCTGTGCCACCTGCCCATATCGGCTAACCGTACCCGCTGGTAACAAGAAGGTCGGACGTCCTAGTATTTGCGCATGAGCTTCCCTCTCTACGCGCCCGCCGAAGAGCACGACATGCTCCGGGAGACGGTCAGGGCCGTCGCCGACGACAAAATCGCCCCCCGTGCCGCGGAGGCGGACGAGACCGGGGAGTTCCCCTGGGACGTCTACAAGGCCCTCGTGGCAGCGGACCTGCACGCCGTCCACGTGCCCGAGGAGTACGGAGGGGCGGGGGCCGACGCGCTGGCGGCGGTGATCGTCATCGAGGAGGTGGCGCGGGCGTGCGCGTCGTCCTCGCTGATCCCGGCCGTCAACAAGCTGGGCACGGTGCCGCTGCTGCTGTCGGCCTCCCCTGAGCTCAAGCAGCGCTACCTGCCCGCCGTGGCGCGGGGCGAGGCGATGTTCTCCTACGCCCTGTCGGAGCCGGAGGCGGGTTCGGACGCCGCCGCGATGAAGACCCGCGCGGTTCTGGACGGCGACCACTACGTCCTCAACGGCACCAAGATGTGGATCACCAACGCGGGCGTGTCGGAGTACTACACCCTCATGGCCGTCACCGACCCCGGTGCCGGAGCACGCGGCATATCCGCCTTTGTCGTGGAAAAGTCTGATGAAGGCGTTTCTTTCGGGCCGAAGGAGAAGAAGCTCGGCATCAAGGGCTCGCCGACCCGCCAGGTGATCCTGGAGGACGTCCGCATCCCCGCCGACCGCATGATCGGCGCCCCGGGGACCGGCTTCAAGACCGCCCTGGCGACGCTCGACCACACCCGCGTCACCATCGCCGCCCAAGCCCTCGGCATCGCCCAGGGCGCCCTCGACTACGCCCTGGGGTACGTCAAGGAGCGCAAACAGTTCGGCAAGCCGATCGCCGACTTCCAGGGCGTCCAGTTCATGCTCGCCGACATGGCCATGAAGCTCGAAGCGGCCAGGCAGCTCACGTACCACGCGGCGGCCAAGTCCGAACTGGCCATGCACGGCCGGCCCCAGAAGGACCTCACCTTCCTGTCGAGCGCCGCCAAGTGCGCGGCGTCGGACGCCGCCATGGACATCACCACCGACGCCGTCCAACTCCTGGGCGGGTACGGCTACACGTCCGACTTCCCGGTGGAACGCATGATGCGCGACGCCAAGATCACCCAGATCTACGAGGGCACCAACCAGATCCAGCGCATGGTGATGGCCCGCCAACTCCTCAAGTAGTCCTGAGCAGCAACAACCCCGCCCACGCTGGTACAGGGGCGGGGTGCTAGGGCGTGTCCCGTGGATCTTTGGTGGCGGTTTGGTGTAGATCAGTCCAGTGGAAGATCGCCTGAATCGTCATGATCTGACTGATGCCGAGTGGGAACGGGTCTGGGCTCCTCAGCCAGTGTGTCCAGCAGGATGTTGATGTCGGAGAGGATGTCAGGGGCTGGGTGTGGTCCGTCAAGGCACACGGTCAGGCCCTTGTCGCCCGGCGAGGCAAGGGGCGCCTCCAGGGGTGGCAGCCGGGCGATGATGCCGTCCCAGTCGAGGGAGAGGCGGGCTCCCTCGTCCGGGGGCGGCGGGTCGGCCCGCTTCCCGCTGGAGAAGTCCCACCGATGCCGATTGAGCTCGAACACGGTGGTGGTGGCGCCGCTCGGCAGCCAGGCGCTGACACATTCGGTGACATCAAGACCTGCGGCCAGCCGCCCCTGCTGCACCGTCCACACGTTGACGCTCTGGCCGAGAAGAAGCTCATTGTGAAGCCTGCCGGAGCTGTCGTGGTGGAGCTTGGGCTCCAGTCGGGCGTGCAGCTCGTCTGTGGTGGCGAACGGTCGGACGTCCCCAATCTCGCCGATAACGGGCCATGACTCTTCCAGCAGGTAGAAACTCCGCGCTGTTTCTACACCCGGGTCGATGGGCGTAGACCCGGATCTATCGTGGGCCGGCTGCATTTCAGTACTCCACGGCGCTCGACTGATCCTGCACGAGGCAACCCTACGGGTGCAGGCTGACTACGGCCTAACACCCTGGTCAGGAATTACTCCAGCCTCAGGCCCCTCTGAAGCCCCGGTGTCGGGGACGGTACTTCCGTGTGGTCGTCGTCGAGCTGTCGCACGTGCCAGGGGCCTGGAGTCGCAACCTCAGCGCGCTCCTCGATCGTGGTCAGTTCTTCGTTGGCCGGCGGATCGAGGATATTAATCCGGCGGCCAGTTCCTCGAGCTGGATCAGCCGGCCGCGTGATCCGCCTGCCACTGGGTGGTCAGCCGCGTCACCGTCGCTGGCGACAGGACCCGCCGAGGAGCCGAGGAACTGTTCCAACGCTGGCACGAAGTCGCCAGAGGACAGTCCGTGAAGACAGAGCAGCGGCAGCACCTCGCTGACCTTCGGCGATTTCCGTGCCTTCCCGACCGACGCGGCAACGTCGGCCTTGTTCGATGACCTATCGATCGATCCATCGGGAAGGTGCGCCTTCTTCCGTCAGAGCTGATCCACAGGTATTGAGCATTGCTCCCGTCGCCGCTGGTGGGGTCCGCTCGCCCGCCCGCACGTCTCGGTGCTTGTGCTGGCCCGTCGCCTGGCGCTACGACCTCCTGGGCTGCGCCGGAGCACGTTCGTGGTCATCGGGTGAGGCCGCCGGTGGGTTGACGGCGAGGAGGGAGTCGGCGATCGGAGTGCGTGTGTACAGGACGTAGCGCCGGTCTCGGTAGGCGGTGATCAGGCCGGCGTCGCGGAGGGCGGTGAGGTGCTGGGACGTGCCGCCACTGGTCATGCCGGTGCGCCGGGCCAGATCGGTGGTGGTCGCCGGTGCGTCCAGCTCGACGAGGAGGCGTGCGCGGGAGTGGCCGAGGACTTTGGCCAGTGCGGCAGGAGTGCGCGTGTCCTCGTGCTCCCACAGGGCGGCCACGCCTCGTGCGGGGTAGATCAGCGTGGGCTGCCATGGGTGGGCGGTCTGGGTGAAGACCTTGGGCCAGGTGAACACGGACGGGGTCAGGAGCAGGCCATGTCCGCGAGCGGTGCGGGTGTGGGAGTAGGGGCGGTGGGCGACCAGCAGGGTGCCGGCCCGCCAGGTCACCTGAGGGTGAAGATCACGGAAGAGCAGGTCCGCGCCGCCTTCGGCGATGCGGCGGGCGCGGTGCAGGATGTCGCCTTCGAGCAGGCTCTGCATGCGCGGCCAGTGCGGGGCGATCGCGCCTTCCCAGAAGGTCGCGATCTCGTCGGCGAGTCGTGACAGGCCGGCGTCCGGACTGGTGTGCAGCTCAGCCAGCAGGAGGGAGCGCGGTCCGGCCATGGCTTCGACGTCCTGGCGGACCTGGTCGGCAGGGGTGGCGCGCAGCCGGTCCAGCTCTTCTCCCAGCTCTGATGCGGGAGTGACCGGCGGGGGAGTGACGAAGTCGGGAACGCGGTCGGCGAGCGGGACCAGTGCGGACAGCAGCCGGATGTCCGTGCCGGAGTCCTGCAGCCATGAGCGGACCCGCCTCATCCACGGCAGGTGGAGCGCGTGGTGGGAGGGGTCCTTGAGCGCCCGGATGCCGGCGACGGCCTCTCCGAGCGCGGAGTAGGCCAGCCGGATCTGGGCGGCATCCTGAGCCGAGAACGCCAGTTCAAGCACGGGCAAGGCTATTCGATTTAGCTGGAGCTAAGCCAGTGGCGGCCGATGCGCCTCGGCCGCAGGGTGGGCGCGTGGCTATCGCTTCCCGGGCACTGGCGTCGGTGCGTGATCAGGTTGTGGCCGCGGCCGCCCTCCGGGTGGGCGGGCTGCCGCGGGTTTTCTGGTTCCTTTTCGCCGGTCAGCTGGTCAACCGGGTCGGGAACATGGTGGTGGCATTTCTGGTCTTCTACCTGGGATCGAGGGGGTTGTCGGCTGCGCAGACCGGCGTGGTGATGACGGCTTTGGGCCTCGGCGGCGTGGTGAGCCAGCCGATCGGCGGGCTGCTTGCGGACCGGGTCGGACGCAGGGTCACGCTGGTCGCCGGGATGTTGTCCACGGCGGGCTGCCTGGCGCTGCTGGGGGCGACCGGCGACATGGTCGTGCTGGTGGTCGCCGCCGGGCTGCTCGGTGTGGCCGGCGACGTGCACCGCCCGGCCTCGGCGGCGCTGATCGCCGACGTCGTCCCCAGGGCACAGCGCGTCAAGGCCTTCGGTCTGATCTTCTGGGCGATCAATGTGGGCTACCCGATCGCAGGCACGATGGCGGGTCTGCTCGCCCGGCACGGGTACTGGCTGCTGTTCGCCATCGACGCGGGCACATGCGCGGTGTTCGCCGTGGTCGTCGCTGTTGGGCTGCCTCGCGGCGTCGGCCGAGCCCTCGATCGAGCACACAGTACGGGCGGCGGCTACCGCCGCGTACTGCGTGACCGGCTCTTCGTCGTGTTCGTCCTGCTCATCGTGGGCTATGCCACCGTCTACGCGCAGACGACGGTGGGCGTCCCGCTCGCCATGCGCGACGGAGGGCTCGGGCCGGCCGAATACGGCGTGATCCCGGTGGTCAACGGCCTGCTCATCGTGGTGGTCCAACCACTCGTGACCCCCTGGCTGGCCCGGTTCAAGCCGTTGCACGTCCTGGCGGTGTCCTGGGCCACGGTCGGCATCGGCATGGCGCTGACGGGACTGGCGGCCACCACCTGGCAGTACGCCGCGACGGCGGTCATCTGGACGCTGGGCGAGATCGGCACCGGCGGCCTCGTGGCAGCAGTGATCGCCGACCTCGCGCCCTCGCACGCCCAGGCGCGCTACCAGGCCGTGTTCGGCTTCGGATGGGGGCTTTCGAAGCTGGCCGCCTCCACCGTCGGCACCGGCGTCTATGCGGCGATGGGGCCAGGCGCGTTGTGGTGGGGATGCGCCGGGCTGGGAGTGCTGTGTGCCGTCGCCGCCATGCTGCTGACCCCGGCTGCCGAGCGTCGCCGGGCGGTAAATGACCGACTTTACGACAACATCCAGGAGTGAGCCGATGCGCATGACCACGTTGGGCGGGACCGGAATCAGAGTCAGCAGGTACTGCCTGGGGACGATGATGTTCGACCGGTGCGGCGACCCCGGCGAGCCGGCCCGCATCATCGATGCGGCACTCGACGCCGGGATCAATTTCATCGACACCGCCGACGCGTACGGTCGTGGCGCCGTCGAGCGTGTGGTCGGGCACGCGCTCAAGGGACGCCGTGACAATGTCGTCCTGGCTACGAAGGTCTACTTCGCCATGGGCGACGATCCCAACATGTCGGGCGCATCACGCCGATGGATCACGCGCGCGGTGGAAGACAGCCTGCGTCGGTTGGACACCGACTACATCGACCTCTACCAGGTGCACCGATTCGACCCCTGGACCGACATCGACGAAACGCTGTCCGTGCTGTCGGACCTGGTACGGGCCGGCAAAGTCCGCGCCATCGGCACCTCCACCTTTCCGGCTGAGCAGATCGTCGAGTCGCAATGGGTCGCCGAACGCCGCGGACATGTGCGTTTCCGCTGCGAGCAACCCTCCTACTCGATCCTGGTACGCGGCGTCGAAGCTGCGGTCCTGCCGACCTGCGCGCGCTACGGCATGGCGGCGATCGTGTGGAGCCCGCTCGCCGGCGGCTTCCTCACCGGCAAGTACCGGAAGCATCAGCCGATGGATCTGCATGCCGGCCGACCCGCGAGCTACCCGCAGCGCTTCGACCCGGCCTTGCCGGCCAACGCCCGCAAACTGGAGATCATCGAAGACCTGATCACGCTGGCCAAGGAGATCGGCTGCTCGCTGACTCACCTGGCCATGGCGTTCGTGACGGCCCACCCGACCGTCACCTCGGCGATCATCGGCCCTCGCACGACCGCCCAGCTCACCGACCTGCTCAACGGCGCCGACCTGCGCCTGGACGACGATGTACTGGACAGGATCGACGAACTCGTGCCACCGGGCACCACGATCAACCGCGCCGACGCCGGCTCGCAACTCCCCCAGCCCCTCCTCGATCTCGCCCTCCGACGACGTACGCCTATGGACCGATCCGCGAGATGACGGGCTTCGACCTTCTCCGTTGATCTTCCGGGAGTGAGGGAAGGCATGGGCACGGGTCGAGTTCGCGCTGCCGGCGCGGAGTCGGGTTTGTCCCTGCGCCGCAGGACCGCTGCGGCTGTGCGGCGGGTCGACGGTGTGTTCGTTCGTGCCGGTCCGGTGGTGGCGGTCAGCTGAACAGGGGGCGGGCGGCGGTCAGGAGGCTGCTGATCAGCGGGTTCTGCTGTGTGGCTTCGTCCAGGGCGACGGACAGTGTCTCCGCATAGGTGTGCCGCGCCTCCTGGTGGCGAGCGCGGCCGGCATCGGTGATGACGGTGTAGACGCCTCGCTTGTCATCAGGGCACAGGTCGCGGTAGGTGAATCCGGCGGCGTTCAGCCGGCTGACCAAACGGGTGACCGAGCTTTGGTTCAGTCCCAGGCGGGTTGCCAGATCCTGCATGCGAAGCTCGCCGTCGTCGGCGCCGGCCAGGAAGCCGAGCGCGCGGTACTCGGACAGGCCGAGGCCGTGCTGGCGCTGGAGGACGGTGCCGAGGCGCTGCTCGACATGTGCGTGCAAGGTCAGCATCTGGTTCCACATGAGCGCATCTCCGGTGTCGCTCGAGGCGATCTGGACGTTCGACGACATGACGCGGTCTCCTTCGGCGAAACGGGGACTCCGGCGGACGATTCAGACAGATTGACACAAGCTTAGTTGTGCATACATACTCTCTTCCACCGAAAGAGCTTGCATATACATACAACTACCTTGGAGTGAGAGGTCTTCCCATGGCCTGGATCTACCTGCTGATCGCCTCGGTATTCGAGGTGGTGTTCGCCCTGGCCACCAACGCCACCAACGGCTTCACCGAACTCGGTCCGTCGCTCCTCACCATCGGGGCCGCCGCCGGTGGCATCTTCTTCCTCAGCCTGGCACTGAAGACGCTGGACGTGGGCGTCGGCTACACCGTGTGGACGGGCATCGGCTCAGTCGGCACGGTGGTGCTCGGCACCGTGATCTTCCACGAGTCGATGAACATCTGGAAGGCCCTCGCCTTCGTCCTCATCATCGGCGGCGTTCTGAGGCTCAAGCTCGCCGACAAGCTCAGCAAAAAGCAGGCCGTCGCCGCCTGACCCACCCATCGTCCCCGTAAGGAGCACGCCATCATGGCCTGGATCTATCTGTCGCTCGCCATCGTCTTCGAGATCGCCTTCGCGCTCGGCACCAACGCCACCCAGGGCTTCACGAAGCTGTGGCCTTCGGTCTTCACCCTGCTGGCCGCCAGCGGCGGCATCTTCACCCTCAGCCTGGCACTGAAGACGCTGGACTTGGGCGTCGCCTACACCATCTGGACCGGCCTGGGCTCCATCGGCACCGTCATCCTGGGCGCTCTGATCTACAAAGAGAAGATCACCCTGCCCAAGCTGCTGTCCTGCGCCGCCATCATCCTCGGCGCCATCACCCTCAAGCTGGCCGCCGGAGTCTGACCCTGGAGCCTTGGAAACCGCCACGCCCCGGCTGCGACATCGTGGGCGCGCCCCCAAACCCCAGTGACTTCGAGGTGTGGGCGAGTCGGCGACAGGTCGGAGGAAGAGCTGGCGACTTCCGGATCCGGGGAGGGGATCGGGATCGTCGCCGGAGGCGGGGACGATCGCGTCCGGGCTACGCGCCCAGCGTTGCGGAAGCGGGCCGGTGGTTCGGATCTCAAAGGCCCAGGCGCACCTGCTCGGCCAGGAAGTCCTCCCAGGTGCGGCGGCCGACCGCCCGTTCGGGGGCGAGGTTGGCGCCGGCCCGGTACGCGGCGGCGGCCTTGCCAGGAGTTCTGACCTGCATGATCAGGCGGTGCTTGCGACTCGCCCGCAGGTAGCTGCGGGCGAGCTCGTCCATCCCGTACACTCGCGGCCCGGCGAGGTCAGGCACGAGGCCGGCCGCCTTGCCGAGCGCCAGTTCCACGAGCCTGGACGCCACCTCGCGGGCATCGACCGGCTGGAACCGGACGCCGGCCCAGAGCGGCATCACCGGCATCTTGGCCATCAGTCGCATGGTCATCAGAACCCAGTCGTGGAACTGGGTGGCGCGCAGGGTGGTCCACGGCACGCCGGACTCGGCCACGACGCGTTCGGCGTCCCGCTTCGCGGCGAAGTAGCCGAACATGGCGCGGTCGATGCCGCTGACAACCGGCACCCGGTCGACGCCGACGACCGAGTACCTGGCCGATCTGTTCGCGGCCGGGCCGGACGCGCTTGGCGCGAGAATGGCCGGACGCGCCGAGGAAGGAATCGGTGAACCCGAGACGGTCGCCCTGGCGACGTCCCTCCTGGCCGCCGATCTCCTTCAGGCGGTGGGGGACGGCCCGGCGGCGGGCGGCGATGGGCTGGCCGTGCTGGGACCGTAACGGGACGCGCTCGTCCGGATATTAACCATCGTGGTCTCGGCGGACGGGGGCGAGATGAGAGAGACACCATCCGTGCGGTCTCCGATCATGATGGCGTTCGGGGCGCTGACCGTGGCGGCCCTGGTGCTCGGCTACCTGGGCATGGAGACGTACCTCGCCGCGCAGCCGAGGTTCACCCGCCTCGATCTGATCTACTACGACCTGCAGCTGTTCGTGATCGGTCCCGCGCCGCTGGACGGCGGCGGCCCCCTGCCCTGGACTCTGGAGTTCGCCCGGTTCGCGGCTCCCGCGGTCACGGTATACGCGCTCGCCGAGGCCACGAGGCTGCTGCTGAGCAGCGAGATGCGGCGCATCCGGGCCCGCGAGGCGCGCGGCCACGCGGTGGTGTGCGGCACGGGGCCGCTCGGCCAGGCGCTGACGCAGCGGCTGCGGGAGGCGGGCCGCAAGGTCGTCGTGATCGGCGGCGCCCCCACCGCGTTCCTGCGCGCGCCCGGCGTGCTGCACATCACCGGCGACGCCCGCGACCCGATGGTGCTCCGCGCGGCCGGAGGGCTGCGGGCCGACGTCGTCTACGCCTGTGAGGACGACGCCTCGACCAACATCTCCGTCGCCGCGGCCGTGCACGGGCTGCGGCGGTCCCGGCCGGTCGCGGCCTACGCCCACGTCCCTGACCCGGAGTTGTGCGCCGCGCTGCGCGCCCGCAGGCTGGGCGTGGCCGAGCGTCCGGAGCACCGGCTCGACTTCTTCAATCTCGACGAGCTCGCCGTTCGCGTCCTGCTGGCGCGGGACCCGGTGGAGGAGCCGCGGCCCGTGCTGCTGCTCGGCTTGGGGGCGTTCGGCGGCGCCCTGCTCGTCGAGCTGGCCAGGCGGTGGCGGTTGACGGGCCCGGTGTCGCGGCTGCCGGTGCGGGTGATCGCCGCCGGCGCCGTGGCAGAGGGTGCGGCCCTCTGCCGGAGGTACCCCTTTCGTCGCGCAGACCTGCGAGCTCGCCTTCGAGGACGCGCCTCCCGGCGGCCTCGGCGAGCTCCTCGACGCCGTGGACGTCCCTCCCCAGCGGGTCTACGTCTGCTACCACGACGAGCAGCTGGCGTTGAAGACCACGCTGACCGTCGCGGCCCTGTGGACGGGCGCGCCGGTCGTGGTCCGCGTCGACCAGCGCAGGGTGTTCGGCGACGCCTTCCAGGACGCGCGGCTGATGGAGGACCTGGCCGGGACGCTGCGGGTCTTCGCCGTCACCGAGGAGGCCGGTGAGCCGGGGCTGATCGACGAGGACCTGATCGAGCGGCTCGCCCAGGCGATCCACGAGCGGTATCTGGTAGACGGCGTGCGGCGCGGCGACACCCCGGCCCTGAACGAGTCCATGATCCCGTGGGCGGCGCTCACCGAGGCCAAGAAGGCGCAGAACCGGGGGCAGGCCGCCGACATCGGGCGCAAGCTCCGGGCGGCGGGCTGTGTCCTGGCGCCGAGCGTCGAGGCGCCGGGCGCGTTCCCGTTCACCGACGCCGAGGTGGGGCAGCTGGCGAAGATGGAGCACGCGCGCTGGATGAAGCAGCACGTCGGCGAGGGGTGGGTCTATGGGGCGGAGCGGAACGACGCCTTGAAGCAGCACCCGGACATCGTGGACTGGAACGCCCTGCCCGAGGAGAGCCGTGAGAAGGACCGGGCCGCCGTGCGCAGCCTCCCCGGCATCCTCGCCGACGCGGGCTTCCGGATCGTCCGGGTCACCGCGAACCGCCGGCTACCGGCTGTTGATCCGGACGTCCCCTGACGTGCTCTTGGCGACGATGGTCCGGGGGCTCTTGGTGCTCTTGATCTGCGAGACCTCGCTCCCGTACGTGCTCCGGACGGTGACCCCGTACTCGCCGGTGGGCACCGTCGCCGTCACGCGCCCGTGGCGCGAGAGCAGGTCCACCTCGGACGGCATCGCGGCGAACGACAGGTTGATCGGCCCCGCGGACGTCCGCACCTGGACGCGCTCGGACCTGATCTCCTTGCCGGTCACCGAGGAGTAGTCTCCCAGCAGCCGCAATCTGCCCGAGGTGCCGGAGACCTGGATGGCGCCCGAGGTTGAGACGTCGACGTCCTGGGTCAGGCCGTCGAGGATGACGCCGTCGTGGTCGGTGTCGACCTTCAGGTGCACTCCTGGGGGCACCTTGACGTGGTAGCGGGCGCCGCAGTCGCCGAACACCATCGTGCAGTCGGCGCCCAGCCGCAGCGTGCCGTCCCTGAGCGACCAGGTGGCGTTGCCGTCGTCGGCCGCCTTGCCGCGCACCCACCGCTCCACCTGGACGCTTTCGCCGGTGCCGGGCAGCACGCGCAGCCCGCCCGTGCTGGACTTGACGGTCAGCTCGGTGCCGCTGAAGGGGAACGCCTGGGCGGCGTGCACCTCCTCGGCGTCGAGTTCGATGCCGCATCCGGTCGCCACGACCGCCAGCGCCGCCGCGACCGCTCCTGCCGTGATTCGTCTCATGCCTCGATCGTGGCCGTGGCGCGGTTGCGCGCCATCGGCCATCCGACCGACCCGCCATCCGCCTTTCGGCCATGCCCGGCCGGGCGGTCAGCTCTGGAGGGCCGCCAGCAGCTTGGTCACGTGGGAGAGCGGGTCGGAGCCGATGGGACGCGCCGCGACCGTTCCCGCCCCCGCCGACCACAGGCTCCGCACCTGCTCGGCCGCCTCCTTCGCGGAGCCGGTGGCCATGACCACCTGTTCCGGCTCCACCTGGAGGAACCGGCCCTGCTCCTCGGCGGCGGGCCGGGTGACCTCTGCGGCGTCGTCGCCGATGTACAGGTAGGTGAAGGTCACCAGCTCGTGGCCGGGGCCTGCGCCGATGTGCTCGATGATCTCCGGCAGCTGGGTCGGGCCGAGGCCCTCGGGGACGATCGTGCCCTGTGCCACCCGTCCCGACAGGGCGAGGGAGCGGGGGCCGAGCACGCCCGCCAGGATCGGCGGCGGCTCGGCCGGCGGGTGGACGAGGGACACGCCGTCGAGGCGCACCTCCCTGCCGTGCAGGGTGACCGTCTCGCCGCGCAGCAGGGCGCCGACCGCGGTGATCGTCTCCTCCAGGAGCGCCAGCGGTGACGCGGCGGCGGCCCCGACCTGGCGCATCCACTGCTGGACGCCGTGGCCGATGCCCGCGGCCAGGCGCCCGGGGTGCAGGCGGGCCAGGTTGGCCAGCTCCATCGCCAGCAACGCCGGGTTGCGCAGCGGCGCCGGGGTGATGCCGATGCCCACCCGGATGCGGGACGTGACGGCCAGGGCCGTGGCGGCCGAGGAGATCGCGCCGGTCCAGCCGAGGTCCTCCACCACCCACAGGTCGTCGACCGTCGTGCGGTCGAGCTCTCTGGCGAACGGGACGAGCTGCTCGGGCGGCAGGTCGCGGTCGAACATCACGCCAAGCCTCAAGGTGCCCTCCAGTAGTAGCGGAACAACCGGCCGACCTCCGAGTATCCCGCGCGCAGGAAGGCCGCCGCGGTGGGCGTGTTGGCCACGTCGGTTGCGGCGACGACGCGCTGCACGCCGGCCTCGGCGAGCGTGCGGGTGCCCCTGGCGAGCAGGTCGTTGACGTAGCCGTGGCCGCGGTGCTCGGGGACGACGCCGATGTAGGCGATCGAGTGGTCGTCGGGCGCGACCAGGCCGACGGGGGAGTCGCCGAGGTAGCCGACGACGAACCAGTCGGGCTTGCCCTTGCGGTTGACCAGGTCGTCGTACATCCATCGGGCCTCGTGCTCGGCCCCGGCCGTGGCGAGCTCGACCTGCGTGTCGTAGTCGAGCGAGCCCTGCGAGATCCGCACCAGCACGTCGAGGACGTCGGCGGTGGGCAGCCGCCGGGCGGGACGGTAGCTGAGCCTGCCGGGGTCCTCCGGGACGTCGCTGCCCGCCTGCCACTCCAGCAACAGGCGCTCGACCTCCATGGCGAAGCCCGCGCCCACCAGCGCCTGGTGCTCGACGGCACGGTCGACGACGGGCGTCAGACCGGGCTGGAGGGAGATGTCATGGATGATCTTGCTCAGGCCCATCGTCTGCAGGCTGCGGCGCAGCAGCGCGGACGCCGCGCCGGGATCGGGGCCGGGCTCGAACTGCCAGACGACCACCGGTTCCGCGTCGCGGAAGGGAGCCCAGAAGGCCACCCGGGCCTGCCCCTGCGTGAACGCCCACTCGGGACGGGTACGGCCCTCGTCGAAGGCCGCCGCCAGCTGTGATCGCGCGGGCTCGGGAAACTCGTCGAACAACGTGCAAAGCCTCCGGACGTGAGGGGGCTCTCGCTGTCGTTGATCTTACGCTGCCGAGCCGAGTGCCGAGCGCGCCTCGCCCATCGTGGGGCGGGTCTCGAAGTGACGGTCGAGGTTCGTGATCGTCAGCAGATGACTGATCATGCCGGGGCCCAGCACCAGGATCATCCTGCCGTCCGCGTGCCGTACGTGGTTGAGCGCCGCGACGAGGACGCCCAGGCCGACGGAGTCGCAGAAGGGGACCTCGGTCAGGTCCACCACCAGATTCGGGGTGCCTGCCGTGGAGAGAGCCTGGTCCAGTTCGGCCTGCAAGCGGGGAGCGCCTGCCACGTCCAGATCGCCGGTGACGTGCAGGATGATGCAGGGGTCCTCGCGCCAATGTCTGACCACCATGCCTCCCACCTGCCCGAACAGGGGAGAGTTATGCCTATTTCTTGCAAATGTTCTGCGTCGCCGTACGCGTTGATGGGGTGGCGCTGGGGGTTGGTTTGGCCGTGGGCTTGAGGTTGCGGATCTTCGGCTGGTCGGCGCCGATGATCACCTCGATGCCGGGAGTGTCGACCTGGCGCAGCTCGGCGCCCGGGATGGCGGACGCGACCGTGTGGGCGGAGTCGGCGCGACCGGGGCCGTAGCGGACGATCGTCTTCTTGAAGTCCTTGCGCGCGGTGTTGCCGGGCTGGTCGGGCACCTGGAACCCGGAGGCCACCAGCGCCGCCTTGGTGCGGGCCCCCAGGCCGGTGACCAGCGTGCCGTTGGTGACCTTGACCGAGATCTGCTCGGGCGCGATCTTCGGCGCGCTCGACGCCGACGGCTTGGGGCTGGGCTTGGCCGCGTCCTGGTCGCTGCCGATGAGCCGGAACATCTCCTGGGCCGCCGGCTTGTCCCACAGCACCGCCGACTCGCCGGTGGGCGCCTTGTAGTTCACGTCCGCCAGCGGCACGCTCGCGAACTTCACGTTGTCGAGCGAGACGTCCCTGAGCTGGGTGGCCAGCCCGATCAGGCCGTCGTCGGGATCGACCTTGACGGTGCGCAGCGTGGAGTTGACGAACGCGGCCAGCCGGGCCGGGTTGGCCAGCGTGCCCGCGCTGAGCGCGCGGTTCAACAGCGCGGAGATGACCTGCTGCTGCCTGTCGATGCGGTCGAGGTCGGAGCGGGCGGTGGCACGCGTACGGGCGTACCCGAGCGCCTGCGCGCCCTGCAGTTCGTGGGTTCCGGCGGCGAGGTCGAGCCCGGCCTTCGGGTCCTTGATCGGCACGGGCGTGCAGACCGTGACGCCGCCGAGCGAGTCGACGACGTCGATGAACCCGAGGACGTTCACCTCGATGTAGCGGTGGATCGGCAGCCCGGTGACCTGCTCGACGGTCTGCTTGGTGAGCTTCGGCCCGCCGAACTGGTAGGCCGAATTGATCTTGTGCTCGCCCTTGCCCGGGATCGTGGTCCAGGTGTCACGCGGCAGACTGACCACGGTGACCCGGCTGTGGTCCTCCGACAGGTGGATGACCATCATGGTGTCGGTGCGCTGGCCCACCTCACGGCCCAGCTTCAGCTGGATCTGCTGCTGGCGGGTCAGGTCGTCGCGCTTGTCGACGCCGACGAGCAGGATGTTCATCGCGCCGCGCGGCGCCGAGTCGGACACCCCGGCGTCGACGAAGCCGATCTGCTGGGGAGTCGCCCACAGCACACCGGTGCCGACCAGGACGCCCGTGGAGAGCAGACCCGCCATGATCAGGTTGCGCCGCCGCGCCTTCGCGCTCCTGGACGGCCTGCGCTTGCGCCCGGCCACGAGCCTGACGCCCCCGTAGGCGTCGCCGCCCACGTGTACCCCAGCGTCCTCCTCGCCCGGGTCGCGCATTCCCTGCCCCCCTTGTGCCGCCTGGGAGTAGAGCTGATGATTGCCTTCCTCCCCTGGTCGTACAGTAGCGTGAGCCCCGCCATGAAGCAGTTCCCCGACTCGCCGCACGCGCCCGCGGAGACGCGCGGCTGGCCGTCCATCTCCGTCGTCATGCCCGTCCTCAACGAGGAACGGCACCTTCGCGAGGCCGTAGACCAGGTCCTCGCCCAGAGCTACCCCGGCGAGATCGAGGTCGTCCTCGCCGTGGGGCCCTCCCATGACCGCACCCAGGAGGTCGCCGACGCCATCGCCGCGTCCGACCGCCGGGTCGTCGTGGTCCCCAACCCGACAGGTCGCACGCCCAACGCGCTCAACGCCGCCATCGGCGCCTCGCGCAACGCCATCGTCGCCAGGGTCGACGGGCACGCCATGCTGCCCTCCGACTACCTGCGCGTCGCCGTCGAGACGCTGACCGAGACCGGCGCCGACAACGTCGGCGGGGTGATGGCCGCCGAGGGCGTCACGCCGTTCGAGCAGGCGGTCGCCGCCGCGATGACGTCCAAGATCGGCGTCGGCGCCGCCGCCTTCCACGTGGGGGGCACGGCGGGCCCCGCCGACACGGTCTACCTCGGCGTGTTCCGCCGTTCCGCGCTCGACCGGGTCGGCGGCTACGACGAGCACTTCCAGCGGGCCCAAGACTGGGAGATGAACCACCGCATCCGCCAGACCGGCGGGCTGGTCTGGTTCCAGCCGCGCATGCGGGTCTCCTACCGTCCGCGGCCGAACGTGAAGGCGCTGGCCAAGCAGTACTTCCACTACGGACGCTGGCGGCGGGTGGTCTCCCGCACCCACGAGGGCACGATCAACCTGCGCTACCTCGCGCCCCCCGCGGCGGTGCTCGCCATGCTGCTCGGCCTGCTCGTCTCGCCGTTCTTCCCGCTCTCGCTGATCGTGCCCGGCGGGTACGTCGCGGCGATCGTGGCGGGCTCCGCGGTGACCGGCGGCGGCCTGCCGGCGTCGGCCAGGCTGAGGCTGCCGCTGGTGTACGCCACCATGCACGTCTCCTGGGGCTGGGGCTTCCTCACGAGCCCGCGAAAGCTCGCTCGACCGCCGCGTTGAAGCGGGTGAGCGCGTCCGGGTAGTCCGGGCCGAGCAGGTGCGTCCTGAGCTTGCGCCGGGCTGAGCCCAGCGTGTCCTCGCCGTCGAGGAGCGCGGCCAGCCCGGCCAGGTCGGCGCCGAGCAGCACGCCCGCCTCCGAGCTCGGGTAACGCTCGTGGAAGGCCCGCTCGGGCAGCCCCGAGACGTTGGTGACGGCGTACGGCTTCCCGCTGGCCAGGAACTCGGTCACCACGCTGGAGATGTCGCCGATCATCAGGTCGGCCTGGTTGAAGCAGTCGTACAGGTGCGGTTCCGGCCCGGTGACGACCAAGTGCCTGATCGGCGCGGCCCGCGCGGAACGTACCGGGTTCGACGGGTGCCGCGCCCTGGCCCCCGCCAGCTCCGCCGCCTCGATCATCGCGTTGATCCTCCGGTGCGCACGCGCGGCGGTCCTGTCGCGGTGGCCCGTCAGCGGGTGCGGCTTGTAGATCACCCGCAGCGGCGGCCGGTGCTCCAGCAGCGCCCGGACGATGCCCGGCCCCATCGTGGTCAGCGAGGTGTGGAACAGGTCGTCGGTCCACCCCTCCCACGTCGGGGCGTACAGGACGGTCCGGTACGGCAGCGCCGGCCCGGCCGCGGAGATGCCCTCCAGTTGCGGCCTGCCCACCTCGTACACGTCCTCGTCCCTGACCCCGACCCGGGCCCTGAGGTAGCGGTCACGGCCCGCCTGGCCGGCGACCCACACCTCGTCGTAGACCTTCGAGAACGGGTTGAACGACGCCTCCTTGTCGCTGTCGCCGTGGCCGATGAACGCGCTGCGCAGCCCGAGGACGCGCAGCATGTGGATGTTCCTGCCGACGTTGGCCACGTAGAGGCAGAGCCTGGCCTCGCCCAGCGGGCGGAAGCTCATCAGGTCCGCGGCGGACGGGATGCACAGGATCGGCAGGCTGGTGCCCTCCAGGTGGTCGGCCATGCCGCGCTCCCGCAGCACCACGATGGCCCGCCTGCCGATCCGCTCCAGCGTGGACAGCCACATCCTGGCCTGGTAGGCGGCCTCGGTGGCGCCGGAGAAGTACAGGATGACCTCTGGCCGGTAGGCCGCGACCTGCCTGCTCACCACGTCCAGGACCCTGGCGCGGTCGAAGAGCGGGGCGGCCCGCAGCACGTACGGGATCAGCGCGAGCGCCCCGGCGGCGCCTGCCAGCAGTGCCGCGCCCGCGCCCAGGGCGGCGGCCGTGGCGCCGAACGGCGCGGCGAGCACCGGCAGCAGGTCGAGGTAGAGGAAGCGGGCGCCGCGACGGTCGACCAGGAAGCCGGGCGGCATCCTGGGGATGCGCAGCGCGGAGACGTCCAGGTTGCGGGTGGTGACCGGCATCGCGTGGAGCGCCTGCCGCAGCCGCACGGCCAGCCCCGCCTGGACGGCCCGCAGCCCGTGCGCGGCCAGCAGCCCGAGCGGCAGCGCGACGAACCAGCCGGAGTCGGGGCCCGCCGTCCGCGCCACCAGCAGCACGGCCGCCATCTCCCTGACCAGGAAGCGCAGCGTGATCCCGAGGTGCACCCTGTCGAGCAGGTCGAGGAGCCGGTCGTCAGCGCGCGAGGCGAGGTACTCCACCGCGTACGAGCCTGCCGCGACGACCCCGAACAGCACGGGCGACGGCCACAGGGCCGCCGCGAGCAGGACGGGATAAGAGCAGAGCAGTGCCGCGATCGCCCAGAGTGTCCTCATGTGATCGCACGGTAACAACTGTCAGGTCAAGCGCCGTCAAGGCGAACGTCTACCACTTGCCCGGTCAAGTCGGAGATGAGGACGTCCAAGGAGGTCTGCGCCACCGCGCGGGGAGACAGCAGCGTATGGGCGGGTTCCTCGCCGAACGCCCGCTCCCGCATCGGCGTGCCGGTGCGCTCGGGATTGACGCAGTTGACCCGGATGCCGTCGGACGCCCACTCGTCGGCCAGGGCCTGGGTCAGGTTGACCACGGCGGCCTTGGTGGAGGAGTAGAGGCTGTAGTGCGCGCGCCCCCTGGTGTAGCTGGAGGACGTGTAGAGCAGCAACCGCCCGCCGCTCTCACGCAGGTGGGGGTGGGCGGCGCGGGCCACGTTGACCGGGCCCAGATAGTTCACCCCGACGGTCTCGGCGATCGTCTCGTCGGTGACCTCGGCGAGCCTGCCCATGTGCAGCACGCCCGCCGTGTTGACCACGTAGTCGATCCTGCCCAGCTGGGCCAGCGCCTTGGCCACGGAGTCGAAGTCCTCGACCCTGACCCCGTTCTGGGTGCGCGAGAAGGAGTGCACCCGCGCGCCGTGGCTGGACGCCAGGTCCACCACGTCGGCGCCGATGCCGTAGCTGCCGCCGAACACCACCATGGTCTTGCCGTCGAGCGCCTCGCGGTAGTCGCGCGGGTTCGGCACGGGCGCGGTGGAGGCGGCGAGCTGGAAGAGCTTGTCGGCGATGTAGACGTCCACCGGGTGGGTGACCTTCATGTTGGCCTCGCTGCCGGGCACGATGTAGATCGGCACGTCCGGCAGGTAGCGCAGAACCACGCCGCAGTCGTCGGTTGCGGGCTGCTTGTCGAAGTCGGGGTCGGCGAAGGCCCGCTCGTACGCCTCGCGGATGACCGACAGCCTGAAGCACTGCGGGGTCTGGCCGCGCCGCAGCCGTGAACGGTCGGGGATGTCGCGGATGATCTCGCCGCGCGGCCCGGGGGCGGCCACCACGACCGTGTCGGAGCTCGGGATCGCCACGTCCACGGCCGAATAGGTCTGCAGGGCCCTGACACACTCCGTGATGATCCGGGGCTCCAGGAGGGGCCTCACAGCGTCGTGCAGGAGCACGTTGCACTCCTGGGGGCCCAGCGCACGCAACGCCCGCCAGGTGCTCTCGGTACGGGTCGAGCCGCCGTCGACGATCTGGCTGACCTTCCCGAAACCGCCCCTCACGACGATCTCCTGGACCGCGTCGCGGAAGCCCGGCGTCATCAGCACCACGATCTCGTCGATCTCGGGCGAGCCGTTGAACAGGGCGAGCGTGTGCTCCAGGATCGTCCTGCCTGCGATCTTGATGAGCTGCTTGGGCGTGTTGAGCCCGACTCGCTGCCCCACACCGCCGGCGAGCACGACCCCTACCGACCTCAGCCGAGATTCCATACCGCGAGCGTAACGGTCCGGTTCCGTGATATCGCGTCGCCCTGTCGCTACGCTGTGTCCACCGCACTCCCTCGCGACCGGGAGGAGAACTGCGCTTTGCCTGACTCGCTGACCCGCGAGACCGCGACCACCTCGGTGGTGGTGCTCGCCACTACGCCCGCCAGCGGGCTCTCCTGTGCCGACGGCACCCTGCTCGACCGGCTGACCGACCAGCTCGCCGCGCTGCCCGTGCGCGGCGTGCAGGTGGTGAGCGCGGGAGGCGGCGGGCTCGGGGCCGACCTGCGGGGGGTGGCCAAGATCGTCCGCATCTCGTCGGGGGCGGTCGTCGTGCTGCCCGCCGACCTCGTCGCCCACACCGAGGCGCTCGCGCTGCTCCTGGAGCACCCGTCCCGCGACACGGCGGCCCTGGTCTCCTACGACGCCGCGGTCGCGCCGATGCGCCCGCCCATCAGGGTCGAGGGCGGCAAGGTCGTCGCCGCGGGCAGCTCCTTCCACGTGGTGCCCGAGGCCAACGCCACCTTCCGCGGGGTGCTCCAGACCGGCGAGGCCGACCTCGCCTCGCTGGCCGACATCGCCGAGGAACTGGCCGAGCTGGCCGACGCCGGCAGGCTCGGCCCCGTCACCCCGGTCGAGGCGATCGACCTGCTGCTCGTCGGCATGGTCAGGAGCGGCGTGCGGGTACGCGCGGCGAGACTCGGGCAACTGCACGCCGACCGCGTGACGGGCCAGATCTCGGCCGACACCGCCATCAGCAGGCTCGCCGAGGTCGACGAGGCACAGGTACGGCTCGACACCTCGGTCAAGGAGAGAGACGGCTTCTTCGCCACCTTCTTCGTCTCCTCCTGGACCCGCCACCTGATCCGCCCGGCGGCCCGCCTGGGCCTCACCCCGAACGCCGTCACCGGCGTCTCGATCGGGCTGGCCGTGCTGGCCGCCGTCTGGTTCTCGGCCGGCACCCGCGGGGCGCAGGTGGCCGGGGCGGTGCTGCTGTACCTGTCGTTCGCGCTCGACTGCCTCGACGGCCAGCTCGCCCGCTACACGCGGATGTTCTCGCCGCTCGGCGCGTGGGTCGACGGGATGGCCGACCGGCTCAAGGAGTACGCCGTCTACGTGGGCCTCGCCTTCGGGTACGCCCACGGCCTGCCCTGGCGGTCGGGCGGGCCCGAGGGCATCTGGCACCTCGCCGTCGCCGCGATGATCGTCCAGGTGGTGCGGCACGCGGTCGACTTCTCCTTCGCCGGAGCGATGACCGACGCGGCCAGGGTCGGCGCGCTGTGGGCCAAGCCCGTGCGCTCCCTGCTGGAGTCCGCCGACGGCGGCCGGTACGGCGTGCCCAGGCAGGGCATACTCCGGCTGGCCCAACGAATGGAGCGGGAGTCCGTCTTGCGCTGGCTGAAGAAGATGGCGGTGCTGCCGATCGGCGAGCGGACGGCGCTGATCTGCCTCACGGCGGCCCTGTTCAACGCCAGGGTCACGTTCGTCGCCCTGCTCGGGTGGGGCGGGGTCGCGCTCGCCTACCAGCTCGTCGGGCGGATCGCGAGGTCGACGAGGTGATCTCGGTGCACATGACCCCTGTACCCAGCAGCAACGTCGTCGCCTACCGCGACGACGGTCCGCTCTCGCGCGGGATGGGCATGCTCGTCGCCGGTCAGCTCCCGCCGCTGCCGCCCGTGATCGCCGGGGCGTTCGTCACCGGAATCCTGCTGCTGATCGGCGTGGCGGGCTCCGACGGGCTGGCGGTGTTCGCGCCCGCCGTCACCCTCCTGCTCGCCGGGCCGGGCAGCTCGCACCCGCACGACGGCCGGCTCGACTGGCTGGTGCCGCCGATCCTGCGGGTGATCGAGTACACCTTCGTCGCCGCCTGCGGGTTCGCCCACGACGTCCACCCGTTCCTGGTCTTCCTGCTGCTCGGGGCGCTGGCGTTCCACCACTACGACCTGGTCTACCGGCTGCGCCAGCACGTGTACCCGCCGCCCTGGCTGGCCACCGCAGGGCTCGGCTGGGACGGCCGGATGATCGTGCTCTCGCTGTTCGCCATCGCGGGCTGGGTGACGGCCGGATTCGTGCTCCTCGCGCTCTACCTGTGGGCCCTGTGCGGCTGGGAGAGCCTCACCAGCTGGCTCGCAGCACCACGCTCAGGCGTCGAGGCGACAGATACGGGAACCCAGGACTAACGCTGCGCTTGATGTCGCGACCGATTCGTGCCGTTCGTTGGCTTCGTTCCTCGCTCTCTTCCGGCGAGCTCCTTCGCTCTGTGTTTGATGGTCGCGACCGCTTCGCCGCTCGTTGGCTTCGTTCCTCGCTCTCTTCCGGCGAGCTCCTTCGCTCCGGTTACCCGATCACGGCCGTTTCCCAACTAGTGTTTGGGCACACGTAGTCATGCTCGACCGAGGAGTGCACGTTGCTGGGAATGGTTCTGGCCGCTGGAGCCGGACGACGTCTGCGGCCGTACACCGACACGCTGCCCAAGGCGCTCGTGCCGGTTGACGGCGAGACCACGATCATGGACATCTCGCTGCGCAACCTCGCCGAGGTGGACCTGCGGGAGGTCGTGGTGGTCGTCGGGTACGCGGCGCAGGCCGTACACGAGCGTAAGGACGCCCTGGAGAAGCGGCACGGCGTCAAGCTCACCCTGGTGCACAACGACAAGGCCGAGGAGTGGAACAACGCCTACTCCCTGTGGTGCGCCCGCGAGTACTTCGCCCAGGGGGCGCTGCTGGTCAACGGCGACACCGTGCACCCCGTCTCCATCGAGAAGACGCTGCTGTCGGCCCCCGAGACCAGCGACATCCTGCTCGCCGTCGACAACGTCAAGAAGCTCGCCGACGAGGAGATGAAGGTCACCCTCCAGGGCGACAGCCTCAAGCGCATCACCAAGCTGATGGATCCGGCCGAGGCCTACGGCGAGTACATCGGCGCCACCCTCATCCGCCCCGGCGCCGCCCAGCGCCTGGCCGACGCCCTCCAGGCCACCTTCGAGCGCGATCCGCAGCTCTACTACGAGGACGGCTACCAGGAGATGGTCGAGCGCGGCGAGCAGATCCACGTCGCGCCGATCGGCGAGGTCGACTGGGTCGAGGTGGACAACCACGACGACCTGGCGAAGGCTCGCACCATAGCGGTTCGCTACTGAGGGGGCCTGGATGCCGCTTCTAGCGAGGATGCTGCCCGCGCCGCTGACCATGGCGGTCAGGCGCGGCGCGGTGGCACAGCTCGGCGCGCTGCTGGCCGACAGCCGCGTGGCCACCTCCGGCAGGGTCGCGGTGGCCGTCGGCCCCGGCCAGGGCGACCACATCGAGGGCCTGATCGCTCCCACGCTCGACGAGGCCGAGGTGTTCAGGGTCTCCGACGGCTCCGTCGACGCGGCCGTCTCGCTCGGCGCCGACCTGCGCAAGGGCGCCTACGAGGTGGTCGTGGGCGTCGGCGGCGGCCGCACCATCGACGCGACCAAGTACGCCGCCTCCCTGGCGGGCATCCCGATGGTCGCGGTCGCCACCAACCTGTCCCACGACGGCATCTGCTCACCCACCGCGTCCCTCGTCTACGAGGGGGGCAAGGGCACCTTCGGGGTGCCGATGCCGCTGGCGATCCTGGTCGACCTCGACTTCGTGCACAGCGCGCCCGAGTCGCTCGTCAGGTCGGGCGTGGGCGACGTGGTGAGCAACCTGTCGGCCATCGAAGACTGGCAGCTCGGCAACGTGGAGCGCGGCGAGCCGATCGACGGGCTGGCCTGCTCGATGGCGCGCACGGCCGCCGAGGCGCTGACCGGGCGCTCCGACTCGATCGAGTCCGACGCGTTCCTGACCGTTCTGGCCGAGTCGCTGATCCTGTCGGGCATGTCGATGGTGATTGCAGGCTCGTCTCGGCCCGCGAGCGGTGGAGATCATGAGATCCTTCATGCCGTGGATCAGCTCTTCCCCGGCACCTCGAACCACGGCGAGCTCGCCGGGATCGGTGCCGCCTTCTGTTTCTTCCTCAGGGAGGATTCCGCGCGGCTCGCCCAGGTGACCGACTGCCTGCGGCGGCACCAGCTGCCGGTCGTCCCGGCCGACATCGGGCTGACCAGCGAGCAGTTCACCGAGGCCGTCGTGCTGGCTCCCGCCACGCGTCCCGGCCGTTACACGATCTTGGAGCACCTCCGCATGCCGGAGACCGAGGTCCGCGATCGGGTGGAGGACTATGTCCGGGCCTTCGGTCGCTGAGGTCCGGCGGGTCGCACAGCCCGCCGGCCACCTTGAGCGCAAGAACGGCGAGCACTGGGCGGGCGTGCTCTACATGCGCCAGGTGTCCATCTACGTCACCTGGCTGCTGAGCAAGACGTCCGTCACGCCCAATCAGCTCACCTGGGTGATGACGGTGGCCGGGGTCGTGGCTGGAGTCGTGCTCGCCCTGCCGGGGCTGTGGGCGGCGGTGGCCGCCGCCCTGCTGGTGCAGGTCTACCTGCTGCTCGACTGCTCCGACGGCGAGCTGGCCCGCTGGACGGGGAAGACCTCGCTGGTCGGCGTCTACCTCGACCGTGTCGGAGCCTACTTCGCCGAGGCCGCGGTGCTCGCCGGGCTGGGCTGGCGGGCCTCGGCCGTCCTGCCCGACTGGTACACCGTGCTGGGCTTCGCCGCCGCGCTCGGCGCGATCCTCATCAAGGCCGAGACCGACCTCGTCGACGTGGCGCGGGCCAAGGGCGGGCTGTCGGCCGCCACCGAGGCGTCCGTGGCGCAGTTCCGTTCCGGGCTGCTGGGGCTGGGCAGGCGGGTGCTGTCGGCGACGAAGTTCCACCGGATCGTGCAGCCGATCGAGCTGTCGCTGCTCGCGCTGGTGGCCGCGGTGATCGACGCGGTGACCGGCGATCTCACGGCCTCGCGCGTGCTGCTCGTCGCCTGTTTCGCCGCGGCGTGCCTGCAGGCCGTCCTCCATCTGATCAGCATCCTGGCATCGAGGCGGCTTGCGTGATCTCCATGCGGAACCGTCAGCGCTCCAGGCCCGTCGTATTGAGCGGACGCCCGTCGTTCGGTGGGGGTTCATTGCCGGTTCCGATACGCTTAGCTCCACCACTCTCAGGAAACATGCAGACCAGCAGACTCGGTGATCATGAAAGAATGCTCCGCTCGTGCTCTCAACGCGTCAGGACGATGACCCGTTGAAGATCTCGTGCGTCATCCTCACCATGGGCAACCGGGTCGCGGAGCTTAACCGGGCGGTCGAGTCCGCGCTCAACCAGATCGACGGCGACGTCGAGGTGGTGATCGTGGGCAATGGCGCCGACGTGCCCGAGGTGTCCGCGACGCCACTCGAGGGCTCGTCCGCGACTGTGAAGACGGTCCGGCTCGACCGGAACACCGGCATCCCGGCCGGCCGCAACCGCGGCGTCGAGGAGTGCTCCGGTGACGTCGTGCTGTTCCTCGACGACGACGGCTGGTACGCCAACCAGAAGGTCGTCTCACACGTCCGCGACCGGTTCGCCACCGAGCCCGATCTCGCGGTGATCTCCTTCCGGGTGATGGACCCGGAGGGCGGCATCGGCCAGCGCCGCCACGTGCCGCGCCTGCGGGCGGGCGACCCTGAGCGCTCGTCGCCCGTCACCACCTTCCTCGGCGGCGCCTCGGCGATCCGCCGCTCGGCCTTCCTCCAGGTGGGCGGCCTTCCCGAGCGCTTCTTCTACGCGCACGAGGAGACCGACCTGGCCTGGCGGCTGCTGGGTGAGGGCTACCGGATCGAGTACGACGCCGAGACCGTCATGTACCACCCGCAGGTCCCGCCGACCAGGCACGCCGACTTCTACCGGATGAACGCCAGGAACCGGGTCTGGCTGGCCCGCCGCAACCTGCCCTGGCCGCTCGCCGTCCTCTATCTGCTCGACTGGGTGGTGCTCACGCTGATCCGCGAGCGCCGTTCCGGCGAGGCCATCAAGGCCTGGTTCACCGGGTTCTTCGAAGGGCTGCGCACTCCGGCCGGTGAGCGCCGCCCGATGGCCTGGCGCACGGCCTGGCGGATGGTGAAGCTCGGACGGCCGCCGATCGTCTGAGGCCGCGGCGACCAGTCCTCAGAACATCTGACGAATTTGGTACCGTGCGGGGATGATCCCCTCCGAGACCGGGCCCGTCCTGCGGGCTGACAACGTCGACGTGGTCCGCGACGGCAACCGGCTCCTGCGCTCGATCTCCGTGACCGTGCAGCAGGGGGAGCACTGGGCGCTGCTCGGTGCCAACGGTGCCGGCAAGAGCACGCTGCTGGACCTCCTGGGGGCCGTCAAGCACCCCACCCGCGGCGTCGTCGAGGTCCTCGGCCACCGGCTCGGACGGGTGGACGTCCGCGAGCTCAGGTCGTACCTGGGGCACGTCAACCCCCGGCACGCGCTGGAGTCCGGACTGAGCGTGCGCCAGCTGGTGCTGACCGGCGCCACCAACACGATCGAGCTGGTGCCCAGGTGGGCGCCGACGCCCGAGCAGGAGGCGCGGGCCGACCGGCTGATCGAGCTGATGGGCATGGGCGGCAAGCGCGACCTGCGCTGGCCGAACCTGTCGCAGGGCGAGCGCGGCAGGGCGCTCATCGCGCGGGCGCTCATGCCGAGCCCGCGCCTCGTCCTGCTGGACGAGCCCGCCACCGGCCTCGACCTGGCAGCCCGCGAGCAACTCCTCAGCAGCCTCGACACGCTGCGCCGCGAGCACCCGTCGCTGGCCACCGTCCTGGTGACCCACCACCTGGAGGAGCTGCCCGCCAGCACCACGCACGCGCTGCTGCTGCGCGAGGGGGAGTGCATGGCCTCGGGGCCAGTGGACGAGGTGCTGACCACCGACCAGGTGAGCAAGTGCTTCGACCACCCGGTGCTGATCACCCGTGCCGGCGGCCGGTGGAGCGCCCGCGCCGCCGTCTAGAACGCGACTTCGACGGCGTCGTCGAACGTCATCGCGGCATGCGCGACCGTCATGGTCAGCAGCGGGCGCTTGGGCAGGCCCAGCTCGCTCAGCTCCTTGGCGATCGGGTGGTTGCCGAGCCTGACGAGCGCGCCGCCCGGCCGCACCCTGACGCCGTGCGCCCGCACCGACCACGGCACCCGGCGGGTCACGCGGTCCAGATGCGTGTAGGCGTCCATGGGGGTCGGCGCGGCGGTGCCGGGCACCGGAATGCCCGGCCTGACCAGCATGTCGAGCACCAGTCGGCCGTCCTTGCGCAGAATGCACCGCTTGTACGGCGAGTCGAGCCGCAGCTCGATGTCGGCCAGCTCCTTGGGGAAGCCCCAGATGTCGCGACCGGCCTCCAGCGTGAACCCCTGGTTCACCGGCAGCCAGTGGATGAACGCCCCCGCGTGCCTCAGGTCGGCGAGCCCCACCTTGCCGGCCCGGCCCGGCGGGCGGATCAGGAACGCCATGCCGAACTCGTGGTAGCGGTCGAGGTCGCCGTCGCGGTAGTCGACGAACGCCAGTGCGCAGACCGCCCGGCCGGGGAACACCTCGGCCACGTCCAGACCCGAGTAGGCGATCACCGCCCTGGCCGCGTCGGCCCTGACGGAGTACATGGCGCTGCACACCGTCGCGTCTCTCACCTGCACAGGCATGCTCACAGAACGGCCCTGGATCAGATGCGATGCCATACCCCCAGTACATCAACCCGAAAGCCGTGTGACCATTCCCGCCCCGGCGCCGTCTGTCATGAAGTGACAATCAGACGTACGCGGAGGGCATCATCATCGAGGAGCTGTACCGCGAGCACTGGCCGCTCGTGTGCGGATTCCTGCTGCGCCGGACCCGCGACCCCCACCTGGCCGAGGACCTCGCCCAGGAGACCTTCGTCAAGGCCACAAGGGCGCTGCTCGGCTGGCGCGGCGAGAACCCGGCCGCCTGGCTGCTCGCCATCGCGCGCAACGTCCTGGTCGACCATGTCAGGCGCCGGCGCCTCGAACTGGCGCTGCCCGACCCCGATGAGCTGGGTGTGCCGCCGCTGCACGTCGAGGCGCTCGCCGTGCGTGACGCCCTCGACCGGCTGCCCGAGCAGCACCGCAGGCTCCTCACGCTGGTCTACTTCGACGGCTTCTCCCTGGTGGAGGTGGCCGCGATGACCGGCAGGAAACACGCCACGATCAAGACCGCCGTGTGGCGGGCCCGAGCCGCCTTCGCCGAGACCTATGGAGCAGTCCGATGACCGACGAGCTGACCCTTCCGCCGATGCCGGACTTCGACCCGAAGGCCACCCGCAGGGCGGTGCGCAGGGGAGTGTTCAGGACCGCCTTCATCGTGCTGGCCGCGCTGGTCGCGCTCGTGCTGGTCGCGACGGTCGGCTTGACGCTCGTCCAGAAGCGCGGCGACCGGGACCAGCGCATGATGGATGTGCTCGGCACCGCCTTCCAGCTCTACAACCCCGCCTACAACCTCCACGTCGAGAGCTGCTGCGACATCACGCCGTGGTCGATGGCGTTCACCGTCAGAGGCGCTCCGGTGCGGGCCATCGGCGGGTTCTCCACCAATGGCGGCAGCACCTACACCGTCCAGCAGGACTTCTTCGGCCGGGTCGGCAGGCTCCCACTCGGCAACGGTGCCAACACCACGCTGAGCACGGCGCTGGGCAACGTCAGCACCGGCAACCAGCCCAAGAAGGACACCCGCAAGGTGCTGGCCCGGCTGCCCGCCGATCTCAACGCCCTGGCCGTGGTCGAGTTCGCCAGGCCGCTCAGTACGGAGGAGCTCGTCGCCTTCGGCGCCAAGTACGAGGCCTGCCCCGACAAGGTGGTGTACGAGCGGCGGCCCAGGTCCATCCCCATCACGTGGAACGACACCACGTGGGAGAGATCGCCCATGGTGGACGGGCAAATCCAGATGTGCTCCGAGGCGCCGAGGAGCTATCTCCAGGGGCTGCGCGCCTGGGTGGGCCTGCTGCACGACTACGACGATGACAACCTGCGCGACTTCGACCTCAGCCTGGACAGGCTGCGCAAGGCGGCCAACGAGGGCCTGGCCTACGCCTACGTGGACCCGATCGCCAAGATCGGGGAGCTGCGCAAGCTCATCGAGGACCCGCTGGTGCAGACGGTCCGGGTGGCCGACGTCACCTATGACCTCAACCGTCCCTAGACGGCCAGGTACTGGACGGGGGCCGCGACGCCCGCCCACGCCTCCGCCTTGGCCACGAAGTCCGCCGCGTGGTCGGGCCAGTGGTGGCGCAGCCGGGCCTCGGCGTGGCCCCGTGCGCCCAGCGCGGCCCGCCGCGCCGGGTCCTCCTTCAGATCCAGGACGGCGTTCAGCACCGCGTCCACGTCGAACGGGACCGTGATCCCGCACCCGGCCCGCTCCACGAACGCGGCGGCCTGTGGCGTGGTGACCACCGGCAGGCCCCTGCCCATGTAGTCGAGCACCTTGGTCGGCACCCCGGGCACGTTCTCCGCGGCCAGCGACAGCCCCGCCAGCGCGCCTTCCGCCATCCGCAGGGCGTGCCGGTTGGGCACGTAGCCGAACCAGTCGAGCAGCCCCACCCGCTGGGCGTCGCGCAGCAGCGGGCGGATCGCGGGGTCGGCGGCGCCGATCAGGTCCATCCTGACGCCGTGCGGGACGAGCCGCTCGGCGAGCCCGATCAGCTCGGCCACCCCGCGCCGGGCCGACAGGCGGCCGATGTGGACCACTCTGGTGTCGCCCGAAGGGGGAGGGACCGGCGACACCAGAGTGGCCTCCGGGACCACGTCGGACGTGCACACCTGGTGCCGCCTCGCGGCGCGGGCCAGGCGCTTGGCGCTCGCCTCCTCGCGGACGTCCCACACCACCGGTGGGCGGCGGTGCGGCAGCACCCGCAGCAGCGCGTGGTCGTGCACGATCAGCAGGTCCGCGTCCTTGACGCCGCGTCTGAGGGCCGAGGCGGCCCTGCCGTATCGCGCGTCGTGCGGGACGTCGACCGCGGCGAGCCCGTCGGCGGGCGTCACGTTGAAATGGGTGAACGGGGCCACGTAGGTCACCTCGTGGCCGGCGTCGAGCAGTGCCCGGATCTGCCTGTGCATGATCCGGGCGTCCTCAGGATGATGGGCGATCGTGGCGACGCAAACCCGCATAGGTCGATGCTGAGCGCTTACCCGGTCAAAGGCGTTAATGCGGGGGGAATTACCGCTTAACTTCCTGAAGGGCGGCGATACAACCAGGTCAAGCGAGGTTCAAGGACCCACTTGAAGATCGTGCGGGTTTCGGGCAGGGAGAGCACGATCGCCAGCGCCAGAGCCGACGAGGTGATCGCGAGCACCCCGAGCGGGCCGTACAGCCACGGGAAGCTCAGCCAGCCCATCTCCTTGGCGATGAGGACGGGCACGCCGTGCAGCACGTAGCAGTAGAGCGTGCGGGTGCCGAGGTCGGTGAACCACGTCTCGCGCCTGGGAACCAGAGCCAGGACCGCCAGGCACATCGCCATCGCGCACACCAGCAGCCCGGTGCGCACGCCGAGGCCCATCCACCAGGACAGGTCCATGTCCTGGTAACTGTGCTTGTAGTAGAACGGCTTGAGCGGCGCCTTGGGCGCGATGAAGATGGCCACGGCGGCGGCGCAGACCAGCGTGACCCCTCCGGCGATCTTGATCCACAGCCGGTCGAGCCGCTCGAAGTGCTCCGGCTGCATGCACAGGCCGATCACGAAGAACGGCATCAGGCCGAAGAACCTGTCCATGCTGAAGTCACCCTCGATCTGCGAGAACCCGGCGAACAGGTAGATCGCGATCGCCACCGGGATCGGGAACTTCATCCGCTTCCACACCGGCGTCGACAGCCGCCAGAACAGCAGGGCAAGCAGGTACCAGTTGATCCAGGCCGGGTCGATGATCGTGAGCGACCACTTCTGCCCCAGCCCGAACCGGAGCGCGGCGTAACCCACTTCGACGATGACGTACGGCACCACGAACGTGTCGACCAGCTTGTTGGTCTTCGCGTTGGAGTTCCAGAAGTTCCTCGACAGGTAGCCGCTGACGAGCGTGAACAGCGGCATGTGGAACATGTAGATGAAGATGTAGAGCGCCCGCGACGAGTGGGAGTTGAACGTCGGCACCAGCGAGTGACCGATGATCACCGTGACGATCAGCAGGAACTTGACGTTGTCGAGGAACGGGTCGCGCTTGCGCTTCTGCGGCTCGGGCGCGGGCTCCGGCTCGGCCTTCTGCTGCTTGCCGTCGTCCTTCTCGCCGCTCTGCTCCGGGTCGGGCAGCGCGCCGTGCGGGTCGGTCTGCTCACTCCAGAAGGCCTCTTCCGGTAGCGGCCACTTCGCTCCCGTGTTGGCAGGCCCAGAGCCCTCTCCGGCTTCGCCGGGGCTTCCCGGGGTCGTGACCGGTAGGGAGTGCTTGGTGTCAGACACGGAGAGTTGCTCAGCTTCGCTCGGGGTCGGGGGAACGCGAGCACCGCAATGCCTGACAGACGTTCTGACGCCGCCCAGCGAGCGGTGTCGCCGACCCGCACCACGATATCCCGGCGGCGCGGGTCCTGTCTCTCGAGCCGGTTCAGAAACCCCGCATACACAGGGAACTCTGAGGCTCAGACGCAGACGTTCTTCTGCTCGGACGCGGTGACGGTGCTCTGGTTGACGCTGTCGGGAAGCTTGGTCGGCTTGACTGCCTTGAAGTCGGAGCCGACGACCAGCTGGATCACCGGAGCCCCCTTGGCGCTCGCCGAAGCCGTGGGCGCCGGCACCGACGGGGTGTAGACGTCGGTCGTGGTCGGCCGCACCTTCCCGGACGTCGGGGCGGGCTTCGGCGTCAGCGCCGCGGACAGCACGCCGGCGTAGTCGGCGCCCTCGGCCGCGTTCTTGGCGTAGCGGACCTCGGTGGTCGCCTGGCTCTTGCCCTCGGTGGCCTGGTAGTTGCCGAGGCCGGTGACCTTGAAGCCCTCCTTGGCCAGCATGTCGGCGACCTCGCGGGCCTTGCCCATCGTGGTGGTGCCGTTGAGCACCTGCACCTGCACCTGCTCGGGCTTGATGGCGACCTTGGGCTTGGTGCTGGCGCTCGCGCTGGCGGACGGCGAGGCGGACGGGAGCTCCACGTCCGCCTTGATCGCGTTGAACAGCTCGTTGGCGTCGGGCTGCTTCCAGACCACGCGGTTCTTGTCCTCGGGGTCGGGGGTCCAGGGGATCGTGGTGAACTTGACTCCGCCCGTGGTCAGCTTCTGGACGCTCTGGGCGAGCTCGATGAGCTGCGAGGGGTCGTTGGCCAGGTCAGGGTCCATGGTCACCGACTGCGCGGCGGCCTTGATGAACCCGGTGAGCTTCGGGACGTCGGTCAGCAGCTCGGAGCTCATGGCCTTGGCCACGACCTTGCTGAGGAAGAGCTGCTGGCGCCTGATGCGCTGGATGTCGCTGCCGTCGCCGTAGTGGCGCAGCCGCACGAAGCCGAGCGCCTTCTCGCCGTCGAGCAGGCTCTTGCCGGGGGGCAGGACGAGCTTGGAGTTCTTGTCGTTGACGCCGGACTTGAGGCAGATCTGGATGCCGCCGAGCGCGTCGACGATGTTCTTGAAGCCGCTGAAGTCGACCTCGGCGAAGTGGTCGATGCGGATGCCGGTGAGCTTCTCCAGCGTCGAGATCGTGCAGGCGATGCCGCCGGAGTTGTAGGCCGAGTTGATCATGTCTCGGCGGGCCTGGATGGTCTGCTTGGTCGTCTCGTTCTTGCAGGCGGGGATATCCACCATCGAGTCGCGCGGGAAGCTGATCAGCCGGGCCTGGTCGCGGTTGGGCGAGATGTGCAAGAGGATGATCGTGTCGGTGCGCTTGCCGCCCGCGTCCGCTTCCCGGGCGAGCTTCTGGCCGTACCGGGCGTTGCCCTTGCCCGCGCGGGTGTCGGAGCCGACGAGCAGGACATTGAGTGCGCCCGTGTCAGGGGGGCGGGTGCCGATGATGTCCTGCTCGAAATCCTTCTTGTTGATCGAGCCCAAGGCGTCGCGGTAGACCGTGTACCCGGTCAGCGCGCCACCGACCATGAGGGTGGTGGCGGCGATGCTGATCCAGGCGAGAATCCGCATCTTGCCGGCGCCGGAGCCGCCGCCGCTGCGGTGGCTGCGCGGGGGCAGGTCTTCCGGCGGGGGCGGCGAGGCGTTCGCCCGTCGCGCTCCCCGGTAGCCGGGATCAGTCGGGGCGAGCCTGCGGTCCTGCACGGACGCGCTCCTATGGTCACTCATACGCCCCCTTGCCTGGCCCCATGCGCGTCAACGCGTGGCTCGGTCGTTCTGCGCCACGAGACTAGGTCACGTGCGGCGTACCCGCATCCGGCACTGACAAGAATCAGCCGTGACACGGGCGTGATATTACCGGCCCAAAGCATACTCAGACCTGGACATTTCCTGGAATAACATGGCCAGACTCTTTACCGCATTCACAGGTTGGGACGGATGCTCAACGCCGCAGCCATGCAGGCCAGCGGCACTGCCGGGAGCACATACCGGTAGTCGAACTCGGCGACGGCCGGGGGCACCAGGAGCAACATCACGCCCACCGACCACGGCACCAACCACGCCGGCCACCGCTCGCCGTCTCCGCCCCGCTCGCCGGACGGGATCTGCCGGTCCGGTGAGGACGGGGCGCGCAGGCGTCGCACGACCGCCAGAGCGGGCGGGACGAGCAGGACCGCCAGGAGCACGGTGCCGGGCAAGCGGACCACGTCCTGGTAGGCCCGCATCCAGCCCGCGAACGGCTCGACCACCTCGGTGCCGATCGGCCCCTGCTCGTAGCGGATGCCCATCCGCACGCCCAGCTGCGCCGCGTGCCGGCCGGGCGGGGCGGGCGCGACGGCGGGGAACTGGTAGTAGCCGTAGATCTCCTGGTCGGGGTAGACCGGGCGGCCCCACACGAACGTCCGTCCCAGCTCTGACAGGACGGAGGCGGCGTAGTCGAGCGGCTGCTTCTGGACGGCCAGCGTGGCGAACCGGCTCGCGAGCTCGTCGTTCTCCTTCGAGAACGTGATGCCGGGCAGGAGCACGAGCGGGGAGTCCTTGGCCCAGAGGTACTCCTGCGAGGGCGGGCGCCGGGCGGGCGGCCTGGGGTCGCAGAGCACCCTCAGGTCCGGCGGCGGGTCCAGCTTCGCGCAGTCGGCGAAGGACATCGCCCGGGCGTACAGGAACGCGCCGTTCGCGCCGACCAGGCCGACGCGATGGTAGGTGGCGTAGAACCACCCGCCGTACGCCAGGACGGGCACGACCGCCGCCGCGAGCAGGACGCCCGCGCGTCCGATGCGCCTGTGCAGCAGGAACCAGGCGGCCATGACCACGATGAGCGGCTGCCCGACCGTCCTGGTGAGCGTGGCGGCGGCGAGCAGCAGCCCGATCGCCACGACGGACTGCCTGCGCGCCAGCGTCAGCGCCACCGCGAGGACGACCAGGAACATGAACAGCGTGTCGGAGACGAGCAGGTGCTCCACCTCGACCTGGTACGCGTCGAGCAGCACCGGCGTGGCGGCCAGCGTCGCCGCCCACCTCGGCGCCCGGCGCGCGGCCCAGTACACCAGCACGCCGGTGGCGAGCCCGAGCAGGTGCTGCACGGCCGCGACGGCGCCGAAGGAGTGGAACGGCTCCAGGAGCTTGAGGAACGCCGAGTAGCCGGCCGGGCGCACCAGGTCCGGCCGGGGGTGGAACACCGTGACGATGTAGGTGTACGTGTCGGGGAACCACAGCGCCGGGCGGTAGCCGAGCATCGTGACGACCCGCAGCACGGCGCCCGCCGCCAGCACCGCGAGGAACCACGCGTGCCGCCTGACGAAGCGGCCGGCCTTCTGCCAGTCGGCCCTTCGCCGGTCGGTCTCTCGCCAGCCGGTCACGGTGTCGCGCAGCCGTTCGACCGTGGCGTGCCAGCCGGGCCGCGTGGGCCTTTCGACGCCCTCGTCGGCCTCCACCTGCACGTCCTCCCGCTCCACCGGCACGCGCCGTACGCTACCCGCGTTTCCCGCCGACCCGCGCCCACGCCACGATCCCGCGAGCGCTCCACGCTCCGGGAGCGCGCCGACGCCACGACCTGGCGGCCGGAGCCCGCGTCACGGTTCTTGCGGCCCGTGCCCACGACTCCAGGGCGCGCGCAGCCGCCACGACCCAGGCGGGCTGTGTCCGTGCCGTGGTCGGGCGCACGGTGATCCCGCGTCCCGCGGTGTGGGAGCGGTTGGGGGTGGTCGTTGGATACGCTCGCGATCAACGATGAGGCCTGCCTGGTTCGATCAGCTGCGGAGGCCGTCGGCGGGCAGGGTGCTCGCCGCGGTCTCGGTGCTGCCTGCGCTGGTGGTCGCCGGGTGGCTGGTCGCGGGGCTGCCGTTGCTGTTGGTCGGCCGGTTCGAGCCGGTGGCCGCGGTGCTGCTCGGGCTGCCGGTGATCGGGCTGCTGTGCTGGGCGGGGTTGCGCCGGTTGCCCGAGGTCGTCGAGGCGACGGGCCGGCAGGTCGCGGCGGTCGTCGCCGTCGCCGCCGGGGCCGGGGTGTTCAACGCGGTCATGCACGGCGAGCAGTTGATCGTCCGGCGTGATCCCGCCACGTACGCGCAGTACGCCATCTGGCTCGCGAAGCACGGGTCGCTGCCGATCCCCGCTCAGGCGGAGGCGTTCGGCGGAGCCGACCCTGCCCTGCTCTTCGCCAGAATCGGTTTCTACCAGGTCGATGGCGCGGTCGTGCCGCAGTTCATGCCGGGGCCGCCGATGCTCTTCGCCGCCGGCGACTGGCTCGGCGGGCTGCTCCTGACGCCCGCCGTGCTGGGGGCGCTCGCCGTGCTCACGGTGGGCGGGCTGGCGGGACGGCTGGCGGGCGGCCGGTGGGCGCCGCTGGCCGCGCTGGCGTTCGCGCTGAGCCTGCCGGTGCTCTACACCTCGCGGACCACGTTCAGCGAGATCCCGTCGCTGATCCTGCTGTTCGGCGGGCTGGCGCTGGTGCACGACGCGCTCTCCCGTCCCAGGCCGGGCTGGGCGGCGGGCGCGCTGGCCGGCCTGGTGACCGGGCTGGCCGTGCTGGTCAGGGTGGACGCGCTGCGCGACGTCCTGCCGGTGCTGGCCTTCGCGGGCCTGCTGATCGCCATGCGCCGCTTCTCCCGCACGGACGGGACAGCGGGGTCGCTCCCCGTTGGGGAGGAGGCCCTCGGGGAGCCGGGGAGCCGGGGGGCCGGGGGGCCGTGGGTGGGGCCCTGGTTGCTGGCAGGGGTCGTGGTGGGCGCCGGGGCCGGGGTGCTGGCGGCGTACGCGCTGTCTCGGCCGTACCTGGCCTACCTGTCGCGGTCGGTGAACCCGCTGCTGGCCATCTGCGCGTCCGTGATGGTGCTGACCGTCGCCGGGACGGTCGCCGCGCCCTGGCTGGCCCGGCTCCGGCTGCCGCGGTGGGCGGCTCCGGCGGGGGCGTGGCTGGTCGTGCTGGTCATGACGGGGTTCGCCGTACGTCCCTGGCTGCAGACCGTGCACCGGGAGGTGACGACGCCGGAGGACCAGGTCACCGCCACGTTCATCCAGAAGACCCAGCAGGCCGACCGGCTGCCGATCGACGGGACGCGGCTGTACTCGGAGCTGTCCCTGCACTGGGTGGTCTGGTACGTCGGCTTGCCCGTGGTCGTGCTGGCCACCGTCGCGGCGGCGGTGCTCGTCCGCAGGCTGCTGCGGAGCGGCGAGCCGTTCGCGTGGCTGCTGCCGCTGGCCGTCATCGGCTGGACCACCGTCACCACGCTGCTGCGCCCGGAGATCACTCCCGACCATCCGTGGGCGTCCCGCCGCCTGGTGCCGGTCGTGATCCCGGGGCTGATCGTGCTCGCCGTCTGGGGGCTCGGCTGGGTACGCGACCGGGCGCGCGAACGCGGCTACGGCTCCCGCTGGATCGGGATCGCCGGGTGCCTGCTCGTCCTCGTCCCTCCGGCCGTGACGTCGATCGGCACCGCGTTCACGCCGGTCGAGCAGGGCGAGCAGGCCGCGGTGGAGGCGATGTGCGCGAGCCTGCCGCGTGACGCGTCCGTGCTGATCATCGAGCGGGTGACGGGCGACCGCTTCACGCAGGTCGTGCGCGGCATGTGCGGGCTACCGACGGCGCAGATCCGCATCGAGACCGGGAACGACACCGCGCCCGAGCAGGACGTCCGGCGCGTGGTGGAGCGGGTACGCGCGGCGGGGCGGGTCCCCGTGGTGCTCGCCGCGGAGGAGCGGCAGGTGCGCCCGTACGGGACGCCGCGGCAGGTCATGGGCCTGGTCACCCGCCAGGACGAGCGGTCCTTGGTGGACCCGCCGAACGGCACCTGGTGGCTGCGGATCAACGTGTGGATGGCGACGCCCTAATCGACTTGACCATGGGGCGGGCCGGGCGACACATCCTGGCGCATAATCGTGGGCATGTCGTACGGGGAGACCGACGAGTTGGCGTTAGGTGACGACGAGGAGCCGCGGTTACCACGGTGGGCGGCGGCGCACCGGCGGTTGCTGGCCATCGTGACGGCGTCCGTGGTGCTGCTCGGCGCGCTCGCGGTCGGCGGCTGGCACTTTTACCAGCGGTCGCTGCTGCCCTCTCCGCCGCCCGACGGGCCCTTCCCCGCCGCCGACGGCTTCGCCGTGCTCCCTTGCCTCGACGGGGACGTGGGCTGCCCGAAGGGCACGGTCGAGGGCGTGCTGGCGATGCTGCGAGGTATGCCGGAAGTCGCCTCCGTCGCCGTCCGCTCCGCGGAGGAGATTCGGGCGGCGAACCGCGCGAGCTTGATCGACCCGGCGGAGCTCGCGAAGGTCGACACCTCGACCGTGCTGCCCGACATCGAGGGGCGGCTGCGGCGCTCGGCGGACTTCGGGACGGTCAAGCAGAAGCTGACCGGAAAGCCGGGGATCTCGGGCATTTTCCATACCTATGGAAACTTCTGGAAGGGCAAGGCCGACCTCGCGGTGTCGCTGTGCGTATCCGCTCGGATGTCCGCCGCCTGCGTGGGCGGACCCGCCACGGTGGCGCAGCGCGACGCGGTCGTGGCGAGGCTGCGCGGGCTCGACGGGGTCGAGGAGGTGTTTCTCCAGGACAGGGAGTTCGGGCTGCGGCTGGCCAAGCACGACGACCCGGAGCGGTACGTCACGGTCGCCGACGTCCCCGAGGTGCTCTACGTCCGGTTCGACGACCCAGGAAAGGCCAGGGCGGCGGGCCGGGGAGTGCTCCGGATGCCAGGCGTCGGGTGGGTGAACTTGGTCAAGTGATGGGCGGTGCGGGGAGCCTGCCGGAGCTCGATGTGGACTCGGCTCCCAGCTGGGCAGAGTACCCTCGACGCACGTGAGCACGCCTGAGACCCCCCAGAGTGGAAACGCCGTGGAAGAAGCGCCATACGTCACGATTGTCCTGCCCTGCTACAACGAGCAGAATCACGTGATCGACGAGGTGGAGCGCATCACGAGGGCGATGGACTCGAGCGGCTACACCTACGAGCTGGTGGCGGTCGACGACTGCTCCACCGACCACACGCTGGCCAGGTTGCAGGAGGCCGCGCCGAGATTCCCGCACCTGCGGATCCGCGCCTTCCACCGCAACGGAGGCGCCGGCACGGTCCGCAGGATCGGCACTCAGGAGGCCAGGGGCGAGATCGTCGTCTGGACCGACGCCGACATGACGTACCCGAACGAGCGCATCCCCGAGCTGGTGCAGATCCTGGAGAAGGACCAGGCCATCGACATGGTGGTCGGCGCGCGCACCAGCGAGGAGGGCTCGCACAAGCTGCTGCGCGTGCCCGCCAAGTGGGTGATCCGCAAGGTGGCCGAGCAGCTGGCGGGGCAGAAGATCCCCGACCTGAACTCTGGGCTGCGGGCGTTCCGCAGGTCCGTGGCGAAGCCGTACCTCAGGCTGCTGCCTCCCGGGTTCTCCTGCGTCACGACGATCACGCTGTCGTTCCTGTCGAACCAGCACGACGTCTACTACCTGCCGATCGACTACGCCAAGCGGGCGGGCAAGTCGAAGTTCAGCTTCGTGTCCGACGCGTACCGGTACATCCTGCAAGTGCTGCGGATGATCATGTACTTCAACCCGCTCAAGGTGCTCATGCCGCCGGCGCTCTGGCTGGTGGGGATCGGGTTCGTCAAGGGCGTCTGGGACATGATCCGGCAGCCGTTCTACTTCCCCGCGAACACCGTCATGATCTTCCTGTCCGGGCTGCTGATCGGGTCGGTGGCCCTGCTGGCGGACCTGATCGTGCGGTCGCGAGGGGAGTAGCGTGCGGATCGCCATCGTCGGCCCGACCTATCCGTACAAGGGGGGCGGGGCGCAGCACACCACCGAGCTCGCGCACCGGCTCGCCGCTCACGGCCACGACGTGGTGATCGAGTCGTGGCGGGCGCAGTACCCGTCGTTCCTGTATCCGGGGCAGCAGACGATCTCCGCGCCCGAGGGCACGCCGTTCCCCGGCACCCGGCGCGACCTCGACTGGCGGCGTCCTGACGGGTGGGTGGCGTGCGGGCGGCGGCTGCGCTCGGCCGACCTGGTCATCCTGACGGTGCTGAGCCCGGTCCAGGTCCCCGCCTACCTGGGGATCCTGCTCGGGATCGGGCGAAGGACGCCCACCGTCGCGCTCTGCCACAACGTGCTGCCGCACGAGCGCAAGCCGTACGACAGGCCGCTGATGAAGGCGCTGCTCAACCGGGTCGACAGCGTGCTGACCCACTCCGACCAGCAGGCGGCGCTGGCCCGGTCGCTGACCGACCGGCGGGTGAGCGTGGCCGGGCTGCCACCGCACCTGCCCGCCACGAAGGCGGCCCAGCAGGCGGGCGTGCGCGACCGGCTGCTCTTCTTCGGGATGGTCCGCCCGTACAAGGGGCTCGACCTGCTGCTGCGTGCCCTGCCCGAGGGGGTCGGCCTGACCGTGGCGGGCGAGTTCTGGGGCGGCCTCCAGGAGACCGAGGCGCTGGTCACGGAGCTGGGCCTGGGCGACAGGGTTGAGCTGCGTCCCGGCTACGTGGCCGCCGAGGACGTGCCCGGGCTGTTCGCCGAGGCCGACGCGCTCGTCCTGCCGTACCGGAGCGCGACCGCCAGCCAGAACGTCTGGCTCGGGCACGAGAACGGCGTGCCGGTGATCGCCACCCGTGTCGGCGCGCTCGCCGAGCACGTCACCGACGGCGTCGACGGCCTGCTGGTCGAGCCGGGCGACGTCGCGGCGCTGCGGCGGGCGATCGAGCGCTTCTACGCGTCGGGCGAGCCCGAGAGGTTGCGGTCGGGGGTCAAGGCGGTCGATCCGGAGCCGTTCTGGGCCGTGTACGTCGCCACCTTGCTGGCTTCCTGACGTCCGAGCAGGAAGGCGACGCCGGCGGCCAGGGCGTCGCCCAGCGTGAACGCCACCCGCGACACCACCGCCGCCGCGTAGGCGGCCCCGGTGCCGATGACCGGCGTGAGGACGAGCACCAGCGCGCCCTCACGCACGCCCACGCCCGCGGGCACGACGACGGCGAGCAGCCCGCTCGCCCAGGCGAACGCGTAGCCGCCGGTCGCGATCAGGTAGATGTCCCACCGGCCCGCGAGCAGCGAGATGTGCAGGCCGTAGACGAACCAGCCGAGCGCGGTCCAGGCCACCGCGACGAGGACGGTACGTCCGGGGAGCACGCTCTCCAGCGGTTCCCTGCGGGCGACGCGCAACGCCAGGTTGAGACCCCAGGTGAGCACCTTCGGGTGCAGGCACACGATGATCACCGGCACGAGCAGGAGCAGGTACCAGGCCTGGCGCACGGCCTGCTGGGTCGCCAGCGTCGCGGCGGCGATGGACAGCGCCACCCCCAGGTTGATCACCAGGGACAGCGAGATGCACGCGAACGTGCGGCGCGGCGGGCTGCCGTGGTCGCGGCCCAGCTCCATCATCGCCGCGTACGCCCAGACCGAGCCGGGGATGTACTTGCCGAGCTGGCCGACGAACATGATCCGCCCGGCCACCCGCAGCGGGAGCGGCGTGCCGAGCCCGGCCAGCACCTGCCGCCAGGCGACCAGCATGCAGAACTGGCCCGCCAGCACGGCCGCGAACGAGCCGAGCACCGCCCACGGCGAGAGCCTGCCGGCCGCCGTCACGATCTCGTCCCAGTTGCGCGCCAGGCCGTAGCCGAGGAAACCGAGTGCGACCAGAGCGAGCAGGACGCGCAGCAGGCGACGAAGCATTGGGCCAGGCTACGCGCGGCTCGCCAGGTATAGCCAGACGACGCAGCCGACCAGTGCCAGCGCGGCCAGCACGGCAAGGGTGATCTTGACCGCGCTGTACGGCCTGTCGCCCTGCACCTCGCCGGTGACGCCGTTGATGAGCACCTGGTACGTCCGGCCGCCGAACAGGTAGCAGCCGACCCACACGGGCAGCAGCACCAGCTTGAACGTGATGTCGTGGTAGCGCGTGTCCACGCCCTGCACCTGTTGCACGTCGCCGCCGATGTCGCGGCGGCAGTCCTCCGTGATGACCGTCGCCATCGTGTGCTTGGCCTCGTCGAGGCCGCGCTCCGGCTCGGTGTCGTAGCGCAGCGTGTGGTGCCCGGCGATGTAGGCGGGCTGGAACGGCGCGGCCTGCTCCAGCGGCCACGGCTCCAGCGCGTCCAGGTGCTCCCTGGGGACCTGCGAGGTGGCGGCGACCAGGACGTCGTCGAAGTGGCGGGCCACGGTGCCGCTGGCGGGCCGCCAGCGCGTCTTGCGGACCCGGCGGGTCTTGGTCTGGCCGTTCTGCGTGTAGGTCTCGTTCACGTAGTAGTGGTCGCCGCGCCGGCCGGTGTAGCGGGACTGGGTTCCGGCGTCGAACGTCCAGTGGGGGAGGTAGGTGCTCTTCATCGACTCCGCCTCGCTGACGCGCTTGAGGCGGTTCGGGGCGAACCAGCGGGACTTGACCCAGCTTCGGAGGCGGGTACGGGTGTGGTCGCGGTCGAACGCGAACGGCAGCACCGCTTCCGGAGCGACCTGGACGTCCTGCGCGGTGTCGGCGACCAGGACGGTGCCGCAGAACTGGCAGTTCCTGGACAGCGCGTCGCTCTCGGTCCGGGCGCCGCAGCCAGGGCAGGCGAACCGGTTGGGGGCGAGCCGCTGGACGCGCGGCTTGGCCAGGAAGGCGTCGTAGGAGTGCTCGCGCACGGCGCGGGTGGGGGCGGCGATCCGCTGCTCGCTGCCGCAGTAGGGGCAGCGCATGACGGACGTCCCGGGCGCGAACGCCACACTCGCGCCGCAACCCGCGCACGGATGGGTGATCTGGGTGGGGGAGGTCAACGGAGTCCTCTCGTCGATCCAGGCGAGCCGAGCCGGCAGGGCCGCCCGGCGGGACGGGTCCGTGAATCAGGAGGGGGGCAGCGGCGGCGGGGTGCCGTGCAGCAGGGCGGCCAGTTCGGGGACGTCTCTGGCGGGGGCCCACTGGGCCATGCCGGCCTGCCACACCAGCGCGTCGGGGGTGAGCCCGGCGGCGGCCAGCCCCTGCTGGTCGAACGGGCCGCGCCGCTCGCCGCCCACGCCCAGGTACCACTGCTCCTGCTGGGGAAGCGGCGGCGGCCCGTCCTGCTGGGGGGCGAGCGCGGCGGCCATCTGCCGGCCCGCCGCGATGCCCATCCCGAGCCCCATGCCCTCGCCGGCCCCGCCCGCGTTCTCCAGCGCGTTGGCGGCCTGGAACTTCGCGTACTGCTCGAGGTCGCCCACGATGCCCATCTGGGAGCGCTTGTCGAGGGCCTGCTCCACCTCCGGCGGCAGTGAGATGTTCTCGATGGTGAAGTTCGGCACGGAGATGCCCACTCCGGCCAGGTCGGCGGTGAGGATCTCAGCCAGCCGCCGTCCCATCTCGTGCTGGTCGGCCGCCATGGCGAGCACCGGGACGTTCGCGGTGCCCAAGGCGTTGACCAGCCTGCCCACGACCATCTGACGGAGGTACCCCTCGACCTCCTCCGTCCGGAACTGCGGGTCGGTGCCCGCCAGCTCGGTGAGCAGCCTGCGCGCGTCGGTCACCCTGGCCGAGTACGCCCCGAACGCGCGCAGCCGCACCGGGCCGAACTCGGGGTCGCGGACCATGACCGGGTTCTGCGTCCCCCACTTGAAGTCGGCGAACTGGCGGGTGCTGACGAAGTACACCTCGGCCTTGAACGGCGAGTGGAAGCCGTGCTTCCAGCCCTTCAGCGTCGACAGGATCGGCAGGTTGCGCGTCTGAAGTTCGTACGTGCCGGGGGAGAAGGCGTCGGCGATCTGGCCCTCGTTGACGAAGACGGCGACCTGCGACTCCCGCACGACGAGCCGCGCGCCCATCTTGATCTCGTTCTCGTACCGGGGGAAGCGCCACACGATCGTGTCGCGGCTGTCGTCCAGCCATTCCACGATGTCGATGAACTCGCCCCGGATCTTGTCGATGAGCCCCATCTCGCCCCCAAATGTGAAAACGCGGCAGTCGGGCACCGTACCAAAGCCCGTTGGCGGGTTCACGGACGTCGAGCGCAGGTACTGTTGGGCGGCGTGGGTAAGCAACGGGTCGCGCAGCTGGAGTACTCCGAGTTCCAGTCGGCGATGCTGGACGAGGAGAAACGCCGCCGCAAGGCCGCGAAGATCATCGCGGTGCTCGAGCACTTCCACGGTCCGCTCGACGGGCTGACCGTGGGCGACGTCGGCTGCTCGGCCGGATTCATCGCCGACGAGCTGGCAGGAGCCGGGGCCGGGCACACGCTCGGCATCGACATCGACGTGCCCGGCCTGCGCAGGGCGGCCGACCGGTTCGGCGAGCGGGTCGCGTTCGTCTGCGGCGACGGCACGGCGCTGCCGTTCCCCGACGGCTCGATCGACGTCCTGGTGTTCAACCACATCTACGAGCACGTGGTCGACCCCGACGCGGTGGTGGCCGAGATGCGCCGGGTGCTCTCCGACGACGGCGTGCTCTACCTGGGTCTGGGCAACCGGCTCGGCGTCATGGAGCCGCACTACAAGCTGCCGTTCCTGTCGTACCTGCCGCCCGCGCTCGCCGACCGGTACGTCCGCGCGTTCGGCAAAGCCGACCAGTACTACGAGCGCTTCCGCACCCGCCGCGGGCTGCGCAGGATGCTGCGGGCCTTCCACGTGTGGGACTACACCTTCCCCGTGCTGGCCACGCCGACCCGGTTCGCCGGTTCCGAGCTGTTCCCCGGCGCGGCCGGCCGGGCCGCGCAGGCCGTCCTGGCGCGCACGCCGCGTGCGGCGCTGCGGCTGCTGCTCCCGCTCGTGCCGACGTACCTGTGGGTGGCGACGAAGCGGCCGCGCCGCCCGGCGGGCGCCGACCTCCCGCAGCCCCCCGAGCGGGTCCTTCCCCTGTGAGCACGGCAGAGCAGACCATGAGCGACGACACTCCGGGCGTGGTGACGCCGAGGCGGTCGCCCGTGCGGCGGCTGGTCCGCGCCGGGTTCCTCCTCGTCGCCCTCGGGTTCGGCGGCAGGGCCGTGGCCTCGCAGTGGGACGCCGTGGTCGCCGGGTTCGCCAGGCTGAACCCGCCGTTGCTGGCCGCGTCGCTCGGCGCCGTGGTGGCCGCGCTGCTCGGCGCCATGCTCACCTGGCGGACCCTGCTGGCCGACCTCGGCTCGCCGCTGCCGTTCAGGCCCGCGGCCAAGGTGTTCTTCGTGGGCCAGCTCGGCAAGTACATCCCCGGCGCGGTCTGGCCGATGATCGCGCAGATGGAGATGGGCCGCGACCTCGGCGTGCCGCGCTCGCGAAGCGCCGCGGCCTTCTTCCTGATGATGCCGGTCCAGCTCGCCAGCGGCCTGCTCGTCGCGCTCGGCACGCTCGGCTGGAACCGGTACGGCTGGCTGCTGCTCCTCGTCCCGGTGCTCCTCGTGCTGCTGGAGCCCAAGGTGATCAACGGCGTGATCGGGTACGGCCTGCGCAGGTTGAAGCGTGAGCCGCTGGAACGTCCGCTGACCAGGCGCGGCATGCTCACCGCGCTGGGCTGGGCGGTGGCGGGCTGGGCCTGCTACGGCCTGCACCTGTACTTCGTCGCCCCCGAGGGCGGCCTGCTCTTCGCCGTCGGCGCGTTCGCGCTGTCGTGGTGCCTGGGCATCCTGACGTTCGTCGTGCCGGCGGGAGCCGGGGTGCGGGAGGTGGCCATGGTGGCCGTGCTCGCGCCCGTGCTCGACAGCGGATCCGCCATCGCCGTCGCGCTCGCCTCGCGTGTCGTCATCGTCATAGGGGACCTGATCTGCGCGGGCCTCGCTGGAATTGCGGCACGGCGCGACTCGGTGTGATTTGGCACACGATTTGGGGGAGGCTGGTCATAAGCTGAACCAGAGGGGGACGCCGTGTCCCGCGTTGATCTTGAGGGGAGAAGATCTTCGTATGCCTCGAGTGCTCGTCGACGCGGCGGCGGTCCCCGCTGACCGCGGCGCGTTGATCAGATACGTTGACGGGCTGGTCGCCGGCCTGGACCGGGCAGGAGCCGATCTCGCGGTGGTCTGCCAGCGGGCCGACGCCGAGAGGTACGGACGGCTCGCGCCCTCCGCCGACGTCATTCCCGGCCCCGTCGCCATCACCAACAGGGCGGCCAGGCTCGCCTGGGAGCAGACCGGAGTGCCGCTGCTCGCTCACAAGGCGGGGGCCGACGTCATCCACGCCCCCTACTACTCGATCCCGCTCCGATCCGGACTGCCGACCGTCGTCACCGTGCACGACGTCACCTGGTTCACCGAGCCCGACCAGCACAGCGCGGCCAAGGCGTCGTTCTTCCGCTCGGCCACCCGCACCGCCGTGCGGCACGCCGCACGCGTGATCGTGCCGTCCAAGGCGACCAGGGACGAACTGGTGCGCGTCCTGGCCGCCGACCCCACCCGCATCGACGTCGCCTACCACGGCGTCGACCACGACCTCTTCCACCCCCCGAGCGAGGCGGAGATCCGGCGCGCGGCCGACAGGTGCGGGCTGCACGGCCAGCCGTACGTGGCCTTCCTGGGCGCGCTGGAGCCGCGCAAGAACGTCCCCAACCTGATCCGCGGCTTCGCGGCGGCCGTCAAGAGCCTGGACGAGCCGCCCGCGCTGGTGATCGGCGGTGGCGTGCACGAGGACGACGTCGACGCCGCCTGCCGCGAGGTCGAGGCCACGGTCAAGGTGGTGCGGCCCGGCTTCCTGCGCATCCCCGACCTGCCGGGCTTCCTCGGCGGGGCGATCGTGGTGGCGTTCCCGTCCCTGGGCGAGGGGTTCGGGCTGCCGGTGCTGGAGGCGATGGCGTGCGGCGCGCCGGTGCTGACCACGCACCGTACATCCCTGCCGGAGGTCGGCGGCGACGCCGTCGCCTACACCGAGCCCGACGCCGACAGCATCGCCTCCGCGCTCGGCGACCTCCTGGCCTCGCCGGAGAGGCGCCGGCAGTACCAGGAGGCGGGGCTGGCCAGGGCTCGCGAGTTCACCTGGGAGGCGTCGGTGGAGGCGCATCTCAGCTCTTATCAACGCGCCATCGAATAGTTCGGTAACCTCGCGTAGTGACTCCTCCCCCCTTCGAAAGGGCCGGCCTTTCGCCGGACCGCCGTGGCGTCATGCGGTCGGGTGACCTTCCGGCCGCCGCGGGCGCGGGAGATGTCGCGGGCGACCCCCTGCGTGTAATGGCACCGACCGAATCCGAGAGGAGGAAGCACGGAGGAAGCCGTCAGGCCGGCTCCGTGTGGATCTGATGGAGAGCTCCTTGCCAGGTCTCGAGGCGATTCTCCTGGTCGGGGGGCAGGGCACCCGCCTGCGTCCGCTGACACTGGGCACGCCGAAGCCGCTGCTGCCGACCGCCGGGGTGCCGTTCCTGGCCCACCAACTGGCCCGGGCCCGCTCGTTCGGCGTGCGCCGGATCGTCTTCGCGACCTCGTACAAGGCGTCGATGTTCGAGCCGGTCTTCGGCGACGGGGCCGCGTTCGGGCTCTCGCTGGAGTACATCACCGAGGAGACCCCGCTCGGCACGGGCGGCGCGATCCGTAACGCAGCGGAGGCGCTGACCTCGGGGCCCGGCGACCCGGTGCTGGTGCTCAACGGCGACATCCTGTCGGGTCACGACATCGGCGATCAGGTGCGCACCCACCTCGCCCGCGAGGCCGCTGTAACGCTCCATTTGACAGAGGTGGACGATCCGACCCGGTTCGGCTGCGTGCCGACCGACGAGTCGGGGCGGGTGACGGCCTTCCTGGAGAAGACGCCCAATCCGGTGACGAACCGGATCAACGCGGGCTGCTACGTCTTCACCCGCTCGGTGATCGACCGGATCCCGGCGGGCGAGGTCGTGTCGGTGGAGCGCGAGACGTTCCCGGGGCTGATCGACTCCGGCGACCTGGTGCTCGGCTACGCCGACCGGACGTACTGGCTCGACGTGGGCACCCCGGCCGCCTTCGTGCGCGGCTCGCGCGACCTGGTGCTCGGCCGGCTGGACTCCCCGGCCCTGCCGGGCCCGACGGGGGAGTACCTCGCGCTCGACGGCGCGAGGGTCTCTCCCGAGGCCAAGGTTCAGGGCGGTTCGGCGGTCGGCGCCGGCGCCGTGGTCGAGGCGGGCGCGTCCGTCGTGGGGTCCGTGCTGGGCGACGGCTGCGTGGTCGAGTCGGGCGCGTCGGTCACCGACTCGGTCGTGGGCAGAGGCGCCCGGGTCTGCGGGGGCGCGCTGGTACGTGACGCGGTCATCGGCGACAGGGCCGTGGTCGGGCCGGGGAACGAACTGCAGGCGGGCGTCCGCGTCTGGCCGGGGATCGAGCTGCCCGAACGCGCGGTCCGCTACTCCAGCGACGTCTGATCCGGCACGGTCGTGGAACGCAGGTGGGTCCCCGACGGGCCGCTCGACGTCGGGCTGGCGCTGGCCCCGCACCGGCGGGGCACCGGCGATCCCACCTGGCGGATGGGCGGCGACGGCGCGGTCTGGCGCACCTGCCGCACGCCTGACGGGCCCGGCACCCTCCGGGTGAGCGTCGAGGCGTCGACCGTGTGCGGGCACGCGTGGGGGCCGGGGGCCGGATGGCTGCTGGAGACGCTCCCCACGCTGCTCGGCGCAGACGACGATATTTCGGGATTCAGCGTCCACCATCAGGTCTTGGCGGATGTCGCCAGGAAGCACGCCGGGCTGCGCATCGGCAGGACGGGCCGCGTCATGGAGGCCCTCGTCCCCGCCGTCCTGGAGCAGAAGGTCGTCGGGCGGGAGGCGTGGCGCGCCTGGCGGTGGCTGCTGGCCAGGTACGGCGAGCCCGCGCCGGGCCCGGCACCCGAGGGCATGCGGGTCTTCCCTGAGCCGGAGGTGTGGCGGGAGATCCCCTCCTGGCACTGGCACAGGGCGGGGGCCGAGGCCGTGCGGGCCCGGACGATCGCCACCGCCGCCTGGCACGCCGCCAAGCTGGAGGCCGCCGCCACCACCGAGGAGCTCGACCGGCTGCTGCGCGCTCTGCCGGGCGTCGGGGTGTGGACGTCGGCCGAGGCGCGACAGCGCGCCTTCGGCGATCCCGACGCGGTCAGCGTCGGCGACTTCCACCTCGCCAAGATCGTGGGGTACGCCCTGACCGGCGAGAAGACCGACGACCCGGGGATGCTGCGGCTGCTCGCCCCCTACGAGGGGCACCGGCACCGGGCCACCGTCCTCATCGCACTCACCGGGCTGCGCCCGCCGCCACGCGGCCCGCGCATGCCTGTCAGGGACTACCGCTCCTTCTGACGGCCTTCTGGCACCCCCTGAGTGCCCGCCGCGAACTCAGCTTCCGTAGTGTGCGGTTATGAGTCTGGTCAGCGATTCCGCATTCCGCCGCGCCCTCGCCCGTGCCCGCGACGGCAAGGCCATCGACGTCGCCGAGGCGACCGTGCTGCTGCACGCGCGCGACGAGCACCTCGACACGCTGCTCGAACACGCCTCCCGGGTGCGCGACGCCGGGCTGAGGGCGGCCGGTCGCGAAGGGATCGTCACCTACAGCAGGAAGGTGTTCATCCCGCTGACGAGGTTGTGCCGCGACCGCTGCGGATACTGCACGTTCGCGACCGCGCCGAACAAGCTCCCGGCCCCCTTCCTCAGCCCCGACGAGGTGCTGGAGATCGCCAGGCAGGGCGCGGCCATGGGGTGCAAGGAGGCGCTGTTCACCCTGGGCGACCGGCCGGAGGACCGCTGGCACCAGGCCCGCGAGTGGCTCGACGCGCACGGCTACGACGACACGCTGTCGTACGTGCGGGCGATGGCGATCAGGGTCCTGGAGGAGACCGGCCTGCTGCCGCACCTCAACCCCGGTGTGCTGAGCTGGCGCGACCTGCAGCGGCTCAAGCCGGTCGCGCCGTCCATGGGGATGATGCTGGAGACCACTTCGCGGCGGCTGTTCGAGGAGAAGGGGCAGCCGCACTACGGCTCCCCCGACAAGGATCCGGCGGTGCGGCTGCGCGTGCTGGAGGATGCGGGCCGCACGAACGTGCCGTTCACGACCGGCATCCTGATCGGCATCGGCGAGACCGCCGAGGACCGGGCCGAGTCCCTCTTCGCGATCCGCCGGGTGGCCAGGGAGTACGGCGGCGTCCAGGAGGTGATCGTGCAGAACTTCCGCGCCAAGCCCGACACCGCGATGCGCGGCCTCCCGGACGCGGACCTACAGGAACTGGCCGCCACCATCGCCGTCGCCCGCCTGGTGCTCGGCCCGCGCGTCCGCCTCCAGGCGCCGCCCAACCTGGTGGACGCGGAGTACGAGCTGATGATCCGCGCCGGCATCGACGACTGGGGCGGCGTCTCGCCCCTCACCCCCGACCACGTCAACCCCGAGCGTCCGTGGCCGCAGATCGACGAGCTGGCCGCCCGCACCGCCGAGGCGGGCTTCACACTGAAGGAGCGGCTGACGATCTACCCCGAGTACGTGCGGGCGGGCGAGCCGTGGCTCGATCCCCGGCTGTTCGCGCACGTCCAGGCGCTGGCCGACCCGGTCACCGGGCTCGCCAGGCAGGACGCGGTCCTGGAGGGCCGCCCCTGGCAGGAGCCCGACGGCGGTTTCGTCGCGTCCGGACGGGTGGACCTGCACGTCGAGGTGGACACGTCCGGACGCGTCGGAGACAGGCGCGACGACTTCGACCACGTCTACGGCGACTGGGACGCCCTGCGCGAACGCGTCGGCACGGCGGGCGCGGCCAGCACGCCCAGCGAGGTCCGGCAGGCGCTCAGGAGGGCGGAGGCCGACCCGGCGGGACTGAGCGACGCCGAGGCGGTGGCGCTGCTGTCGGCCGAGGGGGACGCCCTGGACGAGCTGGCGCGCATCGCCGACGACCTGCGCCGCCAGAGCGCCGGCGACGACGTGACGTACGTGGTCAACAGGAACATCAACTTCACCAACGTCTGCTACACCGGCTGCCGGTTCTGCGCCTTCGCCCAGCGCAGGACCGACGCCGACGCCTACACGCTGAGCCTGGACCAGGTGGCCGACCGGGCCGAGGAGGCGTGGCTGGCCGGGGCGACCGAGGTGTGCATGCAGGGCGGCATCCATCCGGACCTGCCGGGAACCGCGTACTTCGACATCGCCAGGGCGGTCAAGGCGAGAACGCCCGGGATGCACGTCCACGCCTTCTCCCCGATGGAGGTCATCAACGGCGCGAGCCGGACGAACCTGTCGATCGAGGACTGGCTGCACGCCGCCAAGGAGGCCGGGGTCGACTCGCTGCCCGGCACGGCCGCGGAGATCCTCGATGACGACGTGCGCTGGGTCCTGACGAAGGGCAAGCTGCCGGCCAAGGAGTGGATCGAGGTCATCACGACCGCGCACCGGGTGGGGCTCCCGACCACGTCCACGATGATGTACGGGCACGTCGACACGCACCTGCACTGGGTCAGGCACATCAAGCTCATCAGGCGGCTGCAGGAGGAGACCGGCGGGTTCTCGGAGTTCGTGCTGCTGCCGTTCGTGCACACCAGCGCCCCGATCTACCTGGCGGGCGTCGCCAGGCCGGGGCCGACCGCGCAGGAGAACCGGGCGGTGCACGCCCTGGCCCGGATCCTGCTGCACGGCGCGATCGACAACATCCAGTGCTCGTGGGTCAAGCTCCGCGACGACCTGTGCCGCCAGGTGCTGGAGGGCGGGGTGAACGACCTCGGCGGCACGCTGATGGAGGAGACGATCAGCCGGATGGCCGGCTCCGAGAACGGCTCGTACAAGACGATCAGTGAGTTGCGCGAGATGGTCGCGGTCACCGGCAGGCCCGTCAGGCAGCGCACCACCGGCTACGGCGAGCCGGACGCCGAGCGGCTGGCCGCCTCCGCGGCGAGCGACGGGGTGTGCCAGAGCGTCAGGCGGGTACTGCCACTGATCGAAATGTAACGAGTTCTACTGACTCTTGCGCTCGCGGCGGGAGGCATGGGGACAATCGTTCACTCCCCTGGAGAGAGGGAACACCGTGCCGTTGGGTCAACACCGTGCCGCTCCCGCTCCTGAGCAGCGGCGGAGGAAGGCATTACGGCGCGGCCTGCTGGCCGGCGTCGCGGTCGTGGCCGTCGTCGCGGGCACCCTCGTGGTGGTCCTGGGCGGCGGCGGCGCGCTGTGCTCCACACGAGAGCCTGTTCTGGTCAGCGTCGCCGCCGCGGTGGACGTCGCCCCGGTGGCCATGGAGGCGGCCGGGCGGTTCAACGAGACCCGCACCTCGGTGGGCGGGCGATGTGTGCTCGTCCAGGTGACCGAGCAGCCGCCGGCCACGGTGCTGCGCACGCTGATCGGCGACCGGGCGGGCGTCCTGCGCGAGCGGCCCGACGGCTGGATCGCCGACTCGTCCGCGTGGATCAGGCTGGCCCGCAAGCAGGGCGCGAGCGCGCTGCCCGCGGGCGAGAGCGTGGTGGCCACCTCGCCGCTGGTGTTCGCCACCCGCGCCTCGCTCGCCCAGCGCTTCTCCGTCGGCAGGACGGAGATGAACTGGCGGATGGTCTTCCCCTCGACCGTGCGGGGACGGCTGACGCCCAACGACAACGAACCGGACATCGTCCGCGTCCCCGACCCGTCTCTGGCGGGGGCCGGGATCGCGACGGTCGCCGCCGCCAGGGACGTGGTGGGCAAGGGCGCGGCGGCCGACAAGGCGCTGACCGCGTTCGTCCGGTGGGCGCAGGCCGGCTCGGCGCCCGACTACCGCAGCATGCTGGCCGCCGTGGACGACCACACGTTCTGGAAGCGCCCGGTGGTGATCGTCCCCGAGCAGTCGGTGTGGACGCACAACCAGCAGCCCTCGGCCGACCCCGTGGTCGCGCTGCACCCGCGCGAGGGCACGATCAACCTCGACTACCCGTACGTGGTGACGGCGACGGACGCGACGGTCGCGGAGGCGTCCACGGTGTTCGCCGACTGGCTGCGCGGCCCGGAGGCGCAGGACCTGGTGCGGCGGGCGGGCTTCAGATCCGGCGACGGCGCCCAGGGGCCGATCTCGCCTGGGCCGTCCATCCCCACGGAGGCGCCCCGGACCAGGCCCTCGGTCTCGTCCGAGGACATCGACGACGCGCTCCAGGCGTGGAGCAGGCTCGCCCCGCCGACCAACATCCTGGTGCTGGCCGACACGTCCAAGCACATGGCGGAGCCGCTGAAGGGCACCACCCGGGTGGCCGTCGCGCTGGACGCCGCCAAGATCGGCCTTCAGCTGTTCCCCGACACGACGCGCATGGGCCTGTGGGAGTTCGCCGACGGGCTCGGCGGGGCCAAGGGCTACCAGGAGCTGGTCGGGCTCGGGCCGATCAACGAGCCCGAGACGGGGCAGCTCGTCCGGCGTGGGCGGCTGAACCAGCTGACCACCACGATCAGCGCGCACCCCGACCGGTCGAGCTCGCTCTACGACGCGATACTCGGCGGCTTCCGCGAGGTCTCCGGCGACTACCGCGAGGAGATGAACAACACGCTCCTCGTGATCACCGCGGGACAGGACGACGGGCGCGGCCTGAAACTGCCGCAGCTCCTCGACAAGCTGCACCACGAATGGAACCCCAACCGGCCCGTGCAGATCGTGGTCATCGCCTTCGGCACCGGCGTCGACCGAGACGGCCTGTCCGCGATCACGCTGGCGACCAACGGCTCCCTGCACGTGGCCCAGCAGCCGGGCGAGATCATCGATGTCTTCCTCGCCGCGCTGGCCCGCCGCCTGTGCCACCCCACCTGCAAGCCGACCACGTGACGGGGGGCGCCGGTCGGCCGGCGCCCCCCGCTGCTCATCGGCGGGTCAGCTGGTCCGCTGCCAGAGCGCGGGCACGTTCGGCGGCTCCCACCCGGGCAGGGCGGTGTGCGCCTGGATGCAGCGGTAGGTCACCCCGCCGTAGGTCACGACGGCGCCGACCGAGTACGCCGTGCCCGCCGCCCAGGTCCCGCCGGGAACCGTCGGCGTCGGGGTCGGGGTGGGCGTCGGAGTGGGGGTCGGGGTCGGCGTCGGGGTGGGCGTCGGTTGGCCGCCACCGCCACCGAACTGCAGGTCGATACAGGAGTAGAAGGCGTTGGGCGTGTCGGCGATGTTCCAGATCGCCAGGACCTTCTTCTTGCCCGTGAAGCCGGAGAAGTTCACGGTGTGCGAGAGCGTCGCGGGTGGCTGCTTGCCGCCGTCGTTGAAGACCGCGACCCGGGTGCCGCCGACGTAGTACTCCCACGTGCTGGTGGCGTGCCTGGCGGTCAGCACCCAGGTGAAGGTGACCGTGGTGCCGACCGACGTGACGGGCCAGGGCTTGCTCTCGTCGCTGAGCTGCGCGAACCGGGCGTTGCCGCCGTCGCAGCTCCGCAGGCCCTTGGGCCCTTCCACGCTCTGCGGCTCGTAGATGATCTCGCCGCAGTCGGGCACCTTGCCCTGCGCGCAGAAGGCCTGACGGCTCGGCGGCGAGTTCACGTACCCGTGGGCCAGCGCCGGTTGGGCGATGACCATCGTGGTGGCGATGGAGATCACCGCCGTGGCGATCAGTGTGAGCGTCCTTCGCATGAAGTGCTCCTTCAGATGGGGGGATACCTCAAATCTAAAGGAAAGTTTCCTAACGGTAAATGCTCCATGACAGCCCCGTTCCCCGGCTGTCAGCGCATCCCGACCTGCGGTCGCGGCCCGCGAGCGCGGCGTACCGCGCCGGGGCCGCGCATCGTGCCGGAGACCGGCGTGACGCGCGGCGGTGGGCCCGTCTCAGGTCGGCGCGTCACGGCGAGACCGGCCCGACGCGGCGGTGTGCCCGGCTCTGGTCGGCGCGTCACGGCGGAGAGCGGCGTGATGCGCGGCGGTGGGCCCGGACCTGGTCAGCGGGTCAGGATGAAGTCCTGGGGGTCGCGGGGCGCGCGGTCGCGGGGCGGGGCCGCGGCGTGACCGACCGCGACGCAGCCCATCGGGTCCCACGACTCCGGCAGGTCCAGCACCTCGCGGACGACCGGGCGGCAGAACATCGTGGACGACACCCAGGCCGACCCCAGCCCCTCGACGGCCAGTTGGATGAGGAAGTTCTCCACCCCCGCCCCCGTGGCGACCACGAACATCTCCCGCTCGGACGCGTTGCGCCGGTCGTCGCGGTAGGTGTGCGAGCCCTCCATCACCAGGCACGGCACCACCAGGTAGGGGGCGTTGCGCAGCACGTCACCGCGCTTGACGCGCTTGGCGATCGACTGCTCGGTGAAGCCGTCGCCGCGCAGGTCGGCGATCCAGGCCTCGCGCATCGCGTCGACCAGCTCCAGCCGGGCCTTGGCCGACTCCACGAGGACGAACCGCCACGGGGTCGTGTGGTGGGGGGCGGGGGCGGCGATGCCCGCGGCGACCGCCCGCCGCACCGCCTCCGGGTCGACGGGCCGGTCGGAGAACTCCCTGATCGTGCGGCGGGCGAACACGACGTCGCGCGAGCCGTACCGGAACAGGTCGTCGTCGGCCGGACGGATCAGCGGCCGGACGCCGGGCCCGTCGTCGTCGGTGACCAGGTGGGACAGCCCGCGCACCACCGCCACGGGGACCCCGGCCAGCTTGCCCTTGACCAGCTCGGCCGCGCCCGCGATCTCGTCGGCCAGCGCGGTGACCGTGGCCTTCAGCGGGTTGCCGTAGCCGTCGGTCTCGCCGCGGAAGTCCTCCAGGCTGAGCACGCCCGCGGCCCCGATGGCGACGTCGGTGAGGCCGTGGCGCCACGGCCGCCCGAAGGTGTCGGAGATGATCACGCCGACCTTCTGCGGCAGCGCCGCCCTGACACGCCTGGCCGACGCGTCGGAGTCCTCGGGCAGCAGCAGCACCGTGCCGGGGTCGGTGTTGGACGCGTCGACTCCGGCGGCGGCCATCACGAAACCGTGGCGGGTCTGGGAGATCACGGTGTCGCCGCGCCTGGCGACCACCCGCTCGGTCTCCTCCTCGATCGCCGCGGTGCGGTCGGGCGCCTGCCTGACCCGGCCCTCGGCCTTGCTCACGATCTTCGAGGTGATCACCACGATGTCGCCGTCGCGCAGGTCGGCGCCCTTGAGGAGGGCCGCCAGGTCGTCGCCGGGACGCACCTCACCGATGCCGTGGACGGGGACGACCTCGACGGTGTTCTCGGTCATCGGGCGAGCTCCTGGGCCAGGTCGAGGGCGGCACGGGCGATGTCGGCGGTCGCGTCGGCGTCGTGCATGAGGATCGGCCGGGCCACCACCCGCACGCCGTCGAGGGCGACGCCGTCGTCCTCGGGCGCGACCAGCCAGCCGTCGATCAGGTCGGCGCCGTACAGGTCGAGCACCGCCTGGGCCGTCGTCTCGACGCCGATCGCGGTCAGGCAGGCGTCGGCCATGCCGCGCACGGGCGCGCCGCCGATGATGGGGGAGACGCCCACCACCGTCTTGCCGAGCAGCGCGTCGCGGACGCCGGGAACCTGAAGGATCGTGCCGATGCTCACCACCGGGTTGGACGGCGGCAGGATGACCAGGTCGGCGTCGTCGATCGCCTCAAGCACGCCGGGAGCGGGCTTGGCCGTCTCGACGCCGATCAGCGCGATCGACTCGGCGGGAACCGAGGCGCGCAGCCGCACCCACCACTCCTGGAAGTGGATCGCGCGCCGCCCGCGCTCGTCGGTGATGACCACGTGGGTCTCGCAGCGGTCGTCGCTCATCGGCAGCAGTCGCACGCCCGGCTGCCAGCGCGCGCACAGCGCCTCGGTGATCTGCGACAGCGGGTAGCCCGCCTCCAGCATCTGCGAGCGGACGATGTGCGTGGCGAAGTCGCGGTCGCCGAGGCCGAACCACTGCGGCTCGACGCCGTACGCCGCCAGTTCCTCCTTGACGACGTGCGACTCCTTGGCCCGCCCCCAGCCCTGCTCCTCGTTGATGCCGCCGCCCAGGGTGTACATGACGGTGTCGAGGTCGGGGCAGACGCGCAGGCCGAACAGGGTGATGTCGTCGCCCGTGTTGCCGATCACGGTGAGCTGGGCTTCGGGGACCGCCGCGCGCAGGCCGCGCAGGAATCGGGCGCCGCCGATGCCGCCGGCGAGGGACACGATGTGCATGCGGACCAGTCTTCCACCGGCCTCTGACATCCCCGTCTCGGGAGTCGCTTTGCACATCTTCTCCACCTGAAAGAGCCCGGCAGCGTGGGAAAAGGGCAAAAGAGAGATCAGTGAGGTTCCTGGGACTCCCGCCGTTGCGGTCAGTGATGTGGCAAACTCACGTCGGGCTAAAGGGTCCGATGGGGGTACTTGTGAGCAAATTCGACGTCGCCAGGCTGCGCGAGCCGGCCGCCTGGATCATGCTTTCCGCAGGTGGGCTGGACGTCCTGCTGCGGGTCGTTCAGATGCTCGTCGGTGCGTCCAACGGCCCGTACGGCGGTGGCTTGTCCCTCACCGAGCGTGCCTTCTCCGCCTTCTCCGGCCTCACCAGCCCGGTCGTGACAGCGCTCCTGCTCGGCGCGGTGCTGCTGATGACCAAGGTCGGCGAGCCGTCGCCCAAGGCCAAGCTCATCACGTACGGTGCGGCGGCCGGGCTCGCCCTCGCCACCGCTTTCGGGGCGCTGGCGCTGCTGCTCGGCCTGTTCGCGGGTGCCGGCGGCCTGCCGACGGCGCAGTTCTTCCTCACGGGCGTCCCGCTGCTCGCGCTGTCGGCGATCGCGCTGGTCTACCTGCTGCCGCAGGTCATCCCCGCCCAGTCGGCCACGCAGTTCGGACGTCCGGGCGGCGCCGGACACCAGGTCGGCTACGGCCAGCAGCCCGGTTTCGGCCAGCAGTCGCCGAGCTACGGCGGCCAGCCCGAGCCGTCCTTCGCCCAGCAGCCCGGGTACGGTCAACAGCCGCCGAGTTACGGCGGCCAGCCGGAGCCGTCGTTCGCCCAGCAGTCCGGCTACGGTCAGCAGCCGCCGAGCCACGGCGGCCAGCCGGAACAGCCCTTCGCCCAGCAGCCCGGGTACGGGCAGCAGACGCCGAGCTACGGCGGCCAGCCCGAGCAGCCCATCGGCCAGCAGCCCGGGTACGGCCAGCAGGCGCCGCAGCAGCCCCAGCCCGCGACACCCCAGCCCGCCACCCCGCAGCCGAGGGCGGCCCTCCCGGCCGCGCCGTCAGACCAGAACCGCAGCCAGACCGACCAGGGATACGGACAGTCTGACCCGGGATACGGGCAGTCTGACCAGGGCTCCCCGCAGCCCGAGCAGGGTTACGGGTCCGCCCAGCCCGAGCAGGGTTACGGGTCCGCCCAGCCCGAGCAGGGTTACGGGTCCGCCCAGCCCGAGCAGGGTTACGGTCAGGCTGCGCACCCCGACCAGGGGTACGGGGCCGCTCAGCCCGAGCCGGGTTTCGCGCAGACGGGCCAGGCGGCTGGGCAGCCTGAGCAGGGATACGGCCAGGGCTACACGCAGCCCGGCCAGGGGTTCGCTCCGGCCGAGCGCCCCTCCGACCAGCCCGGCTACGGTCAGCCGGACCACGGCTACGTCCCCGCCGAGCAGGGATACACCCCCAGCAGCCAGGGTTACGCGCCCGCCGACCAGGGTTACGCCCCGGCCGCCGCGCAGAACGCGTACACGCCTTCCGAGACCCTCCCCGACACCGGCTACCAGCCGCCGTCGGAATACCAGCCCGCCCCGTACGTCCCGGCCGACAGCCAGCCGAACGTCTACGGCCAGCAGGGCGCGTTCGGCGACGCCCCGCCGAACCCCTACGCTCCCGACAACCAGCCGAACCCGTACGCGCCCCCGGAGCCCGCGTCGTACGCGTCCGGTGAGACCACGCCGAGCGTCCCGAGCCCCCAGCAGGAGCAGCCGCAGTACGGCCAGCAGCCCTACTACGGCGGCCAGAACGCGTTCGACCAGCAGGGCGCCCAGCAGGACGCCCAGCAGGGCGGGCAGCCGTTCACCGGCTACTCCGGTCACGAGTACGCGACCCCTCCCGCGTACCAGGAGCCGGACCTGCCCGTCGACCCCCGTTCGCAGCAGCTGCACCACGCCTACCAGCAGGCCGAGACCTACCAGACGGCGGTCGGCACCCAGCCGGACCTGCGGGTGCCCGACTACTCCAGCCAGCAGGCCAGGCCGTACGACGACCCGTTCGGCCACCCCCAGCAGGCGCACCCTCAGCAGGCGCATCCCCAGCAGGCCAACCCTCAGCAGGCCCACCCCCAGGCCCCGCAGCACTCCCAGCAGCCGTACCACTCCCAGCAGCCGCAGCACTCCCAGCCGTACGAACCGCAGCAGGGCCAGTACGCCCCCCAGGGCTACCAGCCGACTCACCAGGCGGCGGGCTGGCCCGAGCCGCACGGCGAGTCGACCATGCGGCTCGACCCCGCGAGCTATCGCGGCGACGCGCTCGGCGACTCCTCCCGGCAGGGGGACGACCCGATCGATCCCACGGCCATATACACCCCCAACGAGCCACGCAGGTAACGGACCCGCAAATACCGGCTAGAGAGAAGGTGGGCCACGGGCGGGTGTCTATCCCGCCCTGGTACGGTTCCGACCGCTGACAGCGTTGAACACGCCAGGCCGATGTCATGGATCAGGTGTCAGGCCAGGTGCGAACATCACATGCCATGCACACCCGGGGCGAGGGCTGCCTTTCCCCGGATAGCGGCATGCCGCTTGACGCCGCGTGCGGCACGCGCGTGTAATTACAACCATGTTGTTACGCCTTCCTGTGGGTGGGTAGTAAGGAAGGCGTTCCATGGGGGGCTCCATTGCGGGCGGGCGGCAGGGAGGTGTGCAGTGACCGATCTGGTCATCGCACAGGATCAGCTTGACGCTGAAGAACTCGGCTGGCAGGAGCGCGCGTTGTGCGCGCAGACGGATCCGGAGGCGTTCTTCCCGGAGAAGGGCGGCTCCACCCGAGAGGCCAAGAAGGTCTGCCGATCGTGCGAGGTCCGTGCTGAGTGCCTTGAGTACGCACTCGAGCACGATGAGCGGTTCGGCATCTGGGGTGGGCTGTCCGAGCGGGAGCGCAGAAGGATCAAGCGCCAGGCCGTTTAGGGATATCCACGAAGGGGTCACACGGGTTTGCCGTGTGGCCCCTTTTCGCATGCGCGCACCGGGGGGACGGTGGCGGCAGAGCGACTAACGGCGGTCGTCGTAGCCCGGATCGACCGTTTCCGGCGAGAGGCCGAGGAGCGTGGCCACCTGCTCGACGACCGTGTCGTGCACCAGCGCGCCGAGCGTGTCACGGTCGCGCGCGCGGGCCTCCAGCGGACGCCGGTAGACCACGATCGACGCCGGGTGCTGCCCGCTCGCGGTGTCGGCGCGGCCGAACGGGATCGGCTCCGAGCCCAGGCTCGGCCCGTCGCCGAGCTCACTGAGCGGTGGCACGTCCTCCACGGCGAACTCGACCGCGGCGAGTTGCCTGCCCCACTGCGGCTTGAGCCGGTCGACGGCGTCGAGCACGAGATCGTCGAACCGCTCGCTCCGGGACCGCGCGATGGGCACGTGCGACGGCGCGAGCGGCCCGCGCAGACCGCGGCCGTGACGGTCACGACGTCGTGGACCGCGCTTGTGAGTCACGGGGCAAGTCTACGGGGTGGCGGCATCGGGGCATGTGGGTGGAAAGCCTGCGACAGGTGTCCGAATTGTGGCGACACGCTCGTTAAGAGCGCTCAGATAGTGGCGTCTCGCACTCTTAGCAGGTACGGTCCCTCCGTGAGCCCCGTCCGCCGCTGTTCCCGCACCGCTTGCAGCCAGCCTGCCGTCTTCACGCTCACGTACGTATACGCCGACTCGACCGCTGTTCTCGGCCCTCTGGCGACGTACGCCGAGCCACACTGTTACGACCTGTGCGCCGAACATGCCGAGAGGCTGACCGCTCCCCGCGGCTGGGAGGTGGTGCGCCTGCCCACCGACGGCAACTCGCCCAGCTCCGACGACCTCGAGGCGCTGGCCAACGCCGTCAGGGAGGCCGCCAGGCCCACGCCGTCCGGTGGTGGCGAGCCGGTCGGGCAGGGAGTCGAGGTCGGCCGCAGGGGGCACCTGCGGGTTCTCCGGTCGGCCCAGCAACACCGCGACCGGTAGGCTCGTTCATACGTAGACGACCTAGGGGCGGAGCTGGAGAGTGGGCGACCTCGCCAAGATCTTCAAGGCGTACGACGTTCGCGGCGTAGTGCCCGACGAGCTCGACGAGCCGACCGCCGAGGCCGTGGGGGCGGCTTTCGTGGAGGTCACAGGGGCGCGTTCCGTCGTGGTCGCCCATGACATGCGCGAGTCGTCCGCGCCGCTGGCCGCCGCGTTCATCCGCGGCGTGACCGGGCGCGGCGCCGACGTCGTCCACGCCGGCCTCGGCTCCACCGACCTGCTCTACTACGCGAGCGGCAGCCTCGGCCTGCCCGGCGTGATGTTCACCGCCAGCCACAACCCCGCCCAGTACAACGGGATGAAGATGTGCCGCGCCGGCGCGGTGCCGATCGGGAGCGACTCGGGGCTCACCCAGATCCGCGACCTGGCGGCCGAGCTGGTCGGCGGCACCGCGGTGGCCACGGGCTCGGTGATCGAGAAGGACCTGCTCCAGGGCTACGCCGACCACCTGCGCAAGCTGGTCGACCTGTCGGCGATCAGGCCGCTCAAGGTCGTCGTCGACGCGGGCAACGGCATGGGCGGCCACACCGTCCCCGCCGTGTTCGACGGGCTGCCGATCGAGCTGACCCCGCTCTACTTCGAGCTCGACGGCTCCTTCCCCAACCACGAGGCCAACCCGCTCGAACCGGCGAACCTGCGCGACCTCCAGAAGGCCGTGCTGGCGGCGGGCGCTGACCTCGGGCTGGCCTTCGACGGCGACGCCGACCGCTGCTGGGTGATCGACGAGCGCGGCGAGTCGGTCTCGCCCTCGGCCATCACCGCGCTGGTCGCCACCCGCGAGCTGGCCAAACACCCGGGCGCGACGATCATCCACAACCTGATCACGTCGCTGGGCGTGCCCGAGATCGTCCGCGAGCACGGCGGCGAGCCGGTCCGCACCCGCGTGGGGCACTCGTTCATCAAGGCCGAGATGGCTCGCACCGGCGCGGTCTTCGGCGGCGAGCACTCCGCGCACTACTACTTCCGCGACTTCTGGTTCGCCGACTCCGGTCTGCTGGCGGCCATGCACGTCCTGGCCGCGCTGGGCGAGCAGGCGCGGCCGCTGTCGGAGATGGTGTCGGCCTTCTCCCGCTACCACGCCTCTGGCGAGATCAACAGCACGGTCGCCGACCAGCGCGACGCCCTGGCCCGCGTGCGCCAGGCGTTCGCCTCGCGCGGCACGTTCGACGAGCTCGACGGCCTGACCGTGAGCGGTTCCGGCTGGTGGTTCAACCTGCGGGCGTCCAACACCGAGCCGCTGCTCCGGCTGAACGCCGAGGCGGCCGACGAGACCAAGATGACGGCGACCAGGGACGAAGTCCTCGCCATCGTGAGAAGGGTGTCAGAGTGAAGATCGACGACTGGCTGCTGGAGATCCTGGCGTGCCCGGCGTGCAAGTCGCCGCTGCGCGCGGAGAGCGAGTCGGAGGAGCTGGTCTGCACGGGTTGTGGCCTGATCTACCCGGTGCGGGATGACATCCCCGTTCTGCTCGTCGACGAGGCCAGGAAGCCGTGACCTGGGAGCCCGAGCGGCTCGACGACCAGCATCATCTGACCGAGGGTGATCCGGGCGGCATGCTGCCCGCGGTCGCCGCGTCCGCCGCCCAGGTCCGCACCGGGTACCGCCAGGCGGTCGAGGCGGGCGTCGACCGGCTGGCCGCGCAGGGGCGTCCGCGGGCGATCGTGGTCATCGGCATGGGCGCGTCGGCCATCGCCGGCGACATGCTCGCCGCGGTCTGCGGCAACGGCGCGCCGCTGCCGATCGTGACGTCGCGCTCGTACCAGTTGCCCGGCTGGGTGGGCGCCAACGACCTGGTGATCGCGGTGTCGTGCTCGGGCCGCACCGAGGAGACGCTGTCGGCGGCGACGGAGGCGGTGCGGCGCGGCTGCACGCTGCTCACCGTGAGCGGCCCCGACACCCCGTTGGAGGCGGTGGCCAAGCAGGCGTCCGCGCTGCACGTGCCGGTGCCCGCCAGGGGGCAGTCCCGCGCGAACGTCTGGCTGCTGACGGCGCCGCTGATCGTGGCCGCCGACGTGCTGGGGCTGACGCGGGCCGACGACGGCGTGTTCGAGAGCGTGGCCAGGGCGCTGGAGGGGGTGGCGCACCAGTGCCGGCCGACCAGCGAGTCGTTCGTGAACCCGGGCAAGTCGCTGGCCATGGAGCTGGCTGACAGCGTCCCGATGATCTGGGGCTCGTCGCGGGTCGCGGGCGTGGCCGCGTACCGGCTGGCCTGCCAGCTCAACGAGAACGGCAAGTATCCGGCGGTCTTCGGCGAGCTGCCCGAGGCCAACCACAACCAGGTGGTGGCCCTTGACGGGCCGCTGGCCGAGCGCGACATCTTCGCCGACACCGCCGGCCGCACGATCAGGCTGGTGATGCTGCGCGACGTCGAGGAGCACCCGCAGGTCGCGCGCCGCCGCGAGGCGTCCGTGCGGCTCGCGCACGACCGTGGCGTGCCGGTCAGCGAGCTGGCCGCGGAGGGAACGCACCCGCTGGAGCGGCTGGCCACGCTGATCGGGCTGGGCGACTACGCCTCGACCTACCTCGCGTTCGGCTACGGCGTCGATCCGACCTCGGTAACGGCGATCTCTGAGCTCAAGGCCAGGATTTCCCAATAGGATCCCTTTTCAGGCCATGCGAGTTGCACGAAGAGTGGAGACTGACCGGTGAGCGCGAGCGGCGGTACGAAAGCAATCATTGCGGCGTTGTCGGCCAACCTGGCCATCGCCCTGGCGAAGTTCGTGGCCGCGTTCTTCACCGGATCGTCGTCGATGCTGGCCGAGGGCATCCACTCGGTCGCCGACTCGGGCAACCAGCTCCTGCTGCTGATCGGCGGCAAGCGGGCGCAGAAGGAACGCGACCAGCTGCACCCGTTCGGCTACGGTCGCGAGCGCTACTTCTACGCGTTCGTGGTGGCCGTCGTGCTGTTCACGATCGGCGCGGCCTTCTCCCTGTACGAGGGCGTCTCCAAGATCGTGGAGCCGCACCACCTGGACCAGCCGGTCTGGGCGTTCGCCGTGCTGATCTTCGCGATCATCGCGGAGGGCTTCTCCTTCCGCACGGCGATCAAGGAGTCGAACCCGCTGCGCGGCAAGCAGTCGTGGGTGACGTTCATCCGCAGGTCCAAGTCGCCCGAGCTGCCCGTGATCCTGCTGGAGGACCTCGGCGCGCTGCTCGGCCTGGTCTTCGCGCTGTTCGGCGTGGCGATGGCGGTGATCACGGGCAACCCCGTCTGGGACGGCATCGGCACGCTGATGATCGGCGTGTTGCTGGCCGTCATCGCGATCGTGCTCGCCATCGAGACCAAGTCGCTCCTCGTCGGCGAGGGCGCCTCGCCCGAGATGGAGCGGCAGATCCGCGCCGCGCTGGAGGGCTCGCCCGAGGTGGCCCGGGTGATCCACATGCGGACCATGCACCTGGGGCCCGAGGAGCTGCTGGTGGCCGCGAAGATCGCGGTGGAGCACGACGACACGGCCTCCGAGGTGGCCAGGGGCATCGACGAGGCCGAGCAGCGGATCCGCGCCGTCGTCCCGATCGCGCGGGTCATCTACCTGGAGCCGGACCTCGACCGCTCGCGCACCACGACGGCCGGCTGACCGTCAGGCGAGCGGCGCGGCCTCGTTCCTGACCAGGCCCGCGGGCCTGTGCCTGGTCAGCGGCCGGCCGAGCGTGATGAACGCCTCCGCCTGCAACGCCGAGACGCCGATGCGCGGCAGGTCGCGGGCGTTCGGGTAGACCACGAAGCGGGGCTCCCAGATCGGGCGGAACTTCGCGTTGAACCGGTAGAGCGACTCGATCTGGAACCAGTGCGACAGGAAGACCAGCAGGCCGCGCCAGGCCCGCAGCACCGGCCCGGCGCCGAGCCGCTCGCCGCGTGCCAGAGCCGCCCTGAACATCGCGAAGTTGAGCGAGACCTGGGTGATGCCCAACGCGGGCGCCGCCTGCAACGTCTTGACGATCAACAGCTCGTTCAGGCCGGGGTCGGCGTCGCGGTCGCGGCGCATGAGGTCGAGCGAGATGCCGCGCGGACCCCACGGGACGAAGTGCAGCACCGCCCTGACCTCGTCGTCCTTGTGCGCGGTGACCACCACGCAGCGCTCGTCGGCGGGGTCGCCGAAGCGGCCTAGCGCCATCGAGAAGCCCCGCTCGGTCTCCGCGCCGCGCCAGGAGATGGACGCCGCCCTGATCCGTTCCTTCTCCTCGTCCGGCACGTCGGACACCCGGCGCACCAGGCAGGTGTAGCCGGCCCGCTCGGTCCTGTTGGCCATCTGGCGGACGTTGCGCATCGCCCGCCCCTCCAGCGTGAAGTCGGCGACCTCGACCACCGCCTCGTCACCTATCTCCAGCGCGGACATCCCGGCCTCGCGGGTCCACACCTCACCGCCCGTCTCACTGCAGCCGATCACGGCGGGCACCCAGGCGTGCCGCCTGGCCTCCGCCATGAACACCTTGATCGCCGCGGGCCACGCCTCGCGGTCGCCGATTGGGTCGCCGCTGGCCAGCATGACGCCGGAGACCACCCGGTAGGCGATCGCGGCCTTGCCGGACGGGGAGAAGAGCACGCTCTTGTCGCGCCGGAGTGCGAAGTAGCCGAGCGAGTCGCGTTCGCCGTGCCGGTCGAGCAGCTCGCGCAGGCGTTTCTCGTCCACGTCCGTGAGCTCGGCGATCGGGCGTTCCGGGCGCAGCGCCAGGTAGAGCGTGGTGACGGCGGTCACGGTGCCGAGGGCGAGCAGCGAGAAATAGACCAGGTCGGACACCCTGTCCAGGGTGAACGTGACCGGGCCCTCGATGCCGACCAGCCCGAGAACCACGTGTTCGAGCCGGTCGAGCACGCTGGGGTCGCCCAGGATGAACCGCGGGCGCATGCTGACGATCACGTAGCCGAGGCCGAGGGAGAGCGCGCCGAGCGCTAGCACGTTCCACAGCGCCCGCCACCGGCTGCGCGGGTCGGACAGCGCGTAGAACTCCCGGCGGTTCACCAGCAGCGCGGCCAGGATGACCAGGCTGATGACCGCGGTGGAGGGATGGCGCAGGTGGATGAAGGCCACGGTCGCGCTCACCGGCAGCAGCACCACGACCGCCCGCCAGGCCCGCACCTTCCTGCGGCGCAGGGCGTGCGCGATCATCACCAGCAAGATGCCCACCACCAGCGAGGACGCCCGCGCGACGGTCGTCACGAGCCCGGGCATCACGTCGGACCAGGCCGCGACCGGCCGCCAGCGGCCGAACCCCGGGGCCACGGCCTTGAAGATGTCGACGAGCCCGATCACCAGCGTCGCGTAGCCCGCGCAAGCGGGCACCCAGGGGCGCGAGATCTGCTTCACACCCGCATTAAACGCCCGCGGCGATAATCCGCGCGTTAACTCCGCGCTTACGGGGTGGCGGGTATCCCTTGCGACATGGGACTCACTTCGTTTCCGCTCCAGCTCCTCATGGGCGCGCTGGCGCTCGGGGCGCTGGTCGCCACTGTCTGGCTGTGGCCGCGGCTGGCCGGGCGGCGCTGGACCGCGGTGCTGGGGCGGGCGGGGGTGCTCGCGGGCAACCAGGTGCTCACGCTCGCCGCGCTCGGGCTGCTCGTCAACACCTACTACGGCTTCTACGGCTCCTGGGACGACCTGCTCGGCACCGACACCGGGACGGCGTCCATCACGACCGCCGGGCAGGGCCTCCAGGTGCTGGACAGCCGCGCGGTACGTGGCGGGCGGATCGAGCAGGTCATCATGCCGGGGCCGACCACGCACCTCAGCGAGCAGGCGTACGTGTTCCTGCCGTCGGCCTACTTCAAGAACAAGCAGCAGCGCTTCCCCGCGATCCTCGCGCTGACCGGCTACCCGGGCGACCCCCGCAACCTGATGACCAGGATGGACCTGCCCGGACGGATGGCGAGCGCGATCGCCAAGCACCAGGTGCCCCCGACGGTCCTGGTGATGATGCGCCCCAGCGTGGTGCTGCCGCGGGACACCGAATGCGTGGACGTGCCGGGCGGGCCGCAGGTCCAGAAGTACTTCGCCGACGACGTCAAGAAGGACATGACGGACGGCTACCGGGTGGCGGCCGGCAGGGAGTTCTGGGGGATCCTGGGCGGCTCGACCGGTGGCTACTGCGCCCTGAAGCTCACCATGACCCACTCCGAGGCGTTCTCCGCGGCGGTGTCGCTGTCGGGCTACTTCAAGACGATCATCGACGGCACCACGGGCGACCTGTTCGGCGGGCAGAAGTCGGTCGAGCACGACAACGACCTGATGTGGCGGCTGCGGACGCTGCCCGCGCCGCCGGTCAACGTGCTCGTCACCAGCAGCAAGAAGGGCGAGGGCGACTACCGCTCGACCCTGGACTTCCTGGCCGCGGTCAAGCCACCCATGCAGGCGTCGTCGCTGATCCTGCCCAGCGGCGGGCACAACTTCAACACCTGGAACCGGGAGCTGCCGCAGGTCCTGCCCTGGCTGGCCCAGCAACTCCACGCCCCCACCAGCGCCAGCACGTAGGGACTCCGCGGATCGGTCAAGCTGATCCACCGGCGGTGCGCCGGTCGGGGACGGGCGTGCGGAGCAGGCGCAGGGCCTTCTCCTTCTCGAAGTCGAGGGCGCGGCGCGGAACCTGGATGCGCCCGATGCGGACGCCAAGGTCACGCACCGCGGACGCCACCGCGGGCTCGCTCAGTACGCGCAGCGCGAACGCCAGCTCGGCGGGGGAGACGTCGAACTGCTTCTCCAGCTCGACGCCCTGCGCCACGGCCGAGAGCTCCTCGGGGCCGAACCTGCGGTGCGCCCCGTGCTCTCTGACCGGTGGCAGGAGGCCGAGCGCCTCCCGATACCGGAGCATCCGCGGGGACATGCCGAGCCGCCTGGCCGCTTCCGTGATACGCATTCTTACATTCTTACGTCAATATCCCGTGTCTCGGGTCGCATCTCCGTCCAAGGGACGCCTAAACTCGTCCGCGACATGCTTCGTGACGCGAGGGGAAACCAGATGGACTTCAAGGTCGCCGACCTTTCACTTGCCGACTTCGGTCGCAAGGAGATCCGGCTCGCCGAGCACGAGATGCCCGGCCTCATGGCGATTCGCAAGGAGTACGCGGCGGCCCAGCCCCTTCGCGGCGCGAAGATCATGGGCTCGCTGCACATGACGATCCAGACCGCCGTCCTCATCGAGACGCTGGTCGCGCTCGGCGCCGAGGTGCGCTGGGTGAGCTGCAACATCTTCTCCACCCAGGACCACGCCGCGGCCGCGGTCGTCGTCGGCCCCAACGGCACCGTCGAGAACCCGCAGGGTGTCCCGGTCTTCGCCTGGAAGGGCGAGACGCTGGAGGAGTACTGGTGGTGCACCGAGCAGGCGCTCACCTGGCCTGACGGCGACGCGCCGAACATGATCCTCGACGACGGCGGCGACGCCACGCTGCTCGTCCACAAGGGCGCCGAGTACGAGAAGGCCGGGGCCGTCCCCGCCGCCTCCGCCGACGACCCTGAGGAGTGGCACGTCATCATCGACCTGCTCACCCGCACGGTCGGCGACGACAAGCGCTGGACGAGGATCGCCGAGAGCATCAAGGGCGTCACCGAGGAGACCACCACCGGCGTGCACCGCCTGTACGAGATGCACAAGAACGGCCAGCTGCTGTTCCCGGCGATCAACGTCAACGACTCGGTCACGAAGTCCAAGTTCGACAACAAGTACGGCTGCCGCCACTCCGTCATCGACGGCCTCAACCGCGCCACCGACGTGCTGATCGGCGGCAAGGTGGCCGTGGTCGCCGGCTACGGCGACGTCGGCAAGGGCTGCGCCGACGCGCTGCGCGGCCAGGGCGCCCGTGTCATCGTCACCGAGATCGACCCGATCTGCGCGCTCCAGGCGGCCATGGACGGCTTCCAGGTCACCACGCTGGACGAGGTCGTCGGCATCGCCGACATCTTCGTCAGCTGCACCGGCAACTTCAACATCATCACCGCCGACCACATGGCGCGGATGAAGCACCAGGCGATCGTGTCCAACATCGGGCACTTCGACAACGAGATCGACATGGCCGGCCTGGCGAAGCTGCCCGGCATCGCGAAGCGGAACATCAAGCCGCAGGTCGACGAGTGGGTCTTCGCCGACGGGCACTCGATCATCGTGCTGGCCGAGGGCCGCCTGATGAACCTCGGCTGCGCCACCGGCCACCCGAGCTTCGTGATGTCGAACTCGTTCACCAACCAGGTGATCGCGCAGATCGAGCTGTTCACCAAGACGTCCGAGTACCCGATCGGCGTCTACACGCTGCCCAAGCACCTGGACGAGAAGGTCGCCCGCCTGCACCTCGACGCCCTGGGCGTCAAGCTCACCGAGCTGACCAAGGAGCAGGCCGCGTACATCGGCGTCCACGTCGAGGGCCCGTACAAGTCCGACCACTACCGGTACTGATCTGCTGTTTTCTGGAGGAGCGTGATCTCTCCTTCCGTGGTCTCGCCGAGGAGCGCGCGACGTCCGTTCTCGCCGTCGCGCTCCTTCGGAGCGCTTTTCACCAGTGTCTTCTACGGCAAGGCCAACGTGACGCCACCCGCCGTACGCCGGCCGGCGACTGTCCAACAGGGCACTCCGGCGGCTACGGCGGGCCGCCGTTACGACGCGTTCTTTGGCCGTCTTCTTCGGTAAGGGCTGAGATGATAGACCTCTGGGAGAGCGGGGAGCGGCAGATCTCCTGGGCTGCCCGGTCGATGCCCGTGCTGACGGCCATCGGGGAGCGGTTCGCCGTCGAGCAGCCGCTGCTCGGGCTGAAGATCGCCGCCTGCCTGCACGTCACCGCCGAGACCGCCGTGCTCATGGGGGCGCTGAAGGCGGGAGGCGCGGAGATCGCGCTCGCCGCGTCCAACCCGCTGTCGACGCAGGACGACGTCGCCGGGGCGCTGAAGTCTTACGGCGTGGCCGTGTACGCGCGTGCCGGGGTCGATCGGGCCACCTACTACCGGCACATCCACCAGGCGCTCGACCTGCGGCCCGACCTCGTCCTCGACGACGGGTGCGACCTCGTCAACATCCTGCACACCGAGCGGACCGACCTGCTCGACGGCGTGACAGGCGGGTGCGAGGAGACCACCACCGGGATCATCCGGCTGCGCCAGATGGCCGCGGAGAAGGCGCTGCGCTTCCCCGTCGTGGCCGTGAACGACACCCGCACCAAGCGGATGTTCGACAACCGGTACGGCACCGGGCAGTCGACGCTCGACGGGATCATGCGGGCCACCAACATCATGCTCGCCGGGCGGACGGTCGTGGTGGCCGGGTTCGGGTTCTGCGGCAGGGGGGTCGCCGAGCGGGCCAAGGGGTTCGGCGCCCGGGTGATCGTGACCGAGATCGACGCGGTCAAGGCGCTCGACGCCACCCTGCAGGGATACGAGGTGCGGCCGATGTCGGAGGCCGCCCGGGTGGGCGACCTGTTCGTGACCGTGACCGGCAACCGGGACGTGGTGCGGGGCGAGCACCTGGCCGTGATGAAGGACGGCGCGATCCTGGCCAACGCCGGGCACTTCGACGTGGAGATCGACGTCCGGGCGCTCGACGAGCTGGCCCATGAGGTCCACCGCGGCGTGCGGCCCAACACCGACGAGTACGTGCTCGCCGACGGCCGGCGACTGCTGCTGCTCGCCGAGGGCCGGCTGGTCAACCTGACCGCGGCGGAGGGGCACCCGGCCGCCGTCATGGACATGTCGTTCTCCGCGCAGGCCCTCGCCGTCGCGTGGCTGGCAGGGGAGCGTCTCCGGCTGGAGCCCGGCGTCTACGACGTGCCCGAGGAGATCGACCACGAGGTGGCCAGGCTCAAACTGGCCGCGGCCGGCATCGACATCGACACCCTCACGCCCGAGCAGGAGGAGTACCTGCACTCCTGGCGGGTCGGCTCCTGACGGGCCGCGTCACCAGCCGACAACGGCACGTCCTCGCCCGGCCGGCCGGGCGAGGACGTGGCGCTGTCAGGACTTGGCTGTCAGGACTTACTGGTTCTGGACACCGAACCAGTCGACGTACCACCCGAACAGCACCGCGTCGGCGGGCGTGATGGGGGTGCCGTCGTCCCACCGGACGTAGACGCGGAACCCGGTCGGGGTGGCGTTGTAGATGGCGTTGGCACCCGTCAGCGTCCAGTGCGCGCCGACGCCGCCGATGGTGGTCACGTAGGCGGGAGTGCTGGTGAAGTGCGCCGAGGTGGTGTCGACATCGAGGTAGATGCCTTGGTTCATGCCGTAGGACACCCAGCCGATTCCAGGAAGTGTCGCCCCGGAGCCGATGATTTGGCGCTGCTGCGCCGACTGTGCCGCGGCCGGGCGGGCCTCGGCGTTCGCGCTCACCCCTGTCATCATTGTGGCGCCGAACGCCAGGGCTGCGGACAGCGCGACGGTCGTAGACCTCACGATGGACATGCGTTCTCCTTGGGTCGAGTCCTCGGCGGTCATGACCTCGGGAGGGACGCCGCTCGCAGCTGCGATGAACGCCCGTCATGCCGTTTGGAGGAAGCAAACGATCATCACTGATGGTAGCGATCAGTGAGTGAATGATCGCTGAACGCCACGACGATCAATCGAAGATCGTCGCGGCGTCTCGTCCGTCACCTGGGAGCGCTCCTCTGACCTGCGCGGCGATGGCTCGCGCGCCCGCACGGGCCATCGCGGCGATCCCCTCGATCCACGCCGCTTCCAGCGTCCGGAACTCCGACCCGATGCCACTGGAGCCACCGTTGAGCACGATTACCTGAGTTGTCATCGCGCCACAGCAAGGGGGTCTGGTCAGCCCGGGGGAGGAGGGCGCGCATTCGGCGGATCTCGGCGGCCTGGCTGACCGAGATGTCCTCGGCGATCTCCTGGACGCGCAGGTGGGAGCCGGCTTTCAGTACCTCGGTGGACATCGTGATCGCGCCCTGGTGGTGGGCGGACATGAGCTGGATGAACAGCTGGTCGAAGGCCGTTCCGCTGGCGGACTTCAGCGCTTCCATCTGCTGTGGGGTGGCCATCCCCGGCATGCCCTCATGGGCCGCGTGGTGGTCGGGGACGCTCTGGCCCTCGGTCTTCAGCCAGTCGGTCATCATCGCGATCTCGGGGCCCTGGACCTGGTTGATCCTGGAGGCCAGCCGTTTGACGCCGTCCGTCGCCGCCCGCGAGGCCGCGAGCAGGCTCATGTCCAGGGCCTGCTGGTGGTGGATGATCATGTTCTGCATGTACCGGACGTCGGCCGCGTTGGCCTGCTGCGGCGGCACGGCGGTGGCGGCCTCGCTGGGGCCGAGGGTCCTGGCCTCCTCGCCCGGACGTCCGGGAGCGATCACGGGGACCGTGGTGTTGGCGTCGGGCACGGGAGCAGACCTGGGGTCGCCCGAGCATCCGGTGAGAACGAGCAGGATGGAGCAGGTGCCGACGGTAAGTGCGCTGCGCACCCGACCTCCTTGACTGCGGGGGGTTGCGAGGTTGCACTCTAGACGCCCGAACGGCACCAGGTAAATACGGCAAGTAAGCAAATATCTTGACAGAGTGCCCGCTAGGCGGAACCTGACATTTCGGGTCAGAATGCGGTCATTTATGTGGCCTTTATGCCCCCGAAGGGAGCCCCTAGTGCAGAACCTTCGCAGGATCGCCGTCGCGGCAGGAGCCGCCATCGCGTTAGCCGCGACAGCGATGCCCGCCTTGGCCGCCGACATCCCGCCGCCGGACACCGTGGTGACCAGCCAGAATGTCAGCCACGTCCGGAACATCCCGAAGCCCGCCCCGATCGCCGGCACGATCAACACCGACATCGCCTTCCAGGGTGACTACGCCTATGTCGGCAACTATGGCGGCTTCTCCATCTACGACGTCAGCGACCCGAAGCAGGCCAAGCCGGTCAGCTCGGTGGTCTGTCCCGGCAGCCAGATGGACGTCACCGTCTACGGCAACCTGCTCTTCACCGCCGTCGACTCCTCGCGCAGCGACGACTCCTGCAACAGCACGGCCCTGTCGGCGGACCACAAGGAGGCCTGGGAAGGCGTCCGGATCTTCGACGTCAGCGACAAGACCGCGCCCAAGTACATCAAGTCAGTCGAGACCAACTGTGGCTCGCACACCCTGACCCTGGTTCCCGGCAAGGGCCGCGACAAGGGCAGGAACGCCTACGTCTACGTCTCGTCGTACAACCCGTCCGCGAACTTCCCCGACTGCTCGCCGCCGCACGACAAGATCTCCATCGTCAAGGTGCCGCTGCAGAACCCGACCGCGGCGGCCGTCGCCGCCACGCCGGTCGTCTTCCCCGACGGCGGCAACGAGACGCAGCCCGGCCTGCTGCTGCCGACCAGCGGCTGCCACGACATCACCGCCTACCCCGAGAAGGACATCGCGGCGGGCGCGTGCATGGGTGACGGCGTCCTGTTCGACATCTCCGACCGGCTGAACCCGAAGGTCACCGCCCGCACCACCGACCCGAACTTCGCGTTCTGGCACTCGGCGACCTTCAACAACGACGCCTCGAAGGTCGTCTTCACCGACGAGCTCGGCGGCGGCGGCGCGGCCACCTGCAACGAGGCCACCGGCCCCACCCGCGGCGCCGACGCCATCTACGACATCGTCAACGGCCAGTTGGTCAAGAAGGCGTACTTCAAGATCCCGCGTTACCAGGCCGACAGTGAGAACTGCGTGGCGCACAACGGCTCGCTGATCCCCGTCAAGGGCAAGGACATCATGGTCCAGGCCTGGTACATGGGCGGCGTCTCCGTCTGGGACTTCACCGACTCGGCGAACCCGAGGGAGATCGGCTACTTCGAGCGTGGCCCGCGTGCCGCCGGTGGCGGTGGCGGTGTCTGGTCCGCGTACTACTACAACGGCTACATCTACGCGGCCGACTTCCACGAGGGCTTCGACGTCCTCAAGATCAACGACCCGCTCACCAACGGCGCGAACCGCGTCCACAGTGACCGGCTGAACGTCCAGACCCAGCAGTCCTACCGCGAGTGGGGCTGGGGCCACGACGACTGACAGCTCGCCGGGACGGCAGGGCCGCGCGGCCCTGCCGTCTCCTGATCTTTCCTGACATAGTGGGTGCCTTCATATCGGCATCCCAGCAGGAGGTCTCCTCGTGGCGTCCAGACTCGGCCGCGCGCTGGCGTTGGCGGGAGTGGCCCTGATGCTGTCGGCGTCACCGGCGTACGCGGCCGACGACGGCAAGGCCAGCCCCAACGTCAAGCTCGTGGCCAACATCCCCAAGCAGGCGCCGTTCAAGACGTCCGAGGCGTACAATACCGACCTGGCCTTCCAGGGCGACTACGCCTACCAGGGCAACTTCCACGGTTTCACGATCTACGACATCCGCAACCCGGCGAAGCCCGCCGTCGTCAGCCGCGTCTCCTGCTACGGGGCGCAGAACGACGTGTCGGTCAAGGGGAACCTGCTCTTCCTGTCGGTGGACGAGTCGCTCAGCAGCGACTCCTGCAAGGCGTCCCCCCGGTCCACGGCCGACAAGGTGTGGGAGGGCATCCGGATCTTCGACATCACCGACAAGGCGCGGCCGAAGTACATCAAGTCGGTACGCACCGCGTGCGGCTCCCACACGCACACGCAGGTCCCCGACACCGCGGGCACCTCGGTCTACCTGTACGTCTCCTCGTACGGCCCCGGTGACGCCTACCCCGGCTGCCAGCCCCCGCACGACAAGATCTCGATCGTCAAGGTGCCGCTCGACAAGCCCACGAAGGCCAAGGTCGTCTCGACGCCCGTGCTCTTCCCCGACGGCGGCACCGAGAAGCAGGACGGCCTGCTCACGCCCACCAGCGGCTGCCACGACATCACCGTCTTCCCCCAGAAGAACCTCGCCGCGGGCGCCTGCATGGGTGACGGCATCCTGATGGACATCTCCGACAGGGAGCGCCCCAAGGTCACCGCCCGGGTCACCGACATGAACTTCGCGTTCTGGCACTCGGCGACCTTCAACAACACCGGCACCAAGGTCGTCTTCACCGACGAGCTGGGCGGCGGCTCGTCGGCGGTGTGCAACAAGGAGGTCGGGCCCGACCACGGCGCGGACGCCATCTACGACATCGAGGACGGCCAGCTGGTCAAGAAGGCGTACTACAAGATCCCGCGCTACCAGACCAGCGCGGAGAACTGCGTCGCGCACAACGGCTCGCTGATCCCCGTCAAGGGGCGGGACATCATGGTTCAGGCCTGGTACCAGGGTGGCGTCTCGATCTGGGACTTCACCGACTCCACCAAGCCCGCCGAGATCGGCTACTTCGACCGCGGCCCGGTCAAGCCGCGCGACCTCGGCGGCTCGTGGTCGGCGTACTACTACAACGGCTACATCTACAGCAGCGACATCCAGAAGGGGCTGGACGTCCTGCGCATCTCCGACAAGCGCACCGACCCGGCGGCCTCGGTCCGCCTGAAGCTGCTCAACACGCAGACCCAGTACGCCTACTGAGGAGGCGCGAACCCACCCGGAGTCGCCTGGGGCGGCTCCGGGGCGGTGGGTGCGGGCGCGCGGAACAGCGCATCCGACGGCCCCGGCGGGTAGGCCTGCGGCGCGGCGTTTGGTCGCGTCTGAGGGGTGCCCTGCTGCCCCTGCGGGGCGCCGGTCTGCCAGTGCGGGGACGGTTGCGCCTGCGGGGCGCCATGGTGCCAGGGCGGGGACGGGTACCCGGTGCCGTTGGCCGCGCGCTGGGCCAGCCGGGCCTGCTCGCGCCTGCGCCGTTCGGCGAGGATGGCGCTGAGGTAGGCGTGCGGCGGGACACCGGGCGGCGCGGCGGGCGAGACGAACGCCGCCGCCTGCGTCGCGATGCGGACCCCCATCTCGTGCTGGATCTGCGGCGAGAGGTCGTGCCAGCGCGCCAGGTACTGCCGGGCGGCCGTGGCCACCCCCTCCGGGAGCTGAGACAGCTCCAGCGTCGCCGCCCAGGCGGCCAGCGGCGGCGGCATCATGATGAACTGCCCGCGATCACGCGGCGCCCGCTCGGCGATCACGATGGTTCCGGCGAAGATGTCGCCGAGCCGCTTGCCGCGCTGCGAGACCAGCGACGAGATCAGCGCCGGAGCCCCTGAGAACATCCAGAACTCCAGCAACCCGGCCAGCCCGCGGAACAGCGCCTGCCTGAACCGCTCCGGGCTGCCGTCGTCGCTCACCACGCGCAGCCCCAGCGCCATCTTGCCGAGGCTGCGCCCCCTGCTGGCGGTCTCGAAGACCACCGGATAGCCCACCAGCACCAGCACCAGCAGCATGATCGAGACCGCGGCGAACATCGCCGCGTCAGAGACCAGGGCGAACGCCTCAAGCAGCACGAAGGACACGATCAGCACGGTGATCTGCAACACCATGTCGATGATGAGCGCGAGCGCCCGCGACGGCATCTGCGCCACCCGTACCTCGACGACGACGGCGTCGCCCGTCACAACCTCTGACATACGTGGAGCCTAACGGCAACGGGCCGGGTGATGACCGTCCACAATGGTCCGGTGGACATTGATGCGTTTGTCGCCGCACACCGCCCGGTTTGGGACAGGCTTGAGCACCTGGTCAAGCACCGCTCCACGCTGACCGGCGCGGAGGTCGACGAGCTGGTGGACCTCTACCAGCGCGTGTCCACACACCTGTCCATCGTACGGTCCGGCTCCAGCGACGCGATGCTGGCGGGCCGCCTGTCGGCGCTGGTCGCCAGGGCCAGGTCGGCGGTGACGGGCGCGCACACGCCCGCCTGGCGCGAGCTGACCAGGTTCTTCACGGTGTCGTTCCCCGTGGTCGCCTACCGGGCGAGGTGGTGGTGGCTGGCCACGGCGGTGGCGTGCGTCGCGGTGTCGTGGGTGCTCGGGGCGTGGGTCGCGGGCGACCCGCAGGTGCAGGCGTCCATCGCCTCGCCGGAGGAGATCACCCGGCTGGTCGAGCACGACTTCGCCGACTACTACTCGGAGCACCCCGCCGCCTCCTTCGCCGGTCAGGTGTGGATCAACAACGCCTGGGTGTCCGCCCAGGTCATCATCTACGCGATCCTTCTCGGGCTGCCGATTCCGTTCGTCCTGTGGCAGAACGTCTCGAACGTCGGCATCTCCGCCGGGTTGATGGCGTCCAGGGACAAGCTGGACATCTTCTTCGGGCTCATCACCCCGCACGGGCTGCTGGAGCTCACCGCGGTCTTCCTGGCGGCCGCCGTGGGCATGCGCCTGGGGTGGACGGTCATCGACCCCGGGCCGCGCAGACGTGTCGAGGCCCTGGCCGAGCAGGGCAGGGCGGTGATGACCGTGGCGCTCGCCCTGGTCGCGGTGCTGTTCGTGTCGGGGCTGATCGAGGCGTTCGTCACCCCGTCGGGGCTGCCGACCGCGGCGCGGATCGGCATCGGGGTGCTGGCCGAAGGGGCGTTCCTCGCCTACGTCGTGGTCTTCGGACGCCGCGCGCTCCGCCAGAACGAGACCGGCGACCTCGAACGCGCCCCGGACGTGGCCCCGACCGCCTGAGCAGGCGAACCCGCCCGGAGGCGCGTCCTAGAGGCGGCCTGCCGCCTTCAGGGCCAGATAGGCGTCGGCCAGGGCCGGGGCGATGTCGTCCGGGGGCGCGTCGACCACCTCGACGCCGTGGCGGCGCAGCCTGGCGGTGATGCGCCTGCGTTCGAGCTGCGTGTGCTCGGCCGCCGCCGCGTCGTACACCTGCTCGGCCGTCGCCCGCTGCGCGGCCATCGCCGCCACCCGAGGGTCGGACACGCCCGCCACCAGCACCAGGTGCCGCGAGGAGAGCTGCGGCAGCACCGGCATCAGCCCCTCCTCCAGCGCCGCCGCGTTCAGGTCGGTCAGCAGCACGACCAGGCAGCGCCGCTTGGCCCGCGACAGGATGGCCGCCACCATCCCCTGCGAGTCGGCCTCGACCAGCTCGGCCTCGATCGGCGCCATCACGTTGACCAGCGACGACAGCAGCTCGGTGCGGGACGCCCCGGCCACCCAGGCGCGTACCGCCCGGTCGTAGGCCAGGAAGTCCACCTGGTCGCCGGCCTTGGCGGCGAGCGCGGCCAGCAGCAGCGCCGCGTCCATCGACCAGTCGAGCCGCGGCCAGCCGGGCGCCGGGCGCGGGTCGGGCCTGACCAGCAGCCCGCTCCCGCGTGCCGGAGCCCCGGCCATCGGGACGGGTGCGTCGCCCACGCGTCCGGCCGACGTCCGTCCGGTGTCGATCACGATCAGCACCCGCCGGTCGCGCTCCGGCCGCCAGGTGCGCACGACCACGTCGTGCCGGCGCGCGCTGGCCCGCCAGTCGATCGAGCGGACGTCGTCGCCCACCACGTACTCGCGCAGCGAGTCGAACTCGGTGCCCTGGCCGCGCACCAGCGCGGGGTGCTGGCCGTCCAGCTCGCGCAGCCTGGCCAGGCGGGACGGCAGGTGCTTGCGCGACAGGAACGGCGGCAGCACGCGCACCGACCACGGCGCGCGGTGGGTGCCCTGCCGCGCGGCCAGCCCGAGCGGGCCGAGCGAGCGCACGGTGACCGCCACGGACCCCCGGTCGCCCCGCCTGGTGGGGGTGAGGGTCACGACGAGGCGGCGGCGCTCTCCGGCGGGCACGTTCAGCTCGAGGACGCGGGGTGTGGCGCCGGCGGACGGCGGCCAGGCGTCTCTGAGCAGGCCGCGTACCCGCCTGCCGCCCGGGTTCTCCACGACCAGCTCGACCTGGGCCGCCTGGCCGAGCCGCACCAGGGTGTCGCCGGAGCGGTGGAGGCGCAGCGGGCGGACCGCGCCCGCGAACACCAGGTCCACGATGACCGCGGCGGCCAGCAGCAGGCAGACCCCGGCCAGCGCGGCCCCGGGCTGCGGCGCGAGCAGCACCACCACGATCCCGAGCGCCGCGACCAGCCCGGCGCGTCCGGTCAGAGCCATCAGCGCGGGACCGGGACCGAGGCCAGGATGCCGTCGAGCAGCCCGTCGGCGGTCGCGCCCTCCAGCTCGGCCTCCGGACGGAGCTGGACGCGGTGCCGCAGCGCGGGCCGCGCAAGGGCCTTCACGTCGTCGGGGGTGACGTAGGCGCGGCCCGACAGCCAGGCCCAGGCGCGGGCGGCGGCCAGCAGCGCGGTCGCGCCTCGCGGCGAGACGCCGAGCTGCAGCGACGGCGAGTTCCTGGTGGCCCTGGCCACGTCCACGATGTAACCGAGCACCTCGGGCGCCACGTGCACCTGCGCGGCCGCCTCGCGCCCGGCGGCGAGGTCGGCGGCGGTGGCGACGGGCTTGATCTCCGACAGGTCGCGCGGGTCGAAGCCGCGCGCGTGCCGTTCGAGCACCGAGATCTCGTGCTCGCGCGGCGGCAGCGGCACGGTCAGCTTGAGCAGGAACCGGTCGAGCTGCGCCTCGGGGAGCTGGTAGGTGCCCTCGTACTCGACGGGGTTCTGCGTCGCGCACACCACGAACGGGTCGGGCAGCTGACGCGCGTCGCCTTCCACGCTGACCTGCCGCTCCTCCATCGCCTCCAGCAGCGCGGCCTGCGTCTTCGGCGGGGTGCGGTTGATCTCGTCGGCCAGCAGCAGGTTGGTGAAGACGGGCCCCTCGCGGAACTCGAACCTGGCGGTCTTCGCGTCGTAGATCAGCGATCCGGTGACGTCGCCCGGCATCAGGTCGGGGGTGAACTGCACCCGCTTGAAGTCCAGCGACAGCGCCGCGGACAGGGTCCGCACCATCAGCGTCTTGGCCACGCCGGGCACGCCTTCGAGCAGCACGTGCCCCCTGCACAGCAGCGCGATGACCAGCCCGGTCACCACCGCGTCCTGGCCGACCACGGCCTTGGACACCTCGGCGCGCAGCGCGCCGAGCGCCTCCCTGGCCGAGTCGCCGTGGCCCGCCGTGCGGGTGGTCTCGTCAATGTTCACTGACCGTCCTTTCGATGGCGTCCAAGTATCCGGCCAGGGCCACGAGGCCGGCGTCGTCGACGGGCGGCGGGCCGTACAGCGCGGCGCCGACCTGCTGCGGGTCCTGCCCGGTGCGGGCGGCCAGCGCCGCCACCACCTCGTGCCGGCCCGCGCCGGCGCCGAGCCCCAGCCGGGGCGTCAGCCTGTCGACCGTGCCCGCTCTGAGCGAGTCGGCGGCTCTGGCCCTGGCCCGCCTGGCCCGGTAGAGCCGGCCCCGCCCCTCGACCGTCTCGGCGGCCCGCACCACGACGGGCAGCCGCTCGGTCACGACGGGACCGAGCCGCCTGCCCCGCCAGAACGCGACCAGGATCACGGTGAGGCAGCCCATCAGCACGGCCCACGGGACGCCCGCGGGCATCAGCTCGTAGATCGACTTCCCCTCCGGGCCGGGCAGCCGGCCGACGGGCGGGGTCTCGGCCCGGACCAGCCAGGTGACGGGCTTGCCCCGGTCGAGCAGGTTCAGCGCCAGGGCCGCGTTGCCGTCCTCGGCCAGGCGCTGGTTGGTCATGAAGGAGCCGCTGCCCAGCACGGTGGTGGTGCCGCCCGCGTTGGGGTAGCTGATCAGGGTCCAGCCGTCGCCCGCCGGGTAGCAGCCGGTGGAGCCGGCCGGGCCGGTGAAGGCGGACCCGCCGAGGTACGCGCTGCCCGCGCGGGTGGCGGCGGGCAGCCGGCACTCGGGCTCGCGCGAGCGTTCCCTGGCGCCGCCCCGCACCGTGTCGACATCGGGGGCGAGCGCGCCGAGCCCGCCCACGTCGCCGACGACCACCCGGTCACCGGGGATGCGGGCCAGCTGGAAGGTGTCGATGTACGCGGTGTCGGTGACCAGCAGCAGCCCGCCCGCCGAGCCCGCGGAGCTCGCGGCCTCCAGCGAGTCGACCCTGTTGACGGTGACGCCGCGGGCGCGCAGCAGCGCGGCGAGCGCCCTGGAGCCGGCCAGCGAGCCGTCGGCCGGGTCGAGGCGACGGGACTCGCCCGCTCCCGGCCTGAGGAGTACGGCGAGGACGGCGGCCAGCACGATGATCAGCCCGAGCGCGACGGCCACCCGGCTGGACCGCCAGATGGAGCGCGCGGTGGGCGAGACGGAGGAGGAGGCGGCGGGTGTCTCCGCCGGACGCAGGCCGAGGCTCACGCCGGACCTCCCAGGGGAACCGGGCGGGCCTGGCGGAGCCGCTCGTCGAGGGCGGACATGTCGCGGTAGGCCGCCTCGGTGCCGGGGACGCCGCCGTACGTGACGTCGTCGAACGAGCGGGCGGCAGCCGTCAGCTCAGCGGCGAAACCGGGCAGCGCGAGCCCTGCCTCCGCGGCCAGTTCGTCGGCCGTGCGGCCGGGCATCCCGTCGACCAGGGCGCGTTCCTCCAGGTCGCGGGCGATGGCGCGGAGCCGCTCCTGGATCGCCTCGGTCCAGCGCTCTTCGGCGGCGAGCCGCTCTGCCGCCGCGCGGTGCTCGGCCGCGCTCAGCGCCCGCTCGCCGAACAGCGCCGTCGCCTGACCCGCGGCGTTCCTGGACGCATGGCGCAGCCGCCACGCGACCAGCACGATCACGCCGATGATGATCAGCACGATGACCGCGGCGGCGATGACGCCGCCGGTCGTGCCGCCGCCCGCCGCGGAGTCCATCAGGTCGCCGACGAACTGCATGAAGCGCCGATAGAGCTGGTCGAACAGCGACTCCTGCTCGTACCCGGGCTTGAGGAGCTCCTCCGCGGCCCTGCGCGCTGCCTCCTCCCGGCTGATCGGGTTCACGACCTGGCGGAGTTGCTCGGGTGCCAGAGGTCGTCGGCCGAGGCGTGCACCCAGCCCTGCTGCTGCTGTTCGATGGCGGCCGTCTGGAGCACGAGGTCGAACGCCTCGCTGCGCATCCGCCTGTCGGCGTACAGCAGGCCGGACACGCCCGCCTCGAACGGGTAGGTGATCATCGCGCCGAGCGTGCCGCCGATCGCGATCAGCACCGCGGCCAGCACCGCGGACAGCGCCGTGCCGCCGCCGAGCATGCCGAACAGGGTGCCCATGAAGGTGAAGGGCACCTGCAGGATGGTCGCGACCAGCCCGACGAGGAGCGAGGTGAGCAGCAGGATGCCGAACACCCGCCAGAAATCGCCGGTGACCAGGTTCCACGAACGGCGCATCGCGTCGAGCGGGCCCCGGCCCTCCAGCACCACGACGGGCGCCGCCAGCGCGAAGCGGGTGCGGAAGTACAGCGCGTAGCCGATGTACAGGAGCATGAACACCAGGCCGAGCCCGAGCAGCGCGCCCGCCTGACCGGAGCCGCTGCCCGCGCCGCTCATGATCAACGCGACGAACACCAGCGCGATGACGGCCAGTGGCACCAGCATGATGACCGCCATCAGCCCCACCACGCCGAACAGCGCGGGGATGCGGCCCTTGGTGAGCCGCCACGCCTCCGCGGCGGTGATGCTGCCGCCGAACACGGCCCGGCCGAGGATGCGGGTCAGCACGCCGGTCAGGATGGTCACCACGACGAAGCTGACCGCGTAGGAGACGAGCGTGCCGCCGTACTGCGCGAGGGCGCCGCCGTAGGCGGCGGTGGGGTCGTCCGGCAGGTAATCGGGATTGGTCAGCGCCTCGCCCATCCTGCCGACCAGGAGCGCCTGCCCCACGGCGACGGGCACCGCCGCGAGCACCGCCGCGATGGCCGACAGCCCCAGCACCGCCTTGGGGTTGGAGCGCACGAGCTTGATGGTGCCGTCGAGGATGTCGCCGAGGCCGAGCGGGCGCAGCGGTATGATCCCGGGGCGCAGCGCGGGCGGGTGCGGGCCGTATCCGTAGCCGTAGCCGGGGGGCGGGGGTTGCTGGGGGCTGTACGGAATCTGCTGCTGGTGGGAGCCGGGGGCGGTCCACGGCGACGCCGACGGGGCGCCGTACGGAGGAGGTTGCTCCGTGGCCCAGCCTGGAGGCGTCTCGGGAGAGGGACCGTGACCGTCAGACATATCCCAATCCTGGCATGGTGGAAGGGGCATTGGTGTCACGGCCTCGATTCGCCGGCCCGCCTTGCCCGCATTCCAGGGCCTTTCCTGTCTTGGATCTGTAACAGGGATGGTCGAATGTCGGTCTGTTACCGCAGACTGAGAAGGCGGTGAAGGTGTCGAGGGAAATTTTGCCTTTTGCGCGGTCTCATGTCTCTCTCATGAGCCGACCAAGGGTAACCTTCATCAATCGTACTGGTATGTCCCAGAATGCGTAGAACGAATGAGGGGCCATGAAAGGTCGCGTGCTGGTCGTCGACGACGATGCCGCTCTCGCTGAGATGCTCGGCATCGTGCTGCGCGGCGAGGGCTTCGAACCATCCTTTGTTTCCGATGGAGACAAGGCTCTCGACGCGTTCCGAGATACCCGCCCCGACCTGGTTCTGCTCGACCTGATGCTGCCCGGTGCCGACGGCATCGACGTGGCGCGCAGGATCAGGGCGGAGTCGGGTGTCCCGATCGTCATGCTCACCGCGAAGAGCGACACGATCGACATCGTGCTGGGGCTCGAGTCCGGGGCCGACGACTACATCGTCAAGCCGTTCAAGCCGAAGGAGCTCGTCGCGCGGGTGCGCGCCAGGCTCCGCCGCACCGACGAGCCGACGCCCGAGATCCTGCAGATCGGCGACATCACCATCGACGTGGCCGGGCACTCGGTCAAGCGGGGCGAGGAGACGATCAACCTCACGCCGCTCGAGTTCGACCTGCTCGTCGCGCTGGCACGCAAGCCGCGCCAGGTGTTCACCCGCGAGGTCCTGCTCGAGCAGGTCTGGGGCTACCGCCACGCGGCCGACACCCGGCTGGTCAACGTGCACGTGCAGCGGCTCAGGGCCAAGATCGAGAAGGACCCCGAGCATCCCGAGATCGTGGTGACCGTGCGCGGCGTCGGCTACAAGGCCGGGCCGGCCTAAGCCAGCCGCGCGACCCCCAGGCGATGCCCCCGACGAAGAAGCCCCGGTCGCGCCGCCGGACACTCCGCCAGATGCTGGGCGGAGTCCGGCGGCGAGCGCGGCGTGCGGCGGGCAGGCTGCGGCGGCTCTGGCGCCGCTCCCTTCAACTCCAGGTGGTCACCAGCACGCTGGTCATCTCGGTGATCGTGGTCGTCGTGCTCGGCACCTTCCTGTCCGACCAGATCAACAAGTCGGTCGTCGCCAGCCGTCAGAGCTCCTCGGCCAACGAGGCGTTCGCCGACCGCGTCCAGATCGCCGACGCGCTCAACCAGAAGGCCGACGACCAGGGCCCCGACGCCAGCACCAGGCCGGAAGTGCTCGACCAGGTCATGGACACCATCACCGGCTCGGGCGACAACGGCTCGAAGAAGCGCTACGAGGTGCTGATCCTCAACGACAGCCCCCGTGGGTCGCGCGCCTCCGGCAACGTGATGCCGGAGAACCTGCCGACCAGCCTGAGGCAGCGGCTGGAGCAGAAGAGCAACTACGACAAGGCGCAGGCCTACCTCGGGCCCATCCAGTTCACCGGCGAGGTCCAGGCCAAGCCCACGCTGGTGATCGGCGGCCTGGTCCACCTGAACTCGGGCGAGGTCTACGAGGTCTACCACTTCTTCCCGTTCGGCGAAGAAGAGCAGATGCTGTCCAACGTCCGGCTGGCCATCGTGGTGGTGGGCTTCGGGCTCGTGCTCCTCCTCGCCGCCATCGCCTACCTGGTGACCCGCCAGGTCGTCACCCCGGTGCGGCTGGCCCGCCAGGCCGCGGAGCGCCTCGCGTCCGGCAAGCTCGACGAGCGGCTCAAGGTGCGCGGCGAGGACGACCTGGCCCGCCTGGCGACCTCGTTCAACGAGATGGCCGCCAACCTGGCGCTCAAGATCCACCAGTTGGAGGAGCTGTCGCAGGTGCAGCGGCAGTTCGTCTCCGACGTCTCGCACGAGCTGCGCACCCCGCTGACCACCGTCCGGATGGCCGCCGACCTGCTCTACGACGCCCGGGAGGACTTCGACCCGATGGCCTCCCGCTCCGCCGAGCTCATGCAGGCCCAGCTCGAACGCTTCGAGTCGATGCTCGCCGACCTGCTGGAGATCAGCCGCTACGACGCGGGCGCCGCCACCCTCGACCTCGACTCGGTGGACGTGCGCGACGTGGTGCTGCGCGCCATCGCCGACTCCGAGGCGCTGGCCGAGCGCCACGCGACCCGCTTCGAGCTGCGGCTGCCCAACGAGCCGTGCATGGCCGAGATCGACAACCGCCGGGTCGAGCGCGTCCTGCGCAACCTGCTGTTCAACGCCATCGAGCACGGCGAGGGCCGCGACGTCGTGGTGACCGTGGGCGCCGACAGGGACTCCGTGGCGGTCGCCGTCCGCGACCACGGGATCGGGCTGAAGCCTGGCGAGGACACCATGGTCTTCGACCGGTTCTGGCGCGCCGACCCGTCGCGGGCCAGGACCATCGGCGGCACCGGGCTCGGCCTGGCCATCTCCCGCGAGGACGCCACGCTGCACGGCGGCTGGCTGCAGGCGTGGGGTCAGCAGGGGGAGGGCTCGCAGTTCCGGCTGACGCTGCCCAGGAGCGCCGGGGCCGACCTGAAGGGGTCGCCGCTGTCGCTCGTCCCGCCGGAGATCGAGATGCGGCGGACGTGGCGCGGCCACATGACGCCGGTGCTGCTGCCCGCCTCGGGTGACGGCGGTTACGAGAGTGTCTACGACGGTGGTTATGACGGCCATGACGAGGACTAACCGGCTCGGCGCCGCGATCGCCGTCGCGGCCGCCATCGCGTGCGCGAGCTCGGGTTGCGCGGTGATCCCGGTGAGCGGCCCCTTCACCATCGACGAGGGCGACGGCGGCGGCTCGATGAGCAAGCCGTTCCAGCGCATGATCGCCATCCCGCCGCGGCCGAGGTGGTCCCCCCAGCAGGTCGTCGACGGCCTGCGCGCCGCCATGGCCGCCTACGACGGCGACACGCGGGTGCTGATGCAGTACCTGACGCCCGAGGCGCAGCACGCCTGGAGCCCGGACGGCCCGGTGACGGTGATCGACAACGGGTACAAGCTGGCGTTCGACCCCAAGAACACCGCCGAGCAGAGCGCGTTCACGCTCACCGGCACCCAGGTCGCCCGCATCGAGGACGACGACAGGTACGTGCCGGCCAACGCCGACCTGTCCTGGAAGTTCACCGTCGTCAAGACCCCCCAGGGCGGCTACCGCATCGCCTCGATCACCGACCCCGACACGGGCAGGCCGGTGCGCGGCCTGCTGCTCACCCGCGCCGACGTCGACCGCGCCTACCGCGCCACCAACCTCTACTACCTCAACAGCCCGCCGGGCAGTGAGGGAACCGACACGAACAGGCTCGTCGTCGACCGGGTGCGGCTGCGCGTCAGGCCGACGGAGAGTTTCGCGGAGACCATCGTCGAACGCCTGCTCAAGGGGCCGAGCCAGGCGTTGCAGGGCGCGGTCTACAGCGTCTTCCCGCCCGAGATGCGGGTCGTGTCGGTCAGGCAGGCCGACGAGCGCGTGGTGATCACCCTGTCGGGGCCGCTGGCCGCGTACGAGGAGATCGAACGTCCGCTGAAGCTCCAGCTCCGATGGAGCCTGAGCGACAACAACGTGGTCAACGGCCGCGAGATCGAGGTCCACCTCGACGGCGACACGGCGGAGCCGATGACCGTCGAGGCCAACCTCAAGGACACCGGCCAGGACCCCGCCGTCAGCCAGGCGTACTACACCAGCAGGGGCGCGGTCCGCTCGATCGACCAGGAGGGGCCAGGGCTCCCGGTCCAGGGCCCGGCGGGCCAGCCCAACACCGCCAACACCGACCTGACCGTCTCCGCCCAGGGCGACCTGGTCGCCGCCAGGTCGAAGGCGGGCGGCATCTGGGTCTCGCGGGTCGCCGCCGACGGCAAGTGGGAGCGCTGGATCCAGGGCGACTACCAGGACCTCACTCCTCCCAGCTGGCACAGGGACGGCACCCTGTGGACCTACGACAGGCGCAGCGGCGCCGTGCTGCGCTGCTACCCGTCCGGGGGGAGGGGCGCCGAGCGCATCGCCGCCCCCGCGCTCGACGGCCTGGACGTGACCAGCCTGCGGATCGCCAGGGACGGCGTCAGGGTCGCGGTCACGATCGGCAAGAACGAGGTCCGCGTGGGCGCGCTCGCCCGGTCGGCCGGCTCGCCCATGCTGGCCAACTTCCAGCCCCTGGTGCTGCCTGACAGCCAGGGCAAGGACGAGATCACGGACATCGCCTGGCACGACGGCGAACACCTGCTCGTCCTGTCGAACAACAAGGCGAGCCAGACCGTGAAGGAGGTCAACGTCGGCGACGGCACGACGGAGACGCTCCCGGGCTACAAGGACCGCTTCGAGTCGCTGGCCGCGCTGGGCGACCGCATCCTCGGCAACACGGCCGACGAGATCCTGGAGTTCAACCTCGACAAGCAGGGCTGGAGCCCCAAGATCAACGCCGACGTCGGCCCCCCGATCTTTCCCCTGGGCTGAGGCCGCCGCCGGGCTGGGCGTGGCGGAAAACGTCGGTGGGCGGCGGCATGCTGGCCGGCGTGCTGACCGCCCTGCTCGATCTCGTCCTGCCCCAGCCGTGCGTGGCGTGCGGCGCGTCGGGTTCCCGGCTCTGCGGAACCTGCCTGGTCCCCGAGCCCGCGCCGCGGGTGGCCGTCGGCGGGGTCGCCGAGTGCTGGTCGGGCACCGACTACGAAGGGCCGGTGCGCAGGGCCGTCGTCGCCTACAAGGAGCGCGGGGAGGCGGCCCTGGCGGGCGCGCTGGCCCGGGTGCTGGCGTACACCGTCGCCTGCGCGCTGGCCCGGCGTCCCGTGCCCTGGTTCGCGGTGGTGCCGGTGCCGAGCGGGCGGCGGGCGGTTCTGGCGAGGGGGCACGACCCCGTCGGCGGGCTGGCGGCGCTCGCCGTCCGGGATCTGCGGGCGCTCGGCCACCGGGCCGAGCTGTGGCCCGCGCTCGCGCACGCCCGGCGGGTGGCCGACCAGGCGGGGCTGAGCGCCACGGAGCGGGCCGCCAACCTCGCAGGGTCCCTCCGCATGACCCGAGCCGCCCCAGGCGCTCCAGCGCCCGCTGTGGTGCTCGTGGACGACATCGTGACCACAGGCTCCACCCTGGCGGAGGCCGCCAGGGCGCTGCGCGCGGGCGGTGCCGGGGTGCCGTTGGCAGCCACGGTCGCCGCGACACGCCGAAGATCTTGACAGTGTTTACGGTAACCCTGTGTGAAGACGGGGCTCGCCCGCCATGAGCCGTAAGAGTCACATGTCGCTATCCACAGGCGGGCCGCCCCGCTGCTCAGCACTCCGGCGTCAGGGAGACTACGCTGGAAGCATGTCCGCAACCAGGGCATCCATCTGGCCCGTAACTCCAAGAGAAACTCACGGAAAGTGATCCTTCGGTCGATCCTCAGGCTGACATTCGCCCTGGATGCGGATAGCGTTCTGACATGGCACCCGTTCGGGTCCGTGGTTGCGCAGGGTCGGGGTCCCCGGCTCTGCTAGCCGATGCCAGCCGCAGGCAAAACGGTCCACGTAAGGCGACTCTTTGTCGACCGATCACGGTGCGGCTTAGGGGTAAGTCCTGCCTTCCCGGGGGTCCAGATGTCCCCCGTCAGAAGAGAAGGGCAGTAGTGGCATCAGAGCCGCGAAATCCTCAGCAGGCGGATGTGGGGTCGAAGACCAGGTCGGCCGGGCGGGTGCCCTCCGAGTTCCCGGTGACTACACGTCGGAAGAGGGTAACGGTGACAGGAAGGCAGACAGAAGACCCCGCCCGGCACGCACGTCGTCGGGCGCTCTTTCTCAGTCGTTAGACCGAAGGGGGGCTGTTGCATGGACATCATCGTCAAGGGCCGGCACACAGGAGTGAGTGATCGGTTCCGCGACCAAGTGACGACCAAGCTGGCCAGGATCGAGCGTCTGGACAACAAACTCATCAGAGTCGATGTGGAGGTGTCGAAGGAGCGCAATCCGCGCCTCGCGAGCCAGCGGGAGCGCGTCGAGCTGACCATTCATTCCCGGGGGCCCGCGATCCGCGCAGAGGCCTCCGCCGACGACAGGTTCGCCGCCCTCGACATCGCCCTCGACAAGCTGGAGGGCCGCCTGAGGCGGCTCGCCGACCGCCGCAAGGTACACCACGGCAACCACTGCCCGCCCTCCGTGGCAGAGATCACCGCGACGCTTCCCGACGTCGCCGAACTGCCCCAGGAAAAGGCCACGCTGGTCCCCGAGCAGGCCGAGTCCGAAGAGGACCTCCTGCCCGACGACAGAGAATACGGCGACATCGTCCCGATCGAGATGGACGGTGAGGGTCCGCTCATCGTCCGGGAGAAGTACCACCGAGCGGAACCCATGACCATCGACCAGGCCCTCCTCGAGATGGAGCTGGTCGGCCACGACTTCTACCTCTTCCGTGACAAGGAGAGCGGTCAGCCGTGCGTGGTGTACAGCCGGCGCGGCTACAACTACGGCGTGCTACGGCTCGTCGAGCCCTGACCGTCCGATAGGAAGATCTTCTCGACCACCCTGGAACCGCGGAACCCGTGCCATCATTGGCGGTCCAACGGCTCTGGCCCCCCGACGAGGAGGAGACGTGAGCGAGCTCAGTCCGGTGTACATGAGCGAGCGAAGCGAGAAGAAGACAGCCACGAGGCGGACCGAGGAGGCCTCGTGACGGAGTCCGGCGAGGCCCGCGCGTCAGGCAGCGAGCCGATCCGCGTGCTGATCGTGGACGACCACGAGCTCATCCGGCGGAGTCTGGCGCTGGCGCTGGCCGCCGAGCCGGACATCGAGGTGGTCGGCGAGGCGAGCGACGGGCAGGAGGCGGTCGAACTGGCCGATCGCCTCATGCCCGACGTGGCCCTGATGGACGTGCGCATGCCCAGACAGGACGGCATCGAGGCGACGAAGGGCATCAAGGCCTCCGTCCCCAGCACCCGCATCATCATGCTGACGGTCAGCGACGAGGAGGAGGACCTCTTCGAGGCCATCAAGGCCGGCGCGACGGGCTACCTGCTGAAGGACGTGCAGATCAACGACGTCCCGGCGGCGGTGCGCGGGGTGCACGAGGGCCAGTCCTTAATCAACCCGGCGATGGCGGCGAAGCTCATCAGCGAGTTCGCGAACATGAGCCGCAAGGAGGCCGAGCGCCCACCCCAGCTGCCGGTGCCCCGGTTGACCGACCGGGAGATGGAGGTGCTGCGCCTGGTGGCCAAGGGGTTGAACAACCGCGAGATCGCCAAGCAGCTGTTCATCTCCGAGAACACCGTGAAGAACCACGTCCGGAACATCCTCGACAAGCTGCAGCTCCATTCGCGCATGGAGGCCGTGGTCTACGCGGTGCGCGAACGGATGCTGGAGATCACCTGACGTCCGACTCCAGGTGGGCTGCGAGCGCGGGATCGGCCTTCTCGACCCGCACGGAGTCGCAGCCCACCCAGTCGGCGGCCGACCACAGCGCGTCGCGCAGCGCGTCGGCCCATCGCGCGCCGGTGAGCCCGGGTTCGAGGCTGAGCTGCCTGGCCACGAGCGTGGTGCCGTCGCGGGCCGGGTCGACGCGGCCGATCAGGCGGCCACCGGCGAGCACCGGCATGGTGAAGTAGCCGTGCACCCGCTTGTGCTTGGGGACGTACAGCTCCAGCTGGTACCTGAAGCCGAACACCCGCTCGGTGCGGCCCCGGTGCCAGATCAGCGAGTCGAACGGCGACAGCAGGGCCGTGCGGTGCCTTCCGCGCGCCTCCGTCTCGAGCGCCGCCGGGTCGGCCCAGGCGTGCGCCCCCTTGCCCGCCGTCGCCCCGCTGACAGCCCGCTTCCCGGCCGTCGCCTTCGTCGCCGTGCCCCTGGACGGCCAGCCGCCGACGGTCACCGGAACGAGCCCGGCGGCGCCGCTGAGCAGGGCCTCGTCGAGGATCTCGGCGTAGCGGCCCTTGAGCCGCAGGAAGTCGACCAGATCGCCCCTGGTGGCGACGCCCAGCGCGCGGCCCGCGATGCCCGCCAGCCGCACCACGCACTCCTCGTCGGACAGCTCCTCGCCCAGGAGCTCGGCGGGGACCACGCGCTCGGCCGGCTCGTAGACCCTGCGCCAGCCGACGCGCCGGCTGCAGACCAGCTCGCCGATGTCGAGCAGCCACTCCAGGCCGATCTTCGAGTCGGACCAGTCCCACCACGGGCCGCCGTTCTTGCCGCCGCCGACGTCGGTGGTGGTGAGCGAGCCGGCGTCGCGGGCCTGCTGGAGGAGCTCGCCGACGTGGTCGGGGACCTCGTGCCAGCGGTAGCGGCGCTCGCGGAAGGCGCGGCGGCGGAAGGAGTACAGCGGCCAGTGCTCGATCGGCAGGATGCAGGCGGCGTGGCACCAGTACTCGAAGCTCTGGGCGGGATTGTGCCAGTAGGCCCGCTCGACCTTCTGCCTGCCCACCGCGCCCAGGCGCGCGTAGGCGACCAGCTCGTGGGAGCGGGCGAGCACCGAGATCGTGTCGAGTTGCACCGCGCCGAGCCTGCGGAGCATGCCGTGCACGCCGCCCTTGCGGGCTTCCGCCCCGATGAACCCCTGTGCGTGGAGGATGACCCTGCGGGCCTCGTCGGCCGACAGCTCGGTCATGGCGCTGAGACGCGTGTGACGATACGGCGAAGCATGCCGGGAATGGTAGCGGCGGGCACCGACAGAACCGGATGCCCGCCCACTGGAGCTCGCGCCCGCAGATCCGACAAATCCCCGTGGATCCCGCAGGGCTCAGAACGCTCGCGGAGCCAGCGGGGCTCGCCGAAGTCCGCAGAGCTCGCGGAGCTCGCGAATTTCGCAGGGCTCACAAAGCTCGCGGGGCTTGCGGAGCTCGGGTGTCAGCGGTGGTCTTCTGCGCGCATGCCCACCCGCGGCGAGTCGATCACGACGTCGGTGAAGATGTCGAATACCAGGGCGAGGATCGCGCCCACGACGAAGACGCCGACGCCGATCCAGATCAGCGTCCAGTTCGTGACGGTCAGCGCGTACCCGCCGATGACGAAGCCGGCCAGCATCACGGTGACCGCCAGCCAGGACGACGCGCGACCGCCGTGGCTGCCGAGGTTCTCCGCGTGCCCCGACTTCTTCCCCTCGACCATGACAAATCCTTCCTTTGCCGGATTACCCGCTTTTGGTGCGAACCGGCTATCTACCGGCATACTCTCTGCCTTGCCCCCATCCTCCCAGACCCACCCGGCGCTCTCGTCGTCGCGGTGGCTGTGTCTGGTTGCCGAACCGCCTACGATGGCAACGGGGAAGTTTGTCTCAGCCTCTCCTCCTGGCGGCGCCGCCGGGGTAGACCTGCGAGGAGCTTTACATAAAGTGGCAGCCATTCTCGACAAGATCCTACGTGCCGGCGAAGGCAAGACTCTGCGCAAGCTCAAGCGGATCGCCGACCAGGTCAACTCCATTGAGGACGACTTCACGAGCCTGTCCGACGCGGAGTTGCGCGCTCTGACGGATGAGTTCAAACAGCGACACGCCGACGGTGAGTCTCTAGACGATCTGCTTCCCGAAGCTTTCGCGACCGTGCGCGAGGCGGCCCGCCGCGTGCTCGGCCAGCGTCACTTCGACGTGCAGATCATGGGCGGCGCGAGCCTGCACCTGGGCAACATCTCCGAGATGAAGACCGGTGAGGGCAAGACCCTGACCTGTACCCTGCCCGCCTACCTGAACGCGCTGTCGGGCAAGGGCGTGCACGTCATCACCGTCAACGACTATCTGGTCAAGGTCGGTGCCGAGAACATGGGCCGGGTGTACCGCTTCCTCGGCCTCGAGGTCGGCATGATCCTGTCGGGGCAGCAGCCCGAGGAGCGGCGCAAGCAGTACCAGGCCGACATCACGTACGGCACGAACAACGAGTTCGGCTTCGACTACCTGCGCGACAACATGGCCTGGTCGCTCGACGAGTGCGTGCAGCGCGGCCACAACTACGCGATCGTCGACGAGGTCGACTCGATCCTCATCGACGAGGCGCGCACGCCGCTGATCATCTCCGGCCCCGGCGAGCAGTCCGGCAAGTGGTACCAGGAGTTCGCCAAGATCGTCCCGCGACTGCGCAGGGGCGTCGAGGCCAAGAACCCGGGCGAGGAGAGCACCGGCGACTACATCGTCGACGAGAAGAAGCGCACGGTCGGCGTCCTCGAGGACGGCGTCTCCAAGGTCGAGGACTGGCTCGGCATCGACAACCTGTACAAGCCCGAGCACACCCACCTCGTCGGCTTCCTGAACAACGCCCTGAAGGCCAAGGAGCTGTTCAAGAAGGACAAGGACTACATCGTCGCCGACGGCGAGGTCCTCATCGTCGACGAGTTCACCGGCCGCATCCTGCACGGCCGCCGCTACAACGAGGGCATGCACCAGGCCATCGAGGCCAAGGAGAGCGTGCAGATCAAGGACGAGAACCAGACTCTCGCCACGATCACCCTCCAGAACTACTTCCGCCTCTACGAGAAGCTGTCCGGCATGACCGGTACGGCCACCACCGAGGCCAACGAGTTCCACCAGACGTACAAGCTCGGCGTGGTGCCGATCCCGACGAACCGGCCGATGATCCGCAAGGACCAGGCCGACGTCGTCTACAAGACCGAGGACGCCAAGTTCGACGCGGTCGTCCAGGACATCAAGGAGCGCCACGAGGCCGGCCAGCCGGTTCTCGTCGGCACCACCTCGGTCGAGAAGTCCGAGCGGCTGTCCAAGGCGCTCAAGCGCCGGGGCGTCCAGCACGAGGTGCTCAACGCGAAGAACCACGCGCGCGAGGCGGCGATCGTCGCCGAGGCGGGCCGCAAGGGCGCCGTCACCGTGGCCACCAACATGGCCGGTCGAGGCACCGACATCATGCTCGGGGGCAACTCCGAGTTCCGCGCCGACCTCGAGCTGCGCCAGCGCGGCCTCGACCCGGTCGAGACCCCCGACGAGTACGAGAAGGCCTACCCCGAGGCCCTCGAGAAGGCCAAGGCCGCGGTCAAGGCCGAGCACGACGAGGTCACCGAGCTGGGCGGCCTGTACGTCCTGGGCACCGAGCGGCACGAGTCGCGGCGCATCGACAACCAGCTCCGCGGCCGGTCCGGTCGTCAGGGCGACCCGGGCGAGTCGCGCTTCTACCTCTCGCTCGGCGACGACCTCATGCGCCTGTTCAACTCGGCCAGGGTCGAGATGATCATGACGAGGCTGAACATCCCCGACGATCAGCCGATCGAGTCCGGCATCGTCTCCAAGGCCATCGCGTCCGCCCAGCACCAGGTCGAGCAGCAGAACTTCGAGATCCGCAAGGAAGTTCTCAAGTACGACGAGGTGATGAACCGGCAGCGCAAGGTCATCTACGCCGAGCGCCACCGCGTCCTCGAAGGGGCCGACCTGCACGAGCAGGTGCGCGGCTTCGTCGGCGACGTGATCGACGGCTACGTCGCGGGCGCCACCACCGAGGGCTTCGCCGAGGAGTGGGATCTCGACAAGCTGTGGAAGGCGTTCGCCGAGCTGTACCCGATCTCCCTCAAGATCGAGGACCTCGTCGAGGCCGCGGGCAGCCGCGAGGAGATCACCGCCGACCTCATCGGCGAGCGCGTCAAGGCCGACGCCCTCGAGGCCTACGCCAGGCGCGAGGAGGAGTTCGGCGGCGAGGCCATGCGCGAGCTGGAGCGGCGGGTCATCCTGTCGGTCCTCGACCGCAAGTGGCGCGAGCACCTCTACGAGATGGACTACCTGCGCGAGGGCATCGGCATGCGGGCCTACGCGCAGAAGGACCCGCAGATCGAGTACCAGCGCGAAGGGTACGAGATGTTCGCCGCGATGCTCGAGGGCATCAAGGAGGACTCTGTCGGCTTCCTGTTCAACATGGAGGTCGAGGTCCAGGAGAACCCGATCGTCGAGGAAGAGGACGCGATGATGGCGGAGACCCGCTCCATCATCGCCCGCGGCCTGCGCGGCCCGGAGCGTCCTGCTGAGCTGGAGTACTCGGCGCCGGGCGAGCAGGGCGAGGTCGAGCACACCCGCGTCCGCACCACCCAGGCGGAGCGGGCCGCGTACGGCAACGTCGAGCGCAACGCGCCGTGCCCGTGCGGCTCGGGCAAGAAGTACAAGCGCTGCCACGGCGACCCGAAGAACGCCGAGGCCTGACGCTTTCTGACAGCCCCCGCTCGAACGAGCGGGGGCTGTCGCATTCCCGGCGGGGTCGTCGTCAGCGGCCTTGGTGTGCGTCGTGAGCGCCTTCGGTGTGGTGTCTCAGGCGGTTTCGAAGTCCGTGCAGAGCCACTGGACGCCGCGCCGTTCGAGGCGGACGGCCAGGACGTGGGCGCGTTCGCCGCAGTGCACGAGCAGGCACATCTCGATCACCCCGTCCCTCGGCTCTGTCACGCGCGGGCTGCCCACGAACGGCGTGCGCCTGCTCTCGATCATCCGCCCGGCTCTGAGGAGCTCCCGGTAGGCCTGGCCGGTGAGTCGGTCGGCGACGCTCTCCGGTGGCCGCCGCCCGGTCAGGACCTCGGCCAGCGCCTGGCCCAGCAGCCGCAGCCGCCGCTCGTCCGGTGTCGCGCCCGGCGGCCCCCACACCAAGGGCCGTGGATCCAGCGCCAGCGCTCCCTGAGTCGCGGGTGCGGCGTTCGTGGCGCGGTCGCCGTCGTACGCGGGCTCGGGCGCGGGGGTGACGTGGACGCGGGGGAGAGATGACATGGCTCCGTCCTCGATGCCATAGGGGGAAAGGAATCACTACGAGGAGTTTTCGGCCCGGCCCGGCGATACATCGGCCGCCAACTTCTTCGATTCCCGCACCCCCTTTGGGAGGCTAGGCGAAGAAGATCGCTGCAAGTTGGAGCGGTCTTCGGCGGCGCGCCCGCACCTTCCGGCCACGACAGACTCCCGCGCGTCGCAGCCCAAACCGTTTCGGCACGCGCCCAACCCGGCCGCGGGCGGCCTCTTTCCAAGCCCACGGTCCGGAACGCCTGCGCCACCTGCCCATCGGCCGGGATCCTTCCCGCGCCGCCTGCCCGTCAGCCGGGACTCGCACGCTCCGGAGCACGCCTCCGGGACCTGCTTACCTGCCGGGCTCCTTCCCAGGCGTCGTGTCCGGGCCCCCTCCGGGCGCGGTCGTGGGCTCAGGTTCGCGGCCGGGGGTGGGGATGTCGAACCGCCGGATCAGGAACGTGAAGACGGCGTAGTACACGACGAAGTAGACCACTCCGAACCCGATGACCAGCCCGAGCCGGTGCGTGTTCGACTTGCTGGCGTTGAGCAGCAGGTCGATGGCGCCGCCCGAGAAGGTGAAGCCGAGCCGGGCGCCGAGCTGCGCCATCAACGCCATCGACAGCCCGGTCAGCACGGCGTGCACGGCGAACAGCATCGGCGCCACGAAGATGAAGGCGAACTCCAGCGGCTCGGTGATCCCGGTGACGAAGGACGTCAGCCCGGCCGACAGCATGATCCCGCCCACCGCCTTGCGCCGGTCGGGCGGGGTGGCGCGCCACATGGCGATCGCCGCTCCGAGGAGGCCGAACATCATGACGGGGAAGAACCCGGTCATGAAGATGCCCGCGCCCTGCTCGCCCGCGAAGTAGCAGTTCAGGTCGCCCGCCGTGTCGCGGGCGGCCCCGTTGACGCCGGCCCGGCAGGCGGGGAGGGTGAACCAGACGATGGTGTTGAGGAAGTGGTGCAGGCCGACGGGGATGAGCAGGCGGTTGGCCAGGCCGTAGACGCCGGTGCCCACCGTCCCGTGGGCTGAGAGCCAGTCGCCTGCGGTGACGAGCCAGTCGCCGACGGGCCGCCACACCAGCCCGAACAGGACGCCGAGCAGCATCGCCGCGACGGCGGTGATGATGGGGACGAACCGTCTCCCGCCGAAGAAGGCCAGCCACGGCGGGAGCGTGATGCGGTAGAAGCGCTGCCACAGCAGGGCGGCGGTGAGGCCGATGACGATGCCGCCGAGCACGCCAGTGGGGTTCGGGGCGCCGTAGTCGAGCACGGGCGTGGGGCGGCCGTTCCGCACGGCGATGATCAGGACCTTGTCGTAGACGGCGCCCGAGCCCGCGGCGAAGAACAGCGTCCTGGTGACCCGGTCGAAGACCAGGTAGCCGACCAGGGCGGCCAGGGCTGTGGAGCCGTCGGCCTTGCGGGCGAAGCCGATGGCGACTCCGATCGCGAAGAGCAGCGACAGGTTGTCGAAGAGCGCGCCACCGGCCGCCGCCAGGACCTCCGCCACCGGGAGCAGCCACGGCCAGAGGCCGCCGAGACCGTCCGCGCCGAGCAGGTCGGGCTGGCCGAAACGGAACAGCAGGCCCGCGGCGGGCAGGACGGCGATGGGCATCATGAGCGAGCGGCCGATGCGCTGGAGCACCGCGAACGCCGACGACCAGAGCGACGCGTCCATCCATCACCCCCGCGGACGAGCGGGGGATGCTGGGTTCCTACCACCGGCCAGATGGGGGAAACGAGCCGGAAGGCGAGGTGGTCAGGTCTCGCCGGAGTCCACGTCGGGTTCGGGCTCGCGCCCCGGGGTCATGATGTTCAGCCTGCGGATCAGGAAGCTGAACACCACGTAGTAGACGACGCCGTAGCCGACGCCCAGGACGAGGATGCCGGGTAAGTTCTCGGTGTTCGACTTGCTGGCGTTGAGCAGCATGTCCAGCAGGCCCGCGGAGAAGCCGAAGCCGAGCTGGCCGCCGATGAGCATGGTGAGCGCCATCGCCAGCCCGGTGAGCACGGCGTGCACGACCAGCAGCACGGGCGCGACGAAGATGAACGCGAACTCGATCGGCTCGGTGATGCCGGTGACGAACGAGGCGAGCCCGGCTGACAGCATGATGCCGCCCACGGCCGCCCTGCGGTGCGGGGGCGCGGCCCGCCACATGGCGAGCGCGGCGGCGGGCAGCGCGAACATCATGACGGGGAAGAACCCGGCCATGAACTGGCCGGAGTGCGGGGCGCCGCCGAAGTAGCAGTTCCAGTCGCCGCCGAGCACCCGGCCGCCCACGTCGCACTGCGGCACCACGTACCAGACGATGGAGTTGACGAAGTGGTGCAGCCCGAACGGGATCAGCAGCCGGTTGATCAGCCCGTAGATGCCGGTGCCCAGTGGCCCGATGGTGGTCAGGGCCTCGCCCGCGTGCCTGATCCACTCGCCGAGTATCGGCCAGATCCAGCCGATGAGCACGCCGAGGAGCAGCGCCGCGATCGAGGTGATGATCGGCACGAACCGCCGCCCGCCGAAGAACGCCAGCCAGGAGGGCAGCTTGATGCGGTGGAAGCGCTGCCAGAGCACGGCCGCGACCAGCCCCATCATGATGCCGCCGAGCACCTTGGTGGGGTTCTGCATGCCGTAGTCGACGATCTCCTTGATGCCCTGCCCTTCCAGCTTCCTGATCAGGACGGTGTCCCGGATCGTGGAGCCGAAGAACATCACCTTGGTCACGCGGTCGAAGACCAGGTAGCCGACCACGGCGGCGAGCGCGGTGGAGCCGTCGGCCTTGCGCGCGAACCCGATCGCCACGCCCACGGCGAACAGCATCGGCAGGTTCTCGAACAGCGCCGCGCCCGCGGCGGCGAGCACCTCGGCGACGTGGTTCATCCACCCGAACCCGGCCATGTCCGCCAGTCCGCCCGGCTCGGGGCCGTTGGAGCCGAGCATGTCGGGCTGGCCGAAGCGGAGCAGCAGCGCGGCGGCCGGCAGGGCGGCGATGGGCAGCATGAGCGAGCGTCCCAGCCGCTGGAGCACGTTCATCGTGCGCGCTAACAGTGAAGGCTTGGCGGTGGTCTCGTTCACCGGGTGTTCCTCCGGGTCGGGCCCTCAGCCCCGTCTGGCGGGCATTTCCAGAATGGTGCGCAGCTGGTAGCGGTCGGCGCGATAGGTCGACACGCCCAGCTCGGCGCAGGCGCCCCCGGAGAAGGACCTGCGCTGCAGCAGCAGCACGGCGCCGCCGCGTGGCAGCTTCAGCAGGTCGGCGTCGCTCGGGTCGGCGATGCCCCCGTCGATGGTGAGCTCGCCCGCGTCCATGACCAGGCCGTAGCGGCTCTCCAGCAGTTCGTAGAGCGACCTGTCGGACAGGTCCTGGTCGCCCAGGTCGGGGGCGAGCTTGACCGGGATGTGCGCGCGCTCGATCGACAGCGGCTCGCCGTCGGCGGTGCGCAGCCGTTCGATGAAGTGGACCTCCTCGCCCGGCTGGATGCCCAGCTCCTTGGCGAGGTGGGCGCTCGCCCGGACGATCCGCCTGTCGAGGTCGCGCGCGCCGGGCACCAGGCCGCGGGCGCGCATGTCGTCGGTGAACGAGGTGAGCTGAAGGGCCAGTTCGATCTTGGGACGGGCGACGAACGTCCCCTTGCCCGGCACCCGGTGCAGGCGTCCCTCGGAGACCAGGTGGTCGACGGCCTGCCGGACCGTCATCCTGGACAGGCCGAAGCGCTGGCAGAGCTCCCGTTCGGAAGGGATCGCGGCGCCGATGCTGAGCTCGTTGCTGTCGATGAGGTCCAGCAGGATCTCGCGTAGCTGGAAGTACTTGGGCACCGGGCTGTCCGGATCGATGTGCGCCACGGATCCTCCCCTCGATCTGACCTGGGCAATGGGCTATGGTTCGTACTGGTCTAGTCCGGACTAGACCACATGTCGCAAAACAGGGTCAAGTCCAGACGGTAACGATTTGAGGGATGAGCGCGAGATGACCACCAAGATGCGCAGCGAGATCGGTGAGCAGCCCGAGGCGCTGCGCGCCACGCTCGACTCCTTGCTCCCCAGGGTCGGCGAGGTGACGGCGCTGGGCGAGGAGACCCGCCAGCTTCTGTTCATCGCGCGTGGCACCTCCGACAATGCCGCAGTCTACGGCCGTTACCTGGTCGAATCGCACGCCGGTCGGCTCGCCGCGCTCGCGGCGCCCTCCATCGCGACGACGTACAAGCGCAAGCTCGACCTGACGGGCGTGCTCGCCGTCGCGATCTCCCAGTCAGGCCGCACCGAGGAGATCGTCGAGACGCTGGCCTGGGCGAAGGAGTGCGGGGCCAGGACCGTCGGCATCACCAACGGCGGCGAGGACAGCCCGCTGGCGCAGGCCGCCGACGTGGCGCTCTGCACGCTGGCGGGCGAGGAGAAGGCCGTCCCCGCCACCAAGACCTACACCACGCAGCTCGCCGCGCTGGCCGTGCTCGCGCTCGGCCTGGGCGCGGACGTCGACCGGGACGACCTGCGGCGCGTCCCCGGCGCGGTCGAGCAGCTGATCGCCGAGCCCGGCGACCTGGAGGCCGTCGTCGACGGCCTGGCCGACAAGCACGGCGCGGTCGTGTCCGCGCGCGGGCTGGCCTTCTCCACCGCGCTGGAGACCGCGCTCAAGCTCAAGGAGGCCTGCTACCTGCACGCCATGGGCCTGTCGTACGCGGACCTGCTGCACGGCCCGATCGCCGTGGTCGACGCCGACACCCCGGCGCTGCTGGTCGCCGCCGAGAACAGCCCGACGCTCCCCGGGACGGTCGCGCTGGCCGAGCGGGTCGTCGCCGCGGGCGCCGCGGCCTACACGATCGGCGGCGGCTCGGCCCTGGCCAAGGCGGGCACCGCCGCGCTCAACGGCCCCGCCCTGCCGGAGTGGGTCGCCCCGATGGGGCTGATCGTGCCGGGCCAGCTGCTGACGGAGGCGCTGGCCAGGAGGCTCGGCATCGACCCGGACGCGCCACGCGGGCTCAACAAGGTGACGCAGACCGACTGATCATCCAAGGTCGTCTAGCCTGGTCGCAGGGTCAGGACGAGGGAGGACGGATGGCGGCGGACGCTAACGCGATCATCGCCGGGCTCGGCGGTGCCGACAACATCATCGAGATCGAGCCGTGCATCACCCGCTTGCGTACCGAGGTGCACGACGCCTCCAAGGTGGACCAGGCGGCCCTGAGGGCGGCGGGCGCGCACGGCGTGATGGCCGCGGGCAACGTGGTCCAGGTCGTCGTGGGGCCGGAGGCCGACACCATCGCCAGCGACATCGAGGACCTCATCGGCTAGAGGGCGAGATCATGACGACTGTTCTCGCCCCGGTCGAGGGGGCGGCGATAGGACTGGCGGCCGTGCCCGATCCGGTCTTCTCGGCGGGCATGGTGGGGCCGGGAACGGCGATCGACCCGCTGCGGGAGCCGGGCAAGGCCGTTGCCCCCATAGCCGGGAAAATCATGAAACTGCATCCGCACGCCTACGTCATCGTGGGGGACGACGGCAGGGGTGTGCTGGTGCATCTGGGCATCGACACGGTGCAGCTCAAGGGGAAGGGGTTCCGGCTTCTCGCGGCGGAAGGCGACCGGGTGAGCGCGGGCCAGCCCGTCGTGGCCTGGGACCCCGCCGCGATCGAGGCGGGCGGACGCTCGCCGATCTGTCCCGTGGTCGCGCTCGACGCGGCCGCGGTGGGGGACGTGGCCGTGGGAACGGTTCACGTGGGGGACGAGTTGTTCCGATGGGTGTAAACGCGGTCCGGGTGGTCTGGACCGGCACAGGAGGAGGAATCCATGCCCGAGCGTAAGGTCACCGTCCAGGCGGAGGTGGGGTTGCACGCCCGCCCGGCGGCGACGTTCGTGCAGACGGCGATGCAGGCCCCGATGGACATCGCCGTGACCAAGGTCAGCGGTGGCGGCCCGGTCAACGGCAAGAGCATCCTGCAGATCATGGGGCTGGACGTGCGGCCCGGCGAGACCATCGTGATCTCGGCCGACGGCGAGGGCGCCGACACGGTGCTCGACGAGCTCGCCGCGATCGCCGGCGCGCCATGAGCATGCGGGGGGTGGGGGTCAGCCCGGGCATCGGGCACGGCCCCGCGTACGTCCTGTCCGTCTCCGTGCCCGAACCCCCCGCGGGCGCCACCTACGCAGGCGAGGCGGACGACGAGAAGGAGCGCGCGGCGGCGGCGCTCGGCCAGGTGGCAGGTGAGCTGGAGGCCCGGGGCAACCGGGCGGGCGGCGAGGCCATGGAGATCCTCAAGGCCCAGGCGCTCATCGTCGAGGACCCCGGCCTGGCCGTGGGCATCAAGTCGCTGATCGACCGGGGCCTCGCGGCACCCAGGGCCGTCTACGAAGCTTTCGCGAAATATCGGGACATGCTGGCTGGGGTCGGCGGGTACCTGGGCGAACGGGTCGCCGACCTCAACGACCTCCGTGATCGGGTGATCGCCCTGCTCACCGGGCAGGCCCTGCCCGGCCTGCCCACCGATCCGGTGGAGCCGTACGTGCTGATCGCCCGCGACCTCGCCCCCGCCGACACCGCGCTGCTCCACAAGGACTACGTCGCCGCCTTCGTCACCGAGGAGGGCGGCCCGACGAGCCACACCGCGATCCTGGCCAGGTCGCTGGGCGTGCCCGCGGTCGTGGCCTGCCCCGGCGCGCTCAACGTCCCGATGGGCGCCCGCGTCCTGGTCGACGGCACCTCGGGCGAGGTACGCCAGGAGCCCACCGACGTGGACGTGGCCAGGGCGGTCAGCGAGGCCTCCGCCAGGAAGCGGGCACTGCGCGAGACCCGTGGTCCCGGCAGGACCAGCGACGGGTTCGAGGTGCCGCTGCTGGCCAACATCGGCGGCCCCGGCGAACTGGACGCGGCCCTGGCGCACGGCGCGGAGGGCATCGGCCTGTACCGGACCGAGTTCCTCTTCCTCGACAAGGACCGCACCCCTTCGGCCGAGGAGCAGGAGCGGGCCTACCGGACCGTCCTGGAGGCGTTCCCCGGTGGCAAGGTCGTGGTGCGGACCCTCGACGCGGGAGCCGACAAGCCGCTGCCGTTCCTGCCGCCGCTGGCCGCGGAGCCGAACCCGGCCCTGGGCGAGCGCGGCCTGCGCCTGTTCAGACGCTTCCCGGACGTCATGCGCTCCCAGCTCAGCGCCCTGGCCGCCGCCGCCGAAGGCACCTACGCCCAGCTGGACGTGATGGCCCCCATGGTCGCCACGACCGAGGAGGCGCGCTGGTTCGCCGAGCAGTGCCGGGAAGCGGGCCTGACCAGCCGCGGCGTCATGATCGAGATTCCCGCGGCGGCGATCCGCGCCGAGAGCCTGGTGACGGTCGTCGACTTCATCTCCATCGGCACCAACGACCTGGCCCAGTACACCTTCGCCGCCGACCGCACGCTGGCCGCGCTCGGCCGTCTCCAGGACGCCTGGCAGCCGGCCCTGCTCGACCTGGTGGCGACGGCCGCGACGGCCGCGTCCGACAACGGCAAGCCGTGCGGCGCGTGCGGCGAGTCGGCGGCGGACCCCGTCATGGCCTGCGTCCTGGTCGGCCTGGGGGTCACCACGCTGTCGATGAGCCCTTCGGCGCTCCCGACCGTCCGGGCGGCGCTGGCGGAGCACACGCTGGGCGAGTGCGAGCTCGCGGCACAGGCGGCGCGCGCGGCGACCACCCCGGCCCACGCGCGGGCGGCCGCCCGCTCCAATCTGCTGGGGCTGGCGCGTCTGGGGCTGTAGGGGGCGCGGGCCTTTCGCGCTTTCAGCGGCTCGGGCACGCCGTCGCGTGGATACGGTTGGGGCATGGTTCGACGCATCGGAACGGCCGGCTTCCTGGTGATCGCGCTGACGGCGTGCACGGGCGGCGAGGGGGCGGCCGGGGCGGCGGCGCCCTCGGCGAGCCAGCCCTCCAGCCAGCCCTCCAGCCAGCCCTCCAGCCAGTCCTACAGCCGGCCCTCCAGCGCGCCACAGCAGTCCGCCACGCAGGCGCAGCCCGGGGCGGTGCAGCGGGCCCTGGCGAAGATGAGCGTCGAGGAGAAGGTCGGGCAGCTCTTCATGCCCGTCCTGTACGGCACGTCGGCCGGCAGTGTCTCGGGGGAGAACCAGGCCCGGTTCGGCGCGCAGACCCCGGCCAAGGTGGTCGCCAAGTACCACCTCGGCGGCGTGATCCTCTTCCCGCAGAACGTCAGGAGCACCGGCCAGGTCGTCGCGCTGACCAACGGGCTGCAGAAGGCGTCCCCCGAGGTGCCGCTGCTGATCGGCACCGACCAGGAGAACGGCCTGGTGTCCAGGATGTCCGCGCTGATGACCGACTTCCCGGGGGCCGCCGAGATCGGCGCGACCAAGGACACCTCGATGTCGCGGGCTGTGGCCAAGGCCACCGGCGAGGAACTGCGCGCGCTCGGCGTGAACCTGGACTTCGCGCCGGTCGCCGACGTGAACGTCAACCCGAAGAACCCGGTCATCGGCCAGCGCGCCTTCGGCGACGACCCGCAGGCGGTGGCCGAGATGGTCGCCGCCGCGGTCAAGGGCTTCGCCGACGCCAAGGTCGCGGCCGCGGCCAAGCACTTCCCCGGCCACGGCGACACGGACGTCGACAGCCACACCGGGCTCCCGGTGATCAAGCACACCCGGTCGCAGTGGCAGCGGATCGACGCGCCGCCGTTCAAGGCCGCGATCGCCGCCGGCGTGGATGTCGTCATGAGCGCGCACATCGTCTTCCCCAAGCTGGACCCGTCGCGCGACCCGGCGACGCTGTCCAAGCCCATCCTGACCGGGCTGCTCAGGAACGAGCTCGGCTTCAAGGGCGTGATCTCGACCGACGCCCTGAACATGGAGGGCGTCCGCAAGAAGTACGGCGACGGCGAGGTGGCGGTGCGGGCCGTCCTGGCGGGTGCCGACCTGCTGCTCATGCCGAACGACTTCGGCAAGGCCTACCGTGCGGTGCTGGGCGCGGTGAAGTCCGGCAGGGTCTCCGAGCAGCGGCTCGACGAGTCGGTCAGCCGGCTGCTCACGCTCAAGCAGTCGCGCGGCCTGCTGGCCGGGGCGCCCGTGGCCTCGGCGAAGCAGGCGGCAGAGGTGCTGCGCTCGTCGGAGCACCGCAAGCTGGCCGCCCGCGTCACCAAGGCGTCGCGCTAGTGCTCGCCGTGTAGCCCGCCGGCGATGAACATCGGCGGTCCCTTAGGACGGGGAATCGCGCTGGAACCTCACCCTAAGGAAGGGAATCGGCGATCCTTTGTCGAGGGTTTATGCCGGTTCCTGATCGATCGTGGGGACGCTCTACCCTGGAATGTACTTCGAGCGTAGGAGGCGGCCGTGGTCGCGGGTGTGCTGATCGACTGGGGCGGGGTGCTCACGACCAACCTGTCCGACTCCCTCGGCAGGTGGATCGCGGCGGACCGGATCGACGACGCGCACTACCGCGCCGTGATGCGCGAGCTCGTCTCGCACGCCTACGGCGGTGGCAAGGAGAACCTGGTCCACGCGCTGGAGCGCGGCGAGATCGACGGCCCCACGTTCGAGCGCGACCTGGCCGCCCGCCTGCTCACCCTCGACGGCGTGCCGCCCGTGGCGGAGGGCCTGCTGGAGCGGATGTTCGCCGGCTTCGAACGCGTCGACGCCATGTACCAGATGCTGTGCGACATCAGGAAGAACGGCATCAAGACCTGCCTGCTGTCCAACTCGTGGTCCGACGTCTACCCCCGCGACGGCTGGGACGAGGCGTTCGACGCGATCGTGATTTCCGGCGAGGTCGGCATGCGCAAGCCGGAGCCCCGCATCTTCTACCACGCGCTCGACCAGGTGCGACTGCCCGGCGAGGCGTGCGTGTTCATCGACGACATCGAGGCCAACATCGTCGCGGCTCGGGCGATCGGCATCGCCGGAATCCATCACCAGGATCCGGACACGACCATCGGGGAACTCGAGTCCCTCCTCCAACTCCCGTTGCGCCGGGCATGATAGAGCCCCTGCATGCTGTGAAAGGTTCGTGATGCGCGTCTACCTGCCGTGCACGCTGCCCGTGCTGGCCCGAGCGGTCGAGGCGGGCCAGCTGGGCCCGGCCCCGCTGACCGGCTACGCGGTGACTCCCGCGTTGACCGAGTGGTACGCCTCGGGCGACACCGAGGAACTGGAGTACGTCGCGCTCACCGAGGCGGCCCGCGCCTCGCTGCGCATGCTGGCGGCCGACCGTGCCGACGGCGCCGACACGGCCCCCCGCCGCGTGGTCGTCGCCGCCGAGGTGCCCGAGGGTTCCCTGACGGGGGGCGCCGACCTCGACGAGAAGGCGAGGGTGCGGCTCGCCGCCCCGGTGCCGCTGGCCAAGGTGGCCGCGGTGCACATCGACGATCAGTACGCCGTCGCCGACATCGAGGCCGCCATCGCCGCGCTGCCGGCCGCCGACAAGGGCGACGACGACGCCCGCTTCACGGTCGACGGCGCCGAGGCGCACGAGCTCATGTGGTACGCCACCCAGGAGATCCCGGACCTTCTGCACTGATCTCCGGCACGGCCCCCACCAGGGCGAGAGCCGCTCTGAGACGGCCCGCGGCTGCGCGGCCGCCATGTTAGGGCTGTGTTAACTCCGTCACAGATCGTTGACCTTCCCTTGGCGATCTCCGCTACCGTCCCACGAATTCGGTACCCGGGATAGAAGGAGTGGGTTTCTCGATGAAGTTCCGAGTTGCGGCGACTGCGATCGGTGCGATCGCGGCGGCCCTCCTGGCGACGTCGCCCGCGCAGGCGGCCGCCAGGGGGTACGACCACCAGGACCCGTACAAGTCGGGCTGCGGCAATTCCGCCCGTGTGGTCAGGACCGCCGATCTGCACAACGGGGCCGACGTCGTCGGTACGATCCAGCTCATGTGGTCGGGCAAGTGCAAGACCAACTGGGTCGAGATCAAGACGTCGGAGCGCGCCCACGGCACGATCAGCGTCTTCACGCAGGACGATCGGTCCGACCAATTCTCCTACAGGGCGGGCAATGGCGGCCGGCACTGGGGCAACATGCTCCGGGCCAACAACATGTGCGCCTGGGGCCAGGCCAGCGCGATGTGGGGTGGCGGCCAGGGCCACCAGAACGCCTCCGGCCACACGACCAAGGCCTGCAAGTAGGCCGATGGGGCCGCGGCCGGAAGGTCGCGGCTTCGCCGTTCCCTGGTCCCCAGAATGTCAGCTCCGCCTACTACGCTGGACGCGACATGACGAAGCACATCATCTGGGACTGGAACGGCACGCTCCTCCACGACATCGACGCCGTGGTCGGAGCGACCAACGAGGTCTTCAAGCCGTACTCCCTGCCCGCGCTCACCGCCGACGGCTTCCGCGCCGTCTACACCAGGCCCATCTGGCTCGCCTACGAACGCCTGCTCGGCCGTCCCCTTGAAGACGGCGAGTGGGAGCTGCTCGACACCGGCTTCCACGACCACTACTTCCGCCTGAGCGTCGTGTGCGGGCTCGCCGCCGACGCCGAGCTCTCGCTCGCCAGCTGGACGGGCACCCAGTCGCTCTGCTCGATGGCCCCCCACTCCCACCTGGTCCCGGCCGTCGAGTCCTTCGGCATCACCGGGCACTTCACCCGCATCGACGGCCTGCTCGGAAGCTCGGGCGGGGAGAAGGCGGCGCACATGGCCGCGCACATCGAGGCGGTCGGCGTGGAGGCGCGGGAGGTCCTGGTGATCGGCGACAGCGTCGACGACGGGATCGCGGCCAAGCATGTGGGCGCCAGGGCGGTGCTCTACACCGGCGGCATGACCCTGCGGGCAGAGCTGGAGGCGACGGGCTTCCCGGTCGTCGACACCCTCGCGGAAGCGCTCGACCATACATAAAACGCCCAGCCGTGGGCCTCCCGGTGGGTGATGGCCGTACTCTGGCAAGATCCCCCTCAGGAGGCCGCCATCAACCGCCTAGTGCTCTGGAACATCGACCTCACGCTGGTCGACGTCGCGATCGTCACCAGGGACGCCTACGCCGAGGCGTTCCGCGTCGTGACCGGACGCCCGCTGGTCAAACTGGCCCCGGCGATGGGCCGGCCCGACTCCGAGATCGTCTTCGAGACCCTCGCCGTCAACGGCATCAAGGCCGAAGACGACCACTTGCCGCGGTTCCTGTCGGCGCTGGCCGTGGCGTTCGCCGACCGCCGCAAGCGGCTGACCGCCGAGGGCCGCGCGATGCCGGGGGCCAAGGACGCGCTCAAGGCCGTGGCCAAGCTCGACGGCGTGGCCCAGTCCGTCCTGACCGGCACGATCAAGAGCAACGCCGTGCTCAAGCTGAAGGCGTTCGGGCTCGACAAACACGTGAACTTCGACATCGGCGGGTACGGCGAGGAGGTCTACCCCAAGGCGACGCTGTTGCAGGTCGCCCAGGGGCGGGCGAAGGAGCGCTTCGGCACGCCGTTCACCGCCGCCAACACCGTGCTGATCGGCGACTCGACCCGCGACGTGCAGGCGGCCAGGATCGGCGGCGCCCTGATGATCGGCGTGGCCTCCGGGCGCTCGATGATGGGCGAGTTACGGGAGGCGGGCGCCGACCTCGTGCTGCCCGACCTGTCGAACGCCTCCGAGGTGGTGGCCGCGGTCGCGGGCCTCACCACCCCGGTCGACCGCAAGGCGGGCTGACCCCTCCCGAACGCCTCCACCCAGCTGGGCGGTGTTCACGCGGGCGCCCAGGTCGGCGGTGTTCGCGTGGGCGCGTTCGTTCAGGCGAGGGCGTCGAGGAAGCGGGCCGCGATGGGGGCCGCCACCGCCGATCCCGCGCCGCCGCCCTCGACGACGACCGCGAACGCCAGGTCCCCCTTGTAGCCGACGAACCACGAGTGGGCGGGCGGCTCCTTGCCCGAGCCGTACTCCGCCGTCCCGGTCTTGCCCGCCGTCCCGGCCGGGAACCTGACGGCGTGCGCGGTGCCGTCCGTGACGACGGCCGGCATGAGCTGGCGCAGCGCGCGCACCACGTCGGCCTCAAGCGGACGCGGCCTGAGTGTGCGGTCGGGCATCAGCTTCTCGGCGACCAGCCGGGGCGGACGCCACGAGCCGTCGGCGATGGCGGCGGCCACCGACGCCATGTTGAGCGGGCTGGCCAGCACCCGGCCCTGCCCGATGGAGGCCGAGGCGAGGTCGGTGTCGTCCTTGGGGGCGGGGAACTCGGCCTTCACCGCGGGGACTCCCGGCGTGATCGCCGCCCCGAAGCCGAAGCTGGCGGCCACCTCGGCGAGCCTGCCCTTGCCCAGCTCGGCCACGCCCATCGCGCCGAACGTGGTGTTGCACGAGTGGGCGAAGGCGTCGCGGAAGGAGAGAGTCCCGTAGTCGTGGAAGCCGGCGTTGTGGAAGGGGAAGCCGCCGATGTTCTGCTCGGGCGGGCACTCGACCTGCTGGCCGGGCTCGACGCCGTCCGCGACCAGCGCGGACGCGGTGACGACCTTGAACGTGGAGCCCGGCGGGTACTTGCCGAGCAGCGCCCGGTTGAACCCGCCCGGCTTGTTGACCACGGCCAGCATCTCCCCGGTCGAGGGCCGCAGCGCGACGAGCGAGGCGGGCTTGCTCGTCTCCTCGAGCGCCTTGGCCCCCGCCGCGTGCACCCTGAGGTCGATCGTGGTCTTCAACGGCGTGCCGGAGGCCGGCTTGACCAGCGTCTTGAGGAGCTCGTCGCCCTGGTAGAGGTCGATCCTGGCGTCGTCGCTGGTGCCGAAGCGGTCGGGGTAGGTCTGCTTGACGCCCTCGACGAGCTGCTGCACCGAGCCGGGGGTGTCGGGGGTGTCGATGCGGCTGCCGTCGGCGGCGAGCACCGGCGTCGGGTCGCGCTTGACCGTGACGAGCCGGAGGGAGCGTCCGGGCTTGAGCTCGGGGTGGATGGCGGCGGGGGTCCAGGCGACCTTCCACCCGCCGACGCGCTTGACGAGCCTGAGCTCGCCGTCGTAGTCCCAGTCGCGGGGGCCTCGCAGGTCGGCGTGGAACGTCAGCACTTCGCCCCGGTCCTTCGCGGACGCGTTCCGCTCGAAGGTGGCCTCCCGCAGTCGCAGGTCGGTGCGGAAGCGCTGGTGCCAGCGGGTGAAGTCCGCGGGCGGGTCGGCGACCAGTTCGCGCATCGCGCCGTAGTCCTGCTTGTTCCAGGCCCTCAGGTAGGTGTCGGCTGTCTCCTCCGGCGAGCTCGTCCGCAGGACCCAGACCGTGCCGGCGGCTGCGACGGCGGGCACCAGAATCGCCGCCGCCACCCAAGGCCACCTGCGCCTTCGCCGTGGCGGTGCTGCGGGTCGAAGGTCGCTGAACATCGATGCCCCCTGTTGTGCCATGCGTCAGAGGACACCAGACCCCCACAAATAATGTCCAATACTGATATGGGCGACTTATCGATATGGGTTTGGCTATAGTTGCTGGCCATGGACCTGGTCCGGCACCTTCGGTACTTCACGGTCGTCGCCGAGGAACTGCACTTCGGCAACGCCGCGATCCGCCTCGGCATGGCCCAGCCGCCGCTCAGCCAGCGCATCAAGCGCCTGGAGGAGGAGCTGGGCGTGCGGCTGTTCGACCGTTCCGCCCGCCAGGTGCGCCTCACCGAGGCGGGCAGGCTGCTGCTCGGCGAGGCGCGCGAGATCGTGGCCAGGGTGGACCGCCTGCACGACCTGGTCCGCCACGGGGAAGCGGCGCTGAAGATCGGCGTCCCGCCGGGGCTGGCCGCCGGGGTGATCGCCGCCCTGGTGGCCGCGTTCCGCGAGAGCAACCCCGGGATCCGGCTCGCGCCCGCCGAGATGTGGACGTCCGACCAGGTGTCGGCGCTGGCGGAAGGCGTGATCGACGTCGGGCTGGTGCGCCACCCGGTCACCGCGCCCGGCCTGCACTTCGGTCAGGTGCTGGTGCAGCAGCAGGGCGTCCTGCTCGCCGAGGGCGACCCGCTCGCCGGCTCGGGCGAGCTGCACCTGGCCGACCTGGCGGGACGCGAGCTGCTCATGCCGCCCAGGGAGGGCGAGCCGGGCGGCTACGCCGAGGTTCTGGCCGAGTGCCGCCGCCACGGCTACGTCCCGGCACAGGTGCACCACGGCACCGGGCTCGGCATGGTGCTGGCGGGGGCGGCCGTCGCGTTCGGCGTCAGGGAGGAGGTGCCGGGGCTCGCCTGGCGGCCGCTGCTAGGCTCGCCGATCACCTGCCGGGTCTCCACCGCCTGGCGGACCGCGACGGACGTCGTCAGCGACTTCGCCGCGGTGACCGTACGAACCCTGAAGGAGAGCGCCGGGATGGCGGACGAGGGCGGGACCCCCGTGCGGCGGGTCAGCCGCAGGCCAGGGGTGCTGGCATGACGGCGCTCGACCTCGGCGCGGTCTTCCGCGCGGCGGGCGTGACCGGCTGGCTGCACGCCCTCGACCTGGACTCGGGCCGGGAGGTCGGGCACCGGCCCGACGAGCCGGTGTCGATGGCGTCGGTGTTCAAGGTGCCGTTGCTCGTGGAGTTCTGCCGCCAGGCCGACGCCGGGCTGCTCGACCCGGCCGACAGGGTGACCGTCCGGGGCGCGGCGCGGAGCACCGGCCCGACAGGCATCTCCGCGATGCTCGACGACGTCACGATCTCGCTGCGCGACCTGGCCTACCTGATGATCGCGGTGAGCGACAACAGCGCCGCCGACGCCCTGGCCGCCAGGGTCGGCCTGGACGCCGTCAACGCCATGCTGGCCCGCTTCGGCCTGACCGGCACGCACGTCGAGCAGAACGCCCGCCAGCAGAACGACAGCATGGCCGAGGACACCGGGCACGGCTGGCCCTTCCTGGACCCCGAGGATCTCGCCCGGCTGCGGGTGCTCGACCCGCTGCGCACCAACCGCAGCACCGCCCGCGAGACGGCCGCGCTGTTCGCGCTGATCTGGCGCGACGAGGCCGCCTCGGCCGAGTCGTGCGCGTGGATGCGCGGGGTGCTGAACCTCCAGGTGTGGCCGCACCGGCTCGCGTCCGGATTCCCGTACGACGACGTGGAGGTCAGCGGCAAGACCGGGACGCTGCCCACGGTGCGCAACGAGGCCGGCGTGGTCGAGTACCCCGACGGCGGACGGTACGCGGTCGCGGTGTTCACCCGCGCGTTCAGCCCGGCACTGAACCAGCCGCGCGCCGACGCGGTGATCGGCACGGCGGCCCGTATGGCGGTGGACCACCTGCGTAGGTAGGAAGTTATGTGGAAGGTCAGGTATGACTTTCGACGGACTGGGCGACAGGATGGGGCGCATGGTTGCTGAAGGTGCACTTCTCTGGGAACCGACCGAAGAGATCGTCGCGCGTGCCAGGCTGACTCGCTACCTGGAGTCGCTCGGCCGGGCAGGGTCGAGTTACGAGGAGGTGTGGCGGTGGTCCGTCGACAGTCCAGCGGAGTTCTGGACGTCGATCTGGCACCACTTCGACGTGATCGGAGAGCTTGGTGACGGGCCCGTCATCACTGGGACGATGCCCACGGCCGATTGGTTCACCGGAACGACGCTCAACTACGCGGAGAACGCGCTCCGTCGCACCGAGGGCACCGCGCTGGTCTTCGTCTCCGAGGACGGCGCCCGCCAGGAGATGTCGCACGCCGAGCTGCGCGAGGAGGTGGCCCGGGTCCGGGCGGGGCTGGTGCGGCTCGGCGTCCAGCGCGGCGACCGGGTGGCGGGCTACCTGCCCAACATCCCGCAGGCGCTGATCGCCTTCCTGGCCACCGCGTCCCTGGGCGCCATCTGGTCGGCGGGCTCGCCCGACTTCGGCGTTCCGAGCATCGTCGACCGGTTCAGGCAGATCGAGCCGAAGGTGCTGATCGCGGTCGACGGCTACCACTACAACGGCAAGAGCTACGACCGGTCGGCGGCCGTCAACGAGATCGCCGCCGAGCTGCCGACGCTCCGCGCCACCGTCTGGATCCCGTACCTGGCGGCCGTCGAGGAGGGCCGCGCCCCGCAGCAGGCGGAACCTACCCCGAACAACGCCGCCGACGTCCCGCACGGCGACGTGATCGGCTGGGAGGGGCTGCGGGCCGAGGAGGGCCCGCTGGAGTTCGAGCGGGTCCCGTTCGGCCACCCGCTGTGGATCCTCTACTCCAGCGGGACGACCGGGCTGCCCAAACCGATCGTGCACGGCCACGGCGGGGTCGTCCTGGAGCACCTCAAGTCCCTCTCCTTCCACCAGGACCTCGGCGAGGGGGACGTGTTCTTCTGGTACACCACCACGGGCTGGATGATGTGGAACTACCTCATCGGGGCCCTGCTCGTCGGGGCCGTCTCCGTGCTGTACGACGGCTCGGCCACCTACCCCTCGGCCGCCGCGCTCTGGCGGATCGCCGACACCGAAGGGGTGACCTACTTCGGCGTCGGCGCGCCCTACATCATGGCCTCGCTCAAGGCCGGGATCCGTCCGCCGGAACTGGCCCGGCTGCGGGGGGTCGGCTCGACCGGGTCGCCGCTGCCGCCCGAGGGGTTCGCCTGGGTGAGCGCCGAGCTGCCCGGCGTCCCGCTCGGCTCGTTCTCCGGCGGCACGGACGTGTGCACCGGCTTCGTCGGCGCGACCCCGCTCCACCCGATCAGGGCGGGCATCATCCCGTGCCGGTCGCTCGGGGCGAAGGTGGAGTCGTTCGACCCCGCCGGTCAGCCGGTCGTCGGCGAGGTGGGGGAGCTGGTGCTCACCCAGCCGACGCCGTCCATGCCGGTCATGTTCTGGAACGACCCCGACGGTGAGCGGTACCGCGACAGCTACTTCGACGTCTACCCCGGCGTGTGGCGGCACGGCGACTGGCTCAAGCTGAACCCCGACGGGAGCTGCGTGATCTACGGCCGGTCCGACTCGACGCTGAACCGGGGCGGCGTCCGGATGGGCACCAGCGAGTTCTACCGTGTCGTCGAGCGGTTCGAGGAGATCGCCGACAGTCTCGTCATCGACACCGGCCAGCTCGGGCAGGAGGGGAGACTGCTGCTCTACGTCACCCTCGCCGAAGGCGCGGCGCTCACCGACCCGCTGGCCGACGCGCTGCGGGCGGCGCTGCGCGAGGAGCTGTCACCCCGGCACGTGCCGAACGAGATCGTGGCCGTGCCCGGCATCCCGCGCACCCTGTCGGGCAAGAAGCTGGAGGTGCCGGTCCGCAAGATCCTCCTCGGGACCCCGGTCGAGCAGGCGGCCAACCCCGACGCGATGGCCAACCCCGAGGTGCTGGAGTACTTCAAGCCCTGATCGGGACGTTCGTGATCGTGCGGCTTGGCCTGCGGTGACGGGGCGCCCAACTCCGCTGAGCTCGGGCAAGGGCGGTCAGAACTCGGCCGCGCTATAGTGCGCCTCATGGCTTTGCTCCCGGATTAGGTCGGTCGCGGCGACCCGACCCCTGTCCTTCCGGCCTGAATCCTGGAGCTTCGTCATGTCCCGCCCGTCTACGGCGGTGGGCTATCGTGCCCTCCTGCTCGTGCCCGGAGTCGCCCGCGCCTTCGCCGCGGCCTCCCTGGCCCGTCTCTCGTACGCGATCGTCTCCCTCGCCTTCCTGCTCACCACCCTGCGGGCCACCGGCTCGTACGCGGTGGCCGGCCTCGCCCTCGGCGCGTTCGGCGCTGTCGGCGTCGTCGCGCCGCTCAAGTCCCGGCTGGTCGATCGGCGCGGGCCGCGCCGCGTGCTGCCCGCGCTGGCGGCGGCGTACGTGACCGCCCTGCTCGCGACCGTCGCCGCCGCCTACGCCCAGGTCGGGGAGCCGGCCGTGTACGTCGCCGCGGCGCTGGCGGCGGGGCTGGCCGCGCCGCCGGTCGGGCCGTCGATGCGGGCCATCTGGGCGGAGCTCGTCCCGGAACTGGACGCCCGGCAGCGCGCCTACGCCCTGGACGCGGCCGTGGAAGAGGTGCTCTTCGCCGGCGGCCCGGCCCTGGTCGGCGTGATCGTCATGTGGTCCGACGCCCGCGCGGCCCTGATCCTGAGCGCCGCTCTCGCCCTGGCCGGCACCGTCGGTCTGGCCCTCTCCCCGGCGGCGGGCGCCCGCGTCAGGCCCACGAGTCCCGCCAGGTCGAGCCTGGTGGGGCCGCTGCGCTCGCGGGACCTGCGCACGCTCGTCGGTGCCGTCATGGGGTTCGGGCTCGGCCTGGGCCAGGTCGAGGTGGCGGTCGCGGCCAGGGCGGAACAGGCCGGGCAGCCCGGCGCCACCGGCTACCTGCTCGCGGGCCTGGCCGCGGGCAGCGCCGTCGGCGGCCTCGTCTGGGGACGCCTCGCCCACCGCCGCCGGACCTCGACGTACCTGATCGGACTGGCCCTCGTCCTGGCGGCGGGTTCGGCCGGCGCCGCCGTGATGCCGGCCCTGCCGGGCCTGGGCGCGGTCCTGTTCGCCATGGGCGCCGCGGTGGCGCCGACACTGGTGATCGCCTGGCTGGTGGCCGACAGGCTGGTGCCGGACGCGGAACGGGTCGAGGCGAGCACCTGGATCAACACGGCGAGCAACATCGGGACCTCGCTCGGCACGGCGCTCGCCGGGTTCGCCGTCGAGCGCGCGTCCGCCGCGACGCCGCTGCTGCTCGGAGCGGGGGCCTTCGCCCTGACCGCCGCCTTCGTGGCGGTCGCCGGGCGCCGGCTTTAATGGTTCGACGGGCGGGCGGCCAACCGGAAACAATGCGCAACCATGCGTAACTGGCCGCTTTTCCAGCTCTCCATCACCACGCCCCGCCTCGAACTCCGCTACCCGTCGCTCGACGACCTGGACGAACTGGGCGACCGGGCGGCCGAGGGCATCCACGAGGCGGGGTTCATGCCCTTCGCGGTGCCGTGGTCGGAGACCGAGCCCGCCGAACGGGCCAGACGGACGATCCAGTACCACTTCCGGCAGTGGTCCGAGTTCACCCCGGAGAAGTGGTCGGTCGACTTCGTGGTGGTCTTCGAGGGCCAGGTGATCGGGATGCAGGGCATGGTGGCTGACGACTTTCCCGTCCTGCGCACGGTCAGGACGGGCTCATGGCTGGGCCGGCGTTTCCAGGGCAAGGGCATCGGCACCGAGATGCGCGCCGCCGCCCTGCACTTCGCCTTCGCCGGGCTGGGGGCGGAGTGGGCGGCCACGGACGCGTTCGAGGACAACCACGCCTCGCTCGCCGTGACCAGGAAGCTCGGCTACCACGACGACGGATTCGCCCTGCTCAACCGCCAGGGCGAGCCGGCCGTCAACCGCCGCTTCCGCCTTCCGCGCGCCGGCTGGACCCCCGCCGAGGGCGTCGAGATCCACCACCTGGACGCCTGCCTGCCGCTGTTCGGGCTTCCCACGCCGTCGCCTTGACCTGGAGTGCGCTCCAATTCATAGCATCGAACCCATGACAACGCCGCAACACAAGATCGGATCAGGGTTCGGATACAGGAGCACCGCCGAGGACGTCCTGCGCGGGATCGACCTGTCAGGAAAGCTGGCGATCGTCACCGGCGGCTACTCCGGTCTGGGCCTGGAGACCACCCGCGCGCTGGCCCGTGCCGGAGCGCACGTGGTCGTCCCCGCGCGGCGGCCCGCGACCGCCGAGGAGGCGGTCGCGGGCCTCGCCGAGGTGGCCGAGCTCGACCTCGCGGACCTTGGGAGCGTCCGCGACTTCGCCGAGCGTTTCCTCGCCTCCGGCCGGCGGATCGACATGATGATCAACAACGCCGGGATCATGGCGGCCCCCCTGACCCGGGTGGGCCCCGGCTGGGAGGCCCAGTTCGCGACCAACCACCTCGGCCACTACGCGCTGGTCAACCGGCTCTGGCCGGCCATCGCGCACGAGGGGGCGCGGGTGGTCTCCGTGTCGTCCTTCGGCCACCGCCGCTCGGGCATCCGCTGGGACGACGTCCACTTCGAGCACGGCTACGACAAGTGGGAGGCCTACGGGCAGGCGAAGACGGCCAACGTGCTGTTCGCCGTCCACCTCGACGCGCTCGGCCGCGACTCGGGGGTGCGGGCGTTCTCGCTGCACCCCGGCGGCATCCTCACCCCGCTGCAGCGGTTCCTCCCCAAGGAGGAGATGATCGCCAACGGCTGGATCGACGAGGCGGGCAACCCCGCGAACGCCGACTTCAAGACGCCCGAGCAGGGCGCGGCGACCCAGGTGTGGGCGGCGACGTCCCCGCAGCTCGCCGGCGTGGGCGGCGTCTACTGCGAGGACTGCGACATCGCCGAGCCCGCCGCCGAGGACGGCTCGTCGACCGGCGGCGTGTACGCGCACGCGACCGACCCCGAGCAGGCCGCCCGCCTGTGGCGGCTGTCCGCCGAGCTCACCGGCGTCGACGCGTTCGCCTGAGTCAGACCCCCTGGGGGAGGCGGAACAAGCGGTCCGGGTCGTAGGTGGCCTTCACCTCGGCCAGGCGGGCGGCGTTCTGCCCGTAGTAGGCCGAACGCCAGTTCGTCAGGTCCGGGTCGAGGTAGTTCACGTAGGCGTGGTCGCCGAGGTAGGGGCGCAGGTCCGCGTGGATGCCGCGCAGCCAGGTCCGGTCCGTGCCCTTGGAGTAGTACTGGACGCTGAACAGCGCACCGCGGTGCGGGAAGGCCGTGGCGTCGGGCCCGACGCGGCCGACCGCGCCGCCGAGGGCGTCCAGGAGCACCGTGTGCCCCCCGGCGCGGGCCACCCCCGCCACCAGCGCCTGCACCCCGGCGGCCGGCAGCTTCTGGTACGCCATGTGGGACTTGGCCGCGAAGGTGTCCCTGACCAGGCGGCCGTCGGGGGTCTGGCCGGGTAGGTGGCACTGCGAGACCGACATCGTCGAGCAGCCGCCCATGATCTGCATCGCGTGCTGGTACGAGCTCGGCCTGACATACCGGGACGAGGTGGGCCCGATCCGGGCGACGAGCGGGGCGAGGAGCCGGTTCAGTTCCTTCTCGCCCCCCAGGTACATCCCGCCGATCTGGACGTCGAGGCCGCGGTCGCGCGACAGGTGCAGCGTCGACCACAGCGCGTCGGGAGCGGTCGGGGCCCACGACTGCCACGCGCTGACCGCGGCCTCGGCCCTGGCCCAGGGCCAGTGCAGGAAGAAGACGGTGACGTCGCGCGTCGGATGGGTGCGGAAGGTGAAGGAGACGGCGACGCCGAAGTTGCCGCCGCCCCCGCCCCTGCACGCCCAGAACAGGCCCGCGTGATGGTTCGCGTCGCAGGTGAGCAACCGTCCGTCGGCCGTGACGATCCGCACGGACTCCAGGACGTCGCAGGTCAGCCCGTACTTCCTGGACACCACCCCGATGCCGCCGCCCAGGGCCAGGCCGCTCACGCCGACGGTCGGGCAGGAGCCCGCCGGGATGCTCACGCCGTGCCGCCCGAGCTTGTCGTAGACGTCGATGAGCTTGGCGCCCGCGCCCACGGTGGCCCGTCCGGACGCGTAGCCGACGGAGTTCATCCGGGACACGTCGATCACCAGCCCGGTGCCCGTCGACCAGCCGGCGTAGGAGTGACCGCCCGAGCGGGTGGTGACGGGGATGTCGTTCGCGCGGACGAACGCCAGGCAACTGGCGACGTCCGCCGGGGTGGCGCAGTAGGCGACGCCGCCCGGCCTGATCCCGTCGAAGGCCGGGTTGAACAGCCGCCGTGACCGGTCGTAGCCGGCGTCGCCCGGCAGCACCAGCGTGCCCGCCAGCTTGCGGCGCAGCCCCGCCCAGTTGGGCGGCGGCGCGGACAGGACGCCGAGCATCGGTGTGAACGCGGCGATACGGCAGAAGTCCCGGCGGTCCATGGTCGTCTCCCCAAAACGGTCGTGGTGAACCGTTGGTGAGACGACCATGGAGGCCGCCGGGTTGGTCACATGTTGGTCACCGGCTGGGCGCCAGGCGGTGAGCGGGCCGCACGCGGGTGTCACCGCCGGACCGGGCGAGCCGCAGGGCCAGCGCCGGGCACATCTCCACGGCCCTGCGGGCCTCCTTCGCCATCCACGCGGGCACCGGACGGAACGACGGGAAGCCGTAGTCGTCCAGGTCCACGAACTCGGGCAGCAGGTGCGCGCAGAGGCCGTGGCCCTGGCAGCGGGTCCAGTCCACGTCCAGGCGGTAGGCGGGCTCGTCGTCTGTCTCTGGCATCGGCAGGACTCCTCTGATCGGTCGGCCGCATGAGCCGTACTCGAGGTGCAGGGCGATGTCGTTCTCGAACGCGTCCAGCGCGGACAGGACGAAACGGGCGGTGCCGTCGGGGTGGAAGCACGCGCCGCGCCGCTCGACGGCCCGGACGGCGCGCCGCACCGCGTCGGTGGATCCGGTGCCCTCGGCCAGCGCCCGCATCGCGCGGGCCAGGTCCGGCAGGCCCAGCCGGCACGGCCCGCACTGCCCGGCCGACTGCGCGGCCAGGTACGACGTGACCTTCGCCGCCTCGCCGATCGGGCACGTGGACTCGCCGAGCGGCACGATGATCCCGGCGCCCAAGGTGGCGCCGGCCAGCTTCATGCCCTCGCGCGAGATCTCCGCCGTCTTGGCCGTGTCGGTGGGCAGCCAGGCGCCGTGATAGCCGCCCATCAGCACGCCGTCGCCGATCTCCGCCTCGCACAGGTCGAGGACGTGCGCCAGCGGCGTGCCCGCCGGCGCCTCCACGACCGCCCCGTGCGCCGCGCCACCCCCCACGGTGAGCAGCACGGTGCCGGGTTCCTTGCTCGTGCCGACCTCGGCGTAGCGTTCGGGGCCCAGCTCGGCCAGGATGGCGAGCTGGGCGAAGGTCTCGGTGTTCGACAGCAGCGTCGGCAGGCCGTCCACGCCGGACTCGGCGGCCCGCCGCTTCCTGCCGGGCGGCACCGCCTCCAGGCCGTTCACGCCGCGCACCAGCGCGCCGCCCTCGCCGGAGATGAACCGCTCGGGGATGCCGACCACCCGGATCTGGATGTGGCTCTCGGACGCGCCCGCCACCTTGGCGGCCCGCCGCTCGGCCACGGCCGCGGCGATCGACGACTCGCCCACCTCCCCCTGCGCGGTGGCGACGACCACCTCGCGGGCGTGCAACGCCTCGGCCGCCAGGATCGCGCCGTCCAGCACCAGATGCGGGTTGCGGACGAGCAGCATCGCGTCCTTGGAACTGGCCGGTTCGCCCTCGGCGCCGTTGACCAGCACCACGCACTCGCCTGCCGCCGCGGCGTCGGCGACGGCGCGCAGCTTGCGGCCGAACGGGAAGGCGGCGCCGCCGCGCCCGCGCAGGTCCACCTCGTTGACCTCGGACATGAGGGTGTCGAGGTCGCGCGTCGTGGGCTCGCCGTGCAGCGTGCGGTGCGCCGGCAGGTCGAGCCGCCGGGTGTGGTCGAGCCCGGCCGTCAGCCTGGCCGGGCCCAGGCGTAACACGCGGGGCACCCGGTGCGGGATCACGACGCCGCCTTTCCGGACGTCCCTTGCCGCGTCATCCCGCCTCCCGGAACTTCCGCCGCGCCGCGGCCAGGCTGACCGGCGCGCTGACCTCCACCGGACGCTCGACCGGCGCCTCGCTCAGCACCGGCGCGCCCACGGCCTCCGGCACGGCCGTCGACCTCAGGTATGTGGCGACCACGCGGACCAGCAGCGCGGACGCGACCGCTGCCAGGCACGCGAGGTAGGACCAGAGCACCCAGTCGGCCGGTGGGCGGCCGGCGGTCATGCCGTGCGCGATCGAGGCCGGCCAGGCCACGTACACCAGGCTGTGCAGCAGCCGCCACAGCCACGGGGCGCCCCGCTCGGCGAACCGGCCGCGCAGCACGCCGGTCAGCAAGACCACGAGCATCAGGTCGAAGGCGATCGTCCCGAACCCGACGTAGATCCCGGCGACGGGCACCACCACGGCGCCGACCGGAGCGTGCCCCAGGGTGACCATGAACGAGATGTGCGAGACCAGGAAGGCCATGCCGAGCAGCGCGGCACCCCGATGCGCGAACTGCGCCCTGACCCGGTTCGCCGGCGAGAGGAAGACGCGTTCTGTGGTGATCAGGCCGAGCGCGACCGTCGCGGTCAGTGTCACCAGGGCGAACACGCCCAGGTAGAACTCCAGGAAGCCCACTGCCTGGCCGAGCACCCTGGCGCCGCGCTCGGTCCTGGTCAGCGCGAACACCGACAACAGCACGGCGGTGATCGACGTGCTCACCCCAAGCCGGACGTGCCTCGTGTCCAGCTTGCTCGGGGCGTGCCGGGGTTGTCGTCTGTGGAGCATCAATTCCCTCCGAAGGTCGGTTGAGGGTGCGACTCGGGGGGTCGGACCTTCAGCTGCCCCGCCCACCGGCTGGTGAGCGGGGCTCGGACGAGGCCGGGGTCAGCTCAGCAGCGGCGACCCCGGTTGATGCAGTTGACTACGAACGCCATCAGCCGGTCCGGCATCACGTTGGCGAAGTCGCCGTGATCGGTGACCGGGTTGTGCAGCTGCTCCGGGAATGCGTCTACGGCGTACGACGGTCCCTGCGGCACCTGGTAGGTCAGGATCATCTGGAGCTGAGGTATCGCCCTGGTGCCTTGCGGACACGCGCCGCCCTGGTCGGGGAAGACCACGTGCGTGCGGTGATTGGCGCTGTCGGTGTTCTGGCCGTCCCAGCAACTTGGAAACTCAAGGATACGAACGACTTGGGAAAAGCGCGGGCAAAGTGGGTATTTATCGGTGGAAATTCTGTTGGTGAACCCGGTGCACGTCCACTGAGCTCGGGCGTTGGCCCCGCCGTTGGTCGCCGCCTTCGCGTCGCCGGTGAGCAACCTGAGGAACCTGGGCATCGCCACGACCTTCGACTGCGCGTTGCCGCGGAACTCCAGCGTCACCGACCGGGCCCGCACGACCTGGCCGACGTTGCCGTCCGGGTCGGTGTCGTTGGCGTCCACCTTGCGGTCGCGCAGGACCGGCCAGAAGTAGGTGGACTTGTCACCGAACCGACAGGTCGTCCCGGCCGCTGCCAGGCTCTCGTCGGTCGAGAAGCCGTTCGTCGACAGGTTGCCCACGTAGTCGTGCAGGTGGTGGGCGCCGTTGCTGACGCCGGGGGCGACGATGAAGTTGTCCGGGTTGTTGTGCCCGTTGCGGTTCGTGCCGCAGGCGGAGACGAACGTTCCCCTGGAGCCGTTCCGGTCCGCGAAGGTGTCGCGGTTCCCGTTGGCCGGGACCTGGCGGATGTCGACGAAGTCCTTCAGGAACGGTCCCAGGTCGGCGCACTCGTTGTGGTCGTCGCTCGCGGTGGGCGAGGGGGAGGCTGACGGCGTCGGGCGCTGGCCGCGGCCGCGGTTCCTGGTCCGGAAGGACTGGGTCGGGTCGTCCGAGGGGGTGAACTGCTCCTGGTCGGACGGCGGCTGAGTCGGCGCGGCCTGCTCGTCGGGACCCTGCCGCGGATCCTGGAAGCGCTGCTGGTCCTGCGTGCCCTGCTGGTCGCCGATCCGCTGGTCGCCGATCCGCTGGTCGTCGGTCCGCTGGTCGTCGGTCCGCTGTTGACCGTTCCGGTTCTGCTGCTGGCTCTGCTGCTGGTCGCCGTTCTGCTGCTGGTCCTGGCCCTGCTCCTGTCCTTGATCTTGGCCCTGATCTTGGCTTTGGTCCTGGCCCTGGTCCTGTGGCTGCTGTTGCTGGTCCTGCTGCCGTTGCTGCTGGGGGCGTTGTTGCTGCTCCTGGCCCTGCTGGGCCGGGTCGCAGTGGTCGGCCAAGGCCGGACTGACGCCGATGACGGCCGCGGACACCAGCCCGCCCGCCGCCACGGCCAAGGCGGACACGGCCGCGGCCATGCGTCTGGATCTCCTCATGGTTGTCTCCTTGTATCGACCGCCGTCGGGGCGGGTGGAGCGGGTGAGGGAGTCAAGGGCTCGGGTAGCTGGTCGAAGTCGACCAGCTCGGTGGACTCGAGCAGCGTCATGTGCTTCATGACCACCGTCACCGCCTGCTGGGCGAACTTCCTGATCTCGGCGTTGCGGGTGCCCGCCCGCACGTCGGCCACCACGGCGAAGACCTTGCCGTGCGCGGCGCGCAGCAGGTCCGCGAAGTCCTTGTCGAAGGCCTTGCCGTTCTCGGAGGCGAGCTGGGCCAGCCAGCGCTGCTGGTCGGCGTTGGGCTGGTCGGGCAGAGGCACGCCGAACCTGGCCGCGACCGCGCGGGTCGCCACGTCGAGCTTGGTGTGGTCCTCCACCAGGTGCATCCCGACGTTCTTCACCGTCTCGGACTCGCCCCGCTCCTGGGCCCACTGGCCGGCGGGAATCTCCCACAGCCCGGCCTGCCGCACGCGGACGAGCAGATCCCGGTCGCCCGGCCCCAGCGGGCCGGACGACGTACTGGTCCAGTCGATGCTGGCGGTCGTCCCCGCAGGGGGCATGACCAGCAGAATCGCGACCACGGCCGCCAGGGCGAACCCGCCGAAGATGATGATCTCGCCGCGTAAAAGCCTGCGCATGATCGGAGGTACGCGGACATATCCGAGGTGGTTCAGCCAACCCCAGAGATAGTTAGAAATGACTGGAGTTATCGGAGTTGCTCCCCGACTGATAACAAAGGTGTAAAGATGTGCCCCGTGCTAGGTCACCTCGACGGCAGGTTCGAGAGTGCGGATGCCGAGGCCGAGTACCGCATCGCGGTTCTCTACCAGGAGTTCGGCGGCCCTCTGCTGCGCCACGTACGCAAGTCGACCGGAAACGATCTTCAATGGGCGGAGGACGTCGTGCAGGAGACGATCGTCCGTGCCTGGCGTAACTCGGCAAGACTGCAATGGGAACCGAGCCTTATCTGGGCGTGGCTACTGACCGTGGCCCGCCGCATCGTGATTGACGGGCGCCGCAGAAAGAGCGTTCGGCCTCATGAGGTCGAGCCTCCGGAAGTGGACATGCTCGCCGTCCCCGACGGGTCGGAGCGGGCGTTATCGGCGATCGTGGTCGCCGAGGCGTTACGCAGCCTGTCCGAAGAACACCGAGAAGTCATCGAGCAGACTTATCTTAGGGACCGTACGATAAGTGAGGCGGCGGAGATTCTGGGGATCCCGCCCGGCACGGTGAAGTCGAGGCTCTACTACGGGATTCGCGCTCTCCGTGAACAGCTGCGGGGCAAGGGGGTAGCCGGCTGATGCATGAAGAGGTGGCCGCTTACGTCCTTGGCGTCCTCGATGTCGAAGAGCACGAGGCGTTCGAGCGTCACCTCGACCACTGCGAGGATTGCCAGGCTGAGCTCGTGGAACTGGCCGCGGTTCCCGGGCGGCTCGACGAGCTCAGGAGCGTTCCCTCCGCCACCGGAGACGACCCCCGATGACGATGTCACGTTGACGTTCGTGCACTTTTCGGGTGGTATCAAAGCGGTAAGGCGAGTGACCGTCCAGATGGACGGCGGGCAAGGCGGGGGAGGTGCCCGGTGGGGCTAGACGCTGGCGCGGCCGTCCCCCCGAACAGGCGGTTCGGTGAAGAAGGCGGCCGGTTGTTCTACGGCGGCTACCTTCGGTTGCCCGAGCTGCTCGCTCAGCAGCAGCCCCAGTCGGAGGCCCCCGACGAGCTGCTCTTCATCACCGTCCATCAGGTGTACGAGCTCTGGTTCAAGCTTCTGCTGCACGAGCTGGAGGTGGCGCGCGACGCCATGCTCCGCGGCGAGCTGTGGCTGGCCAGGCACCAGTTCAGGCGCGTGCACGCGGTGGAGCGGGTGCTGATCCAGCAGGTAGACGTCCTGGAGACAATGACGCCCCAGGACTTCATGGCGTTCCGCGAGAAGCTGGCTCCCGCCAGCGGGTTCCAGTCGGTGCAGTTCCGCGAGCTTGAGTACCTGTCCGGCCTGAAGGACCCGAGCTACCTGAGCAGGCTGCGGGACGCGAGCGACACCGAAATCGACAGGTTGCGCCGCCGCTTGGACGAGCCCTCCCTGTGGGATGCTTATCTCACCGCCCTCTCCCAGCGTGGCCTGCCGGTCTCCGACGACGAGATCATGGGCTCGCTGCTCACCGTGGCGAGAGACCGCCGGTCACACGACGACCTGTGGCAACTGGCCGAAGACCTGCTGACGCACGACGAGACCGCCGCGCAGTGGCGGGCGCGGCACGTCCAGATGGTCGAGCGGCAGATCGGCACGAAGTCCGGCACAGGCGGCTCGACCGGCGCCCCTTACCTGCGCGGCAGGACGCGCCTGCACTACTTCCCACTGCTGTGGGAGCTGAGAACCTGGCTATGAACAGGTATGGCAAACCCTCACAAAGGAGTGAGAGCGAAATGCCGCTCGACGAGGCCAAGGACGAGCTGCTCCAGAGAGTCGCGCAACAGTGCGCGATGAGCAGCGACCACGTGAGCCCCGATGAAGCGCTGTCCTTTCTGCGGACCTACTACCGGCACACCGCGCCGGAGGATCTGCTCGACCGCAACCCGGTCGACGTGTACGGTCCCGCGATGTCGCAGAGGCAGCTGGCCGAGGTCCGCCCGCAGGGCAGGGCGCTGGTCCGCGTCTACACCCCCACGCTCGACGAGAACGGGTGGGATCCGGGGCGCTCGGTCGTGGAGGTGGTCACCGACGACATGCCGTTCCTGGTCGACTCGGTGACGATGGAGCTCCACCGGTACGACATCGGCATGGACCTGGTGGTCCACCCGCAGATGCGGGTCCGCCGCGACATGACGGGCCGGATGCTGGGCCGCGGCCAGGAGGACGTCACCGGTCAGCTGATGGCCGAGTCGTGGATGCACATCGAGATCGACAGGCAGGCCGAGCCGGGCGTCCTCAAGCAGCTCGAAGCCGATCTGCAGCGGGTGCTGTCGGACGTGCGGCACGCGGTCGAGGACTTCGCGAAGATGCGGGCGCTGGCCGTCCAGACCGCCGAGGACCTGACGCTGAACCCGCCGCCGCTGGAGCCCGCGGAGGTCGAGGACAGCCTCGACCTGCTGCGCTGGCTCGCCGACGGGCACTTCACCTTCCTCGGCTACCGCGAGTACCGCCTGGAGGAGACCGACGAGGGCGACGCGCTGCGCGCGCTGCCCGGCCAGGCGTTCGGCATCCTGCGCCACGACACGATGGGCTCCGAGAGCTTCTCCGTGCTGCCGCCCGAGGTGCGGGCCAAGGCCCGCGAGAAGCGCCTGCTGATCATCACCAAGGCCAACTCGCGGGCGACCGTGCACCGCGCGGCCTACCTCGACTACATCGGGGTGAAGCTGTTCTCGCCGGAGGGCGAGGTGATCGGGGAGCGCCGCTTCCTCGGCCTGTTCACGCACGTCGCCTACAACGAGTCGATCTCCCGCATCCCCGTGCTCAGGCGCAAGCTGGCCGACGTCCTCGACAGGGCCGGGCTCACCGCCGACAGCCACGACGGCAAGGACCTCATCGAGATCCTGGAGACGTTCCCCCGCGACGAGCTGTTCCAGACCTCGCTCGACCAGCTCCTGCCGATCGCGCTGGGCGTGCTGCGGCTGCGCGAGCGCAAGCAGGTCAAGCTGTTCCTGCGGCGCGACGACTACGGCCGCTACATCTCCTGCCTGATCTACCTGCCGCGCGACCGGTACACCACCAAGGTCCGGCTGAAGATGCAGGAGGTGCTGCTCAAGGCGCTGGGCGGCACGGGTCTCGACTACAGCGCGATGATCGGCGAGTCCGCGCTGGCCAGGCTGCACGTCGTGGTGCGCGGCGAGCGGGGCAAGCAGCTTCCCGCGCCGAGCGAGCACGTCGAGGAGCTGGAGGCGCGGCTGGCCGCGGTCACCCGCTCCTGGGAGGACGACCTGGCCGAGGCGATCACCGAGATGACCTCGGAGGAGGAGTCGCCGCAGCTGGTCCGGCGTTACCAGTCGGCCTTCCCGGAGGGCTACAAGGCCGACTTCCCGCCCAAGATGGCCGTGGTCGACCTGCGCCGCCTGGAACAGCTCGACGGCGCCGGGGACGACGAGGTCGAGCTCAACCTGTACGAGCCGTATGACGCCGCAGAGGGGGAGCGGCGGCTGAAGATCTACAAGATCGGCTCGCCCATCTCGCTGTCGCAGGCGCTGCCGCTGATCCAGCGGCTCGGCGTCGAGGTCGTCGACGAGCGTCCGTACGAGATCGACATCGACAACGAGCGAAGCACCAGGAACGCCTGGATCTACGACTTCGGGCTGCGCTACACGCCGTCCGAGGAGGTCGACAGGAACGACTTCAAGCGGCTCTTCCAGGACGGCCTCACCGCCCTGTGGAAGGGGGACGTGCAGGCCGACAACTTCAACTCGCTCATCCTGGTCGCCGGGCTGACCTGGGAGCAGGTCGAGATCCTGCGCGTCTACGCCAAGTACCTGCGCCAGGCGGGCACCACCTACTCCCAGCGTTACATGGAGCGGGTGCTCGCCAACAACGTGCGGCTGGCGCGGCTGCTGGTGCGGCTGTTCGAGGCGCGGCTGGACCCGAGGCGCTCCGACGACGTGCGCGTCGACCTGATGGACGCGCTGCACGAGGAGATCCTGGGCGCCCTGGACGAGGTCGCCTCGCTGGACGAGGACCGGATCCTGCGCGCGTACCTGGAGATGATCCAGGCGACGCTGCGGACGAACTACTTCCAGACCGAGGGCGGCCGTCGCAAGCCGTACATCTCGCTCAAGTTCGACTCGCAGGCGATCAGCGTGCTGCCGCTGCCGCGGCCGAAGTACGAGATCTTCGTGTACTCGCCGCGGGTGGAGGGCGTGCACCTGCGCTTCGGCAACGTGGCCAGGGGCGGGCTGCGCTGGTCGGACCGGATGGAGGACTTCCGGACGGAGATCCTCGGCCTGGTCAAGGCCCAGATGGTGAAAAATACCGTTATCGTGCCCACCGGCTCCAAGGGCGGATTTGTCGTGAAGCGTCCGCCTGCGGGTGGTGGGCGCGAGGAGCTGATGGCCGAAGGCGTCGCCTGCTACCGGACGTTCATCTCCGGCCTGCTGGACGTCACCGACAACCTCGTCGACGGCAAGGTGGCGCCGCCCGCCGACGTCGTCAGGCACGACGGCGACGACCCCTACCTGGTGGTCGCCGCCGACAAGGGCACCGCCACCTTCTCCGACATCGCCAACGGCGTGGCCAAGGAGTACGGCTTCTGGCTGGGCGACGCGTTCGCGTCCGGCGGCTCGATCGGCTACGACCACAAGGCGATGGGCATCACCGCCCGCGGCGCCTGGGAGTCGGTCAAGTACCACTTCCGCACCACCGGCGTGGACGTCCAGACGACCGACTTCACCGTGGCCGGAATCGGCGACATGTCGGGCGACGTCTTCGGCAACGGCATGCTGCTCTCCCAGCACATCCGGCTCGTCGCCGCCTTCGACCACCGCCACATCTTCGTCGACCCCGACCCCGACGCCGCCCGCTCCTTCAGCGAACGGCAGCGGCTGTTCGACCTGCCACGCAGCTCCTGGGCCGACTACGACACCGGGCTCATCTCCCAGGGCGGCGGCGTGTTCGCCCGCACCGCCAAGTCGATCCCGATCACACCGCAGATGCGCGAGGCGCTCGGCATCCCCGCCGGGATCACCTCGCTGGCGCCGAACGACCTGATCAGCGCGATCCTGCGGGCCCCGGTGGACCTGCTGTGGAACGGCGGCATCGGCACGTACGTCAAGGCCACCGCCGAGTCCAACGCGGACGTCGGCGACAAGGCCAACGACGGGCTCCGAGTCAACGCCGCCGAGCTGCGCTGCAAGGTCATCGGCGAGGGCGGCAACCTGGGCTTCACCCAGCTCGCCCGCATCGAGTTCGCGCTCAACGGCGGCCTGGTCAACACCGACTTCATCGACAACTCGGCCGGGGTCGACACCTCCGACCACGAGGTGAACATCAAGATCCTGCTCGACCAGGTCGTCCGCGACGGCGAGCTGACCGACAAGCAGCGCAACCAGGTCTTCACCTCGATGACCGAGGAGGTCTCCGGCCTGGTCCTGCGCGACAACTACGCGCAGAACGTGGTCCTGGCCGCCGCCCGCGCCCAGGCCGTGGACATGCTGCACATCCACGCCCGGTACCTGCGGCGGCTGGAGCGCGACGGGCTGGTCAACAGGGAGCTCGAGTTCCTCCCGTCCGACAAGACGCTCGCCGAGCGCCGCCAGGCCAGGCTCGGGCTGACCGCGCCCGAGTTCTCCGTCCTGCTGGCGTACACCAAGCTGGCGGTGGACCAGGAGGTGCTCGCCTCCGACCTGCCCGACGACCCGTACCTGGCCTCGTGGCTGGTGTCGTACTTCCCGTCGGCGCTGCGCGAGCGGTTCAGGTCGTACATGGACAACCACCCGCTGCGCCGCGAGATCATCACCACCTGCGTGGTGAACGAGATGATCAACTCGATGGGCACGACGTTCGTCTACCGCTTCGGGGAGGAGACCGGCGCGTCGGTGCCCGACATCGTCCGCGCCTACCTCGTCACCCGTGAGGTGTTCGACCTGCCGAGCTTCCACCGGCAGGTGGAGGAGCTCGACAACAAGGTCGACACGGCCACCCAGATCGCCATGCTCCTGGAGGCGCGCAAGCTCGCCGAGCGGGGCACCCGCTGGCTGCTCGGCAACCGCCGGCCGCCGCTGGACCTGGCGGTCTCGGTGAACTTCTTCGTCAAGGGCGTGAACGGCCTGCTCACGCACGTCCCGAAGATGCTCGCCGGCCCGGACCTCGCGGCCTTCGAGGAGCGCCGCGACTCCTTCGTGGCCAGGGACGTCCCGGCGGACCTGGCGGAGCGGGTGGCGGCCATGGTGCCCGCGTACAGCACCTTCGACCTGGTGGAGATCGCGTCGCTGGCGGACCGGCCGGTCAACGAGGTGGCCGAGGTCTACTTCGACCTGGCCGACCGCCTCCAGCTGGCCCGCCTCAGGGAGCGGGTGATCGCGCTGCCGCGCGACAACCGCTGGAACTCCATGGCCCGCTCGGCCCTCAGGGACGACCTGTACGCCGCGCACGCCTCCCTGACCCGGGACGTCCTGGCCCACAGCACCTCGGGCCTGCCTCCGGAGGAGCGCCTGGCCAGCTGGTCGGAGGCCAACTCGGCCGCGGTCCACCGAGCCAGGCAGACGCTGTCGGAGATCTGGGAGAGCGACAACTTCGACCTCGCGACCCTCTCCGTGGCCCTGCGAGCCGTCCGCACACTCGTGTCGGCCAGCAACCTGCCCCACGCGGAGCCCTGACCCGCGGAGCGTCGGGCGCGGCGCCGAAGCCGCGCCTGACGCCGGGACGGGTTACTCGCCGCCCGCGCCGGTCAGCACCCCGTCGTGGGCGATGACGCGGGCGGCGGCCGGGGACCTACCGGGCGGGACCGCGGTCGCGTACTGGTGGGTCTCGGTGACCTTGAGGGTGCGGCGGAGGACCTCCGAGCTGATCGCCCAGCGGGCCGCGTCGGGCACCGGCATGTACTCCTTCGACGTCTTGTTCACCGTGGTGGTGGTTCGCGACATCGCGTACTGGATCAGCGCCCCGCCGCCGGTGGTGCGCAGCGTGTACACGGGGAAGTCGCCCGCGCTGAAGATCGAGTCGTAGCTGAACCCGTCGTTCTTGGCCTTCTCCCGGTCGGCCATGATCTGCGTGGCCACCTCGGTCGTGAACGGCCCGGGGGCGACCAGCTTGGCCGCGACCCCACCGGCACCCGCCTCCGCGATCGTGGCGTGCAGCGGGCCCATGAACTGCGGGCTGATCGTGACGCTCTTGTCGTCGGGCGGCAGCGCCGTGGCGTACCCCTCGGCGTCGAGCTCGATCTGCGGAGGCTCCTCGCCGGGTAGCAGCCGGGTGGCCGAGCTGAGCCGCCAGTCGTCGCCCTTGGCGAACGTCAGCAGCGTCTGGAGCCCGTCGCGGGTGACCAGCACGCTGAACCAGGGCGCCTTCTCGTCGGGCGCGAACCGCGGCACGAACAGGGTCGGCGGCCCCCACGTGTGACGCGGCGGCTTGTTCTTCGTGGACTGGAACTCGGCCGAGGTGACCCGCGCCTCGGCGTCGCGGTACTGCCCCATCGCCAGCCGCTGGGCGCCCCCTGCCCGCAGCAGGTCGTCGGTGGCCGTGAAGGTGGCGAAGACCTTGGCCGCCTCCACCAGCGTGACCGCCAGCGGCGAGGGGGAGGGGGTCACCGGGATGGGCGCGCGCGCCGTGGCCGCCACCTGGCTGGAGGGGGGCTGCGGCGTGCCCGAGCAGGCGACCGCCCCGGCCAGCAGGCCGACGGCGAGCGCCAGCGCCTTCCGCCGACCATATACACGCACCTCGCCATGTTATTCGGGCGCGCGAGGGTCGCGTACCCTTGGGAGACGTGGCAGTCATCGATCCGGCAGAAGAGATCAACGAGCTCGGGGGCACGCTCCGGAGCATCCAGGACGTGCTCGACCTCGACGCGATGCGTAAGCAGATCGAGGCGCTGGAGGAGCAGGTGGCCGCCCCCGACCTGTGGGACGACCCCGACCAGGCGCAGAAGGTCACCAGCAAGCTGTCCCACCTCCAGGGCGAGCTCAACCGCGTCGAGGGCCTGGCCCGCCGCCTCGACGACCTGAGCGTCCTGTACGAGCTGGCGGCGGAGGAGGCCGACGACGACACCAGGGCGGAGGCCGACAAGGAGCTGGCCACGCTCAGGTCCGACATCGGCGCGATGGAGGTCCGCACGCTGCTGTCGGGCGAGTACGACGCCCGCGAGGCGCTCCTGACGATCAACTCCCAGGCCGGTGGCGTCGACGCCGCCGACTGGGCCGAGATGCTGCTGCGCATGTACCTGCGCTGGGCCGAGCGCAAGGGCTTCTCCGCCGAGGTCTACGACACGTCCTACGCGGAGGAGGCCGGCATCAAGTCGGCGACCTTCACCATCAAGGCGCCCTACGCGTACGGCACGCTGCGCGGCGAGCACGGCACCCACCGCCTGGTCCGCATCAGCCCGTTCGACAACCAGGGCCGCCGCCAGACCTCCTTCGCCGGCGTCGACGTCGTCCCGGTGGTCGAGCAGACCGATCACATCGACATCAATGAGGACGAGATCCGCGTCGACGTCTACCGCTCCTCGGGCCCCGGCGGTCAGGGCGTCAACACCACCGACTCCGCGGTTCGGATCACGCACCTGCCGACCAACATCGTGGTCTCCTGCCAGAACGAGCGTTCGCAGCTGCAGAACCGTGCCAGCGCCATGGCGGTCCTCCAGGCCAAGCTGCTGGAGCGCAAGCGGCAGGAGGAGGCGGAGCGCATGTCAGAGCTGCGCGGCGCCTCCACCACGTCATGGGGCACGCAGATCCGCAACTACGTGCTGCACCCGTACCAGATCGTCAAGGACCTGCGTACGGGCACGGAGGCGGGCAACCCGTCAGCCGTGCTCGACGGCGACCTCGACGAGTTCATCGAGGCGGAGATCCGCTGGATGCGCAGGCAGGAGTCAGAGCCCGCTTAGGTGCTTGAGCGCCAGCGTCACGAAGAGCAGGACCAGCAGCAGCACGACGATCACGGCGGGTGACAGCCCGGCGAAGCCGTGACTGTGCATCCGCTCGCGATTGGCGCGGCAGACGGGGCAGCGGCCCTCGATGACGGGGTGGGCGCACTGCGCGCATACGAGGTGTTCGCAACTCATGTCAGCCCCAAGTGTAGCCGCACAATCGTTTTGTTTCCGTTATGGACGTTCCATGCCAGTCTTCCCCCTAGACTGTGCTCTGGCCAATCGGAACGTCGATCATTGGTAAAGAAAGGCGCCCCCGATAGCCAGCGGCGGGAAGTGGGCATGTGCCACCCTTGCTTCCGTCCTGACCCCTAGACTGGCATGCCGTGATGCTCTCGTGATCCATTTCGATAATGTCACCAAGGTCTACGCCAACCAGAACAGGCCCGCTCTCGACCACGTCTCCGTCGACGTGGACAAGGGCGAGTTCGTGTTCCTCGTCGGTCCCTCGGGATCAGGCAAGTCCACATTCCTCCGGCTGATCCTCAAGGAGGAACGGCCCAACTCCGGGGCGATCCATGTCGCAGGCAAGGATCTGTCCCGCCTCTCCAACTTCAAGGTGCCGCACCTGCGCCGCCGCATCGGCTGCGTGTTCCAGGACTTCAGGCTGCTGCCCAACAAGAACGTCTACGAGAACGTGGCGTTCGCGCTCGAGGTCATCGGCAAGCCCCGGCGGTTCATCCGCAAGGTCGTGCCGGAGGTCATCGAGCTGGTCGGTCTGGAGGGCAAGGCGCACCGCATGCCCGACGAGCTGTCCGGCGGCGAGCAGCAGCGTGTCGCCATGGCCCGAGCGTTCGTCAACCGGCCGATGATCCTGCTGGCCGACGAGCCGACGGGCAACATCGACCCCGCGACGAGCATCGGCATCATGAAGGTGCTCGACCGGATCAACAGGACTGGCACTACGGTCGTCATGGCCACGCACGACGCGGCCATCGTCGACTCCATGCGCAAGCGCGTCGTGGAACTGGAGGACGGCAAGATCGTCCGCGACCAGTCGCGTGGCGTCTACGGCCAGGCCTACTGACAGGGAGCAGCTGACAGAACATGCGGGCGAATTTCATCTTCTCCGAGGTCTGGATCGGCCTCCGTCGCAACCTCACCATGACGATCGCGGTGGTCATCACCGTGGCGGTGGGCATGGCCATGCTGGGTGTCGGCCTGATGATCAACGCCCAGGTCTCCCTCATGAAGGACTACTGGTACGACAAGGTCCAGATCTCCGTCTTCCTCTGCACCAAGACCACTCCGGACCCGGACTGCAAGGGCAAGGCGGCCACCCAGCAGCAGATGCAGGCCCTCAAGACGAAGATCGAGTCCCTGCCGGGAGTGCAGCCCCCTGTCGCGTTCGAGGACCAGGTCGCCGCCTACGAGAACTTCAAGAAGTCCTACGGCTCGAACAAGGCGCTTGTGGAGGCGGCCGGAGTCGACGACATGCCTCCGTCGTTCCGGGTCAAGCTGAAGGATCCCGACAACTACCAGCCGGTCATCCAGCAGATCGAAGGCCAGCCGGGTGTCGCGCAGATCATCAACCAGAAGGACCTGATCGGCAGGTTCTTCGACATGCTCCAACTGGTGCGCAGCGCCGCCCTGGTGGTGGCGATCATCCTGGTGCTCGCGGCGGCGTTGCTGATCGGCAACACCGTGCGATTGTCGGCCTTCAACAGGCGCCGCGAAACCGGGATCATGCGGCTGGTGGGCGCGTCGAACCTGTACATCCAGCTCCCCTTCGTGATGGAGGGCGTGATCGCCGGCCTGATCGGCGGCGTGTTCGCCGCGGTCATGCTGATCGTGGCGAAGGTGTTCATGTTCGAGGAGTTCGCCCGCTTTCTCGCGGCCAGCAGCAGCATCGGCTGGGACGATGTGGCCCAGACCATCAGCCTGACCATGGGAATCGGCGTGCTGATCTGTGTGCTGGCGTCGTTCGTCACTCTTCGCCGCTACCTCAGGGTGTAGTGGAACGCCGGTAAAGTCGGAAGCATGCCACGTGAGACCGGGCGGAAGGTCATCGCCCAGAACAAGCGTGCCCGGCACGACTACCACGTCGACGACACGTTCGAGGCGGGGCTCGTGCTGCAGGGCACCGAGGTGAAGTCGCTGCGCGAGGGTCGCGCCTCGCTCACCGACGGTTACGCCACGATCGACGGCGGCGAAGCGTGGCTGCTGAACGTGCACATCCCCGAATATTCACAGGGAACGTGGACGAACCACGCCGCCCGCCGCAAGCGCAAGCTGCTCCTGCACCGCAAGGAGATCGAAAAGCTCGCCGCCAAGACGAAAGAGGGCGGTCTGACGATCGTGCCGTTGTCGCTCTACTTCAAGGACGGCAAGGCCAAGGTCGAGATCGGCGTGGCCCGAGGCAAGAAGGACTGGGACAAGCGCCAGTCACTGGCGGAGCAGCAGGCCAAGCGGGAGATGGCCCGGGCGCTGCGGCACCGCAGCAGATGAGCCGCATCCGCCGTACCGTTGCCGCGACCGTCACCCTGGCGGTCGCGTGCACGACTCTGACCGCCTGCTTCGACGAGTCCTCGCCGCACGACGCGGTCCGCGACTTCCTGGTGGGCTGGCAGTCGGAAGACTACGACCTGGCCGCCGAACGCACCGACGGCGACCCCGCGGTCGTGCGCGAGGCGCTCGCCGACGCCAAGCTGGAGCTCGACGCGGCCTCGTTCCGCTTCAAGATCAAGAGCATCAGCCTCAACGGCGAGGAGTCACGCGCCGACTTCGGGGCCGAGGTCGACCTGGGCGAGAACAACCCGCTGTGGGAGTACAGCGGGGCGCTGCCGCTGCGCCTGGTGAACGGCAGGTGGAAGGTGCGCTGGTCGCCGTCCGTGCTGCACCCGCAGCTCAAGGACGGGCAGCGGTTCGCGGTGCGCACCGACCCGACGCCGCGCAGGCCGGTGGTCGACGTGCACGGCACGCCGCTCCAGCGCGACACCAACGTGTACGTGGCGCAGGTGCAGCCGTCCAAGCTGGGGGGCCAGGCCGAGAAGGTCGTCGCGGCGCTCTCGAAGATCACCGGGTTCGCCCAGGACCGGCTGCTGAGCAAGATCAGGTCATCCCCGCCGGACGAGTTCGTCTCGCTCGCCACGTTCGGTGGCCGGCGTTACCCCGCCATCCAGGACGACCTGGAGGCGATCCCCGAGATCACGGTCAAGCCCCAGCCGCAGCCCGTCGCGCCCGACGCCCCCAAGGACATCGTCGGCAAGGTCAGCTCCCTCACCCCCGAGGACGAGGTCAAGCTCGGCGGCCCGCAGCGGGCCGGCGACTCGATCGGCCAGAGCGGCCTCCAGCGGGCCTACCAGGACTACCTGACGGGCTCCACCAAGACCCAGGTGATCACCCTTGACCTGAAGACCGGCAAGCAGGTCGCGCTGCTTCAGGAGTGGTCCGGGCGGCAGAACAGCCAGGTCAAGACCACGATCGACAGCAAGATCCAGCGGGCCGCCGACGAGGCGGTCGCCGACGCCGAGGCCGGAGTGCTGGTGGCGGTCAAGCCGGAGACGGGCGAGATCCTGGCGGTCGGCGCGAACGGCTACAACCAGGAGAAGGACGCCCTCGCGGGCAAGTTCCCGGCGGGCACCGCGTTCTCCATCGTGGCGGCCGACGCGTTGGTCAGGTCCAAGGTCAGCGCCAAGCTGAAGCTGGCCTGCCCGGGCGAGCGGACCGTGGGTGGCGCGAGGTTCGTCCAGGCCGGCCAGGTCACCAGCCCGTCGGCGTCCCTCCAGGACAACTTCGCCAAGGGCTGCGTCACCGCGCTGGCCTCGCTGGCGCGCCGCGTCGACGCCGGCGAGCTGGCGAAGAGCGCCACGACCTTCGGCGTGGGGCTGCCGTGGCGGCTGCCGCTCAAGTCCTACAGCGGGTCGCTGCCGGAACTGTCCACCGACGCCGACAAGGCCAAGGCCATCGTGGGGGAGAACGTCCAGATGAGCCCGCTCGGCATGGCGCTGGTGGCAGGCGCGGCCGCCTCGGGAATCTGGCATCCGCCCGTCCTCGTCACCGACCCCAAGGAGCCGGGCTCCTCGGCCGAGGTGGTGCCCGGCGCGCCGCCCAAGCCGATACCGCTCGCCCCCGAGGTCCGTACGGCGCTGAAGGCGATGATGAGCGCCGGAGCGACGAGCGCACACGCGCAGGCGGGCAACGGCAAGGTGTACGGCGTGTCGTCGTCAGCGGGCGGCGAGGACGCCTCCCTGCGCTGGTTCGTCGGCTGGCAGAAGGACGTCGCCATCGCCGTGCTGGCCAAGAAGGACAACCCGGCGGTCGTCGCCAGCAGCTTCTTCGAGGCGCTCGGCAACCCTTCGTGATTTCCCCGTAGCGGTGAGCAACCATCCGGTGTACCGGCTGCGTCTTACTGAATGACTGGGCCCGCTCGGGGGGTTGCGGACCCGGTCACCGTGATGCGACAGGACTTCATCTCGGGGGAAGTCCTGCCGTCCGGACCGGCTCGACCCTGCCGGTCGACCCCCGGGAGCGCGAGCAACTGAGCCACGTTCCCGGGGGTTTCGGCATGCGGGAATCAAGTTGGCATCCAGGGTGTTAACCGTTGTACATTCTTGTTGCTCGCCCCTTCGGGGGCGTGTTGACAACAGCACAGGGGGTGACTGGCTTCGACTTTGACCTTGCAAGTCAGGTGAAGCGGGCCGAGGACGGCGGACATAACCTCGTTAATCCTGTGACCGCGAACAATAAGTGCCAATAACAAGCACGCTGAGGTCGGCCAGGACTCCCTGGCCCTCGCTGCCTAAGTAGCGAACCTCTGTCAGCCCGAGAGTGCCTTCGGCTCGGTGTCTGGCATCATCAGAAGGCTCAACCGAACTCCCCGGCCACGGGGGTGATCGGGAAACCAAACAGTGGCTGAGCCCGTCGGCGACTCGCCTGCGTGATCGCCGGGGCTGAGAAAAGCACAGCAGGCTGCGCCCGGAGAAGCCCTGTCTTGGGGTTGAAGGACGCGGGTTCGATTCCCGCCACCTCCACCCAAGGGGCGTTACTCGACCACGGCTCTGCCAGAGCGGTGGCGAGGAGCGCTGAGGTGCCAGTAGCAGCGGCGGTGTCCATCAGGACACCGCCGTTTTGCGTGTTCGGGCCTGTGGACGTGCAGGAGTGGTGCCAGTGGGTCTGTTGGGGCGTCTGCCCTGGCTTGGGCGCGGCTCGTCTGGAGGGACCGTGTGAGCTGGATGGTTGCGGTCACGTTGTGGCTGCGGCCACGGCGTCGTCCGGCAGTAGGGCGAGGAGTTGCTTGGCGTGGCCGGGCAGCTCGACTTCTGCCAGGCCCGTGATGAGGTCCCTCAGTGGCACCGGCTGATCGACCAGGACAGTGCCGGCGGACAGGAGCAGTGTGGGCACCAGCGTGTCGAGTTCGGCGTCACTCAACACCTGTCCTCCGAGTGCGCAGAGGACCTCGCCTTGGGCGTGGATTCGGTTCCGGAGCCCCGTGTTGCCGCCGGTGTTCGCGATGACGCGTTCGATGGTCCAGGTGTCGTGCGCTGTGCGATTTTCGTAGGTCGTGTTTGCGCCCGACGAGACAGTGCTGGCGGCGGCGATGGTGACAGCGTTGACGATGCTGACGTGCGCCAGGATCTGGTCGGCGTTCCACTCGCCGGTCGGCGGGACGGGGCTGGTGCCGCTGGCGTCGGCCACTGTAGCGGCAGCGTCCAGTAGTGCGCGATAGGCGTCGCGGAGTGGGGTGGTGTCCATGATCTTTCTCTCTCTGGAACATACTTGCGTGATGAAAGTGAGACTAGGGGACTATGCTTGCTTGACGCAAGCGTCTCGTTGGGGGTGGGCGTCATGTTGGGCAGGACCTACGACACACAGGTATGCTCCGCCGCCAGGGCGCTCGAGGTCATCGGCGAGCGGTGGAGTCTGCTGATTGTGCGCGACGCCCTGTTCGCGGGCGCGACCCGCTTCGCCGACTTCCAGCGCCTGGGCATCGCGACCAACGTCCTGGCGAAGCGTCTCGACAGCCTTGTCGATTCAGGCATCCTCGAACGGCGGTCCAGCGCAGAGCATCCCGATCGGGCCGGCTACGTCGTGACCCAGAAGGGACTCGATCTGGCGCCCGTGATCATCGCGCTCACGCAGTGGGGAGACCGATGGGCGGCGCCCGACGGCCCGCCTATCCTGTATCGGCACACTGGTTGCGGTGGAGCGATCGCCGAGCAGACCACGTGCGACAACTGTGGGCAGGTCGCCGACCTGGCTGGGATTCACGTCGTCCATGGGCCTGGAATGCCCGGCTCCCTCTCCGAGGGCATGGTTTGATCAGGCCGGAAAGGCGTATTCGGCCGGGCCGACAGGCGTGATGAACGCTGTGGTGTTCGCGGTCGAGACGAAACGGTCGGCCTCCCGACAGTGCCCGTTGAACGGGACGCCGTAGAGCGCACGGCAGAGGTCGCAAGCCAGAAGGGAGAGTAGGCGGCGGATCTCCTCCGCGACTCGTCCTACGGGTGGTCCTGGTCCCAGCGGCTGCGGGCGGCCGTGATGGCGTGCTTGTGGTCGCGGCGACGTGGTGGGCGGCACCCGCTCAGGCGACGGCGCGCCGTCGCGCCGGATCGACTTCGACGACCCCGCCTCGCTGACCGACGGCTTCCAGGGCGTGGACGTCGTCGTGTTCGTCTCGGCCGGATACGCCGAGGACGACGTGGTGCTCGCCCGCCACGACGCCGTCGTGAACGCGGCCGAGGCGGCAGGTGTCCGGCATGTGAACTACACCAGCCTGGCGAGCTCCGGCGATCTGATGACGATCGCGCTTCCGCACCGCTGGACCGAGACGCGCATGGCCGGCGCCGCGTTCGATGTGACGATCCTGCGCAACGGCCTGTACGCCGAGGTCGCCGTGGGCCTGGCCGTGGCCTCAGCCCAGTCGGCCGCCGAGACCGGAGTCTTCGCCGCCGCCCTCGGCGCCGGGCAGGTCTCGGTCGTGGCGAAGGAAGATCTGGCGGACGTCGCTGTCCGGGTCGCGGCCGAGACCCAGCACGACCTGGCCGCGGGCCGCCGCAGCCGCCACGCGGGCAAGACCTATGAGCTGGGGGGCGTGGAGGCGATCGGAGGCCAGGACATCGCCGAGGCGTTGAGCGCTGCGCTGGACCGACGGATCGACTACCAGCCGATCCCGCTGTCCGTCGCGCGTGCGGCGCTGGCCGGCAGCGGCCTGGAGCCTTACCAGATCACACACACGCTCTCGCTGTTCTCCAACCTCATGGCCGGGTACCTGGTGACTCGCGACACCGACCTGAGCACGCTCCTGCCGGCCGCGCCCCGCCCCGTGCGAGACCAGATCGCCGAGGTCGTCAACGCGGGTGCCCGGCCAACCTTTACGCAACCTGAACGGCGCGGCTCACCTGCACGGGGACGTCGGTGAGCAGGTGATACTGACGAGATGACGGTCTACCGGGTCCTGGTCGTCGAGGACGACCACGGGCTTCGCGACGTACTCGCCCGCGGGCTGCGTGAGGAGCACTTCGAGGTGCTCACCGCCGCCGACGGGGCGGCAGCGCTGAGGATTGTCCAGGACCAGGTGGACGCGGTCGTCCTCGACATCGGCCTGCCGGACTCCGACGGTCGTGATGTGTGCCAGGCGATGCGGGCGAAGGGCATCGACGTCCCGGTGGTCTTTCTGACAGCGCGTGACGGTCTGACCGACCGGCTCTCCGGCTTCTCCGTGGGAGGCGACGACTATCTGGGCAAGCCGTTCCACCTGGCCGAAGTCGCGGCCCGGGTCCGCGCGGCCCTTCGCCGGGCGGGGCGGGAGCCGTCTGTCGAGATCGAAGGGGTGCTGCTCGACCCGGTCCGGCATCTTCTGGAGGTGGAAGGAGTGCTGGTGGCTCTCACCCCTACCGAGTTCCGGCTGCTGGCCTGCCTGATGGCGTCCCCTGGCGCCGTGGTGCGCAGGCGCGTGCTGCTGCGCGCGGCGTGGCCCGAGGGAGCACAGGTCAGCGAGAACACCCTGGACCAGTATCTGACCCGGCTGCGGCGCAAGTTGCGTGAGGTGAGCAGCCCGAGGGGCATCAGCACCGTCCGAGGCGTGGGCTACCGCTTCGCATGAGGCGTCTTCGAGCCGCGATGCTGTGGCGCGTCCCTCGGCCGGGCACCCTGCGCGGCCGGCTGGCCCTGCTCGCCCTGCTCGCCACGGCGGTCTGGGTCGCGCTGCTCACCGGGGCCTTCAACCTCGTGCTGACCGCGCGTCTCGGGGAGGAGGCGAATGGCCTGCTGCGTACCCGGGCGGCGGCGGTGGCGGCCACCCTGGAGACGGGTCCGGACGGCAACATCGTCGTGCACGAGCCCCCCGACGACCACGCGCTCGACACCGGCATCTGGATCTACCAGGGCAGTCGTGCGATCGAACGTCCCACGGCACCCAAGCTGCTGCAGCAACAGGCGGACCAGCTCGCGGGAGAGCGCAGGGTCTTCGCCGAGACCACCGAACCCTATGCGGCGCGGCTCTACGCCCTGCCGGTGCTGGCTCTGCCCGACCACGGGCGGCAGGTCGGCACCGTCATCGCCTCCGTCGGGCTCGACCCGTATCGCAGCGTGGCACGCGCGACTCTCGCCGGCTCGGCGGTCCTGGGGCTGTTGCTCCTCGGCGTCGTCTATCTCGTCACCCGCGCGATCGTCGGCCGGGCACTCCGGCCGGTCGCCGAGATGAGCGCGCAGGCAGCGCGCTGGAGCGAGCGCGCCACGACGGAGCGGTTCGGCGTCGCGGGACGTCCGGACGAGCTCGGCTCGCTCGCCGCCAACCTCGACGAGCTGCTCGACAGACTGGCAGCCGTCCTGCGCCACGAACAGCAGCAGTCGGCCGAGCTGTCGCACGAGCTGCGCACCCCCTTGGCTCGCATCGTCGCGGAGACCGACTGGCTGACAGCGCGGCACCGGGACGCGGCCGGGCAACGGGCCTCCCACGCGGCGATCGCGTCGGCCGCGGCGACGATGCAGCAGATCTGCGAAACCCTGCTGTCCGAGGCTCGCACCCGGTCGGAGCCGGTCCCGGGACGTTGCGCGCTGCTCGACGTCGCGCACGACCTGGCCCGGCGCTCTGCCGAGGAACATCCGCGGGCGCCCGCCGTCGTTGTTCGCGGCACCGCCGTGACCGCCGGGGTCGCCTCGACCGTCGCGGAGCGCATCCTGACCCCTCTGCTCGACAACGCCCGCCGCTACGCCGAACAGGCGATCACCATCGAATGCGCGCAGGTCCCCGGTGGTGTCGAGGTGGCTGTCACCGATGACGGGCCCGGAGTGCCCGCCGACATCGGTCCAGCCGTCTTCGAGCCAGGCCGCCGTGCGGATCCGGCGGACGGGCACGACGGCGCCGGTCTCGGACTCGCTCTCGCCCGCCGCCTGACCCGGGCGGCCGGCGGCGACATCCTCCTGGCCGCACAGGCGAAGGGCGCGCGATTCGTGGTGCGGCTTCCCGCCGGTTGAAAGCCGATCGGACGCGGTTCCGTCGCTACGACTGCCGCGGGACGAACCCGTCCTTCCGGGTGACGCTCAGATGACGACCAGGCCGATGATCGTCGCGAGGAAAGCCGCGGTCTCGCCCACGGTGGTGCACAGGATCTTGATCACCCAGAAGGAGATGGATCGCGCTGTTCGCGCAGCCGGGGTCGGCGATCAGCCGATCGCGGTCGCCGGCTGCTCGGCGTCGGGCAGGTTCGCCCGCGTCCGCTGCCGCCACATCGTGTGGACGATCAGCGCGGCCAGGACCGCCGCGAGCACCAGCGAGGAACCGATCGTCCCGTAGCCGAGCCCGCCCTTGGCGACCGGCTTGCTGAAGAAGTCGCCCACGGTGGCGCCGAGCGGGCGTGTCAGGACGAACGCCGTCCAGAACAGCAGCGTGACGGAGATCCGGGTGAAGTACTTGGCGACGAGAATCAGCACCAGCGAGGCGCTGATCAGGAGTGCTCCCCCCGAGTAGCCGAGGCCGGAGTCGTCGGCCAGGAAGTCACCGAGAGAGGTGCCCAGCGTGTTGGAGAACAGGATCGCGGTCCAGTAGAGCACCTCGCCCCGGAGGGTGCTGATGTGCTCGACGTCGAAGGAGTGGCCGGTGAACCTCCAGATGAGGAACACCGCGGCAAGAGCTGTGATCAGGACCATGGCGCCCTTGGCGTAGCCAAGCCCTGCCGTGCGGTTCATGAAGTCTGACATGGTCGTCCCGGCCGTGCTGGTCGAGATGATGACGGTCCAGTAGAGCACCGGGTGGAACCTCTTCGCCCTCAGCTGGGTCACGAGACTGACCAGGAAGAGCCCGACCAGGATCACCGAGCTGATGGCGTAACCGACGTTCAACGTTTGGGCGAGAAGATCACCGCCCGTTTCCCCCAGTGTCGTCGCCGCGATCTTCATGATCCAGAAGGCCAGGGTGACCTGTGGAAGCTTCTTCATTGTCCCTCTTCTTTCCAGGTGCTCACGCGGAGGTCACGAGGGCTTTCGCGTGCGTGCCGCACCGTGGAGACAGCTGGAAACACTTGGGCGGACCCGTCCCTCGCACGGATCCGCCGCCCAGAGCGTAGAGCGGCGAGGCTGAAATCAACCTGAGCGGTTGACGCGCTGTGAGCGCCCGTGGTCATCGGGCCTGGCTTCGCTGGAATTTCCAGGGTCTCTGAAGAGAGGGTAGGGAGTGGTCCCGATCAGTCGTACGGGTCGTAACCGCGCTGCTGGTGTCCCCGCTGCTCGTGTCCGCGCTGCTCGTACCTGCGCTGCTCGTATCCGCGCTGCTGGTGTTCTCGGGGCTCGTATCCTCGTGGGTCGTACCCGCGGGGCTGCTCGTACGGGTACGGCTCCGGGTCCGGCATCTCCTCGATGGCCGCGCGCCCGATCGACGTCAGCAGCGAGAAGATGGCGACGCCGACGATGAGGTTGATGACGGCCGTGACGACCTGCTGGATGAGGTCGGCGGTGTACATGAAGGGCAGGATCGTGATGATGACGGCGAAGAGCCCGGCGATCCAGCCGAAGAACTTGGTCGGCTCCGGCGCCGAGAGCATGAGGACGTAGAGCAGCAACGTGGCGACGAGCGCGGCGACCGCGGCCGAGATCGCGTATCCCGTGATCGTCGCGCTGCCGTACGCGGAGACCCCGCTGGGGGTGAGCGCGCGGATGCCCAGCAGTCGACTGCTGATCATGGTTCCGACGACCACGATCAGTGCGGCCACCACGGCGGCGGCCACGCCACCGCCCCACACTCGCGCCGGGTTGACCCTCGGCCGGGCCGCCCCTGGGCGGTGATCGTGGCGATTATGGGGGGGATAGGACATGCGAATCACCTTTGTCGCGAATGCTGATCAAGCATTGACAGAAACCCTACATGCGCCGTCAAGACCGGAAGGGGGACGGCCGCGCCGTCGGGTGATCTCGGGCTGGCTGATCCCACACCTGCCGGGCCAACGGGCGGGCAGCCGCGCGCGAGGCCGTCCTCCCGCACCTGTCGGTCAACGGGCGGGCAGCGGCTGGAAGTGCGCGAGCTCGGGCTCACCGAGAAGTAGTCGGCCACCAGTGGCGACACGAACGTGGCCGTCGACAAGGCGACTATCCGAGTCCACCATCCGGCGATCGAAAGTTCTTGCAACGAGGGCGGTTACCTATGCGCCCCTGGGGGGTGGAGTTTGAGGAGTTCGTCCGCGCCAGAAGCCATGCGCTGCTGCGTTACGGCCTGGTGCTGACCGGCAGCGCCGATGACGCGGCCGATCTGGTCCAGGAGGCGCTGCTCAGGCTGAGCGCCTCTTGGCGGCGTGTGCGCAACAAGGACGACCCCGAGGGCTACGTCCGAACGATCATGGCCCGGCAGCATGTGAGCTGGTGGCGCAGGAGACAGCGGGAGCACCTCACCGCCGAGGTTCCCTCGCCGGTCCACGAGGATGAACATGAACTCGGCGAGATCTGGCAGCGTCTGCGTGCCCTGCCGGCCAGACAGCGCGCGGTGCTGGTGCTCCGCCACTGCGAGGATCTCGCCGACGGGGAGATCGCGGCGGCCGAGGACCGGGATGTGCTGCCCGGCATGACGGCGAAGCGGCGTCGCCGGGTGCGCAGGCGGGCGAAAGGGACGCTCGCGGCGGTCTGCGCGGTGGTCCTGGGATGGGGTGTGCTGCTCGCCTGGCCTGCACAGCGTGTTGTCGTGAATGCGGCGGAGCCGGGGAGAAACTCGGTCGAGCGGGTGTGGCCGCAGGCCGTGTTCACCATGCTGGGGCGATCCAGGCCGCTGGCGGCGATCAGCGCCACGGAGGTGCTGGTTTGGGCCGAGCGGGGGACGATCGAGGTCTACGACTCCGCCTCCAAGCGTTCGCGAGTGGTCGCCGCCCTCACACAGGCTCCGCAGCACCTGGCCGTTGATGGCGAGCGGGTGCTCTGGCTAGCCGACGGGTACGCCTGGGTCGCCCCCTTGCGGACCAGTGGGAAGGCGAGGAAGGCCGGGCCGATCACAGCAGAGGACATCGATCGGATCGCGCTCGTCGGCCAGTATGTCGTCTGGTCGTCACCGCTGGATGGTGTTTGGCGGATGAGGATCGACGGCGGGGCCCCTGAACGAGTGGCCAAGTCCAAGGGACTGCAACTCGTCGAGTGGCCGTGGGCGACCGACGAGCCTCTTGATATGCGCACGAATCCGACGAGAATCGTCAACCTGCAGACGGGACGGACCATCAAGATCCGCCCCGCACCAGGGGCTGAGGGCCTGCGTTGCGGGCCGACCTGGTGCACCGGGACGCGGGGGGAGGATGCCATCGTGCAGCGCAGCGACGGCAGCTGGAACCGGGTTCACCGAGGGCTGCCTGGTTACCCGTACCACGACCGGTTCTTCATCGGCTTCGGGGAGATCTACGACGCCCGCACCGATACGACCGTGACCTTCGAGGGCGCCAAACTCGGGTCGTCGGGTGGCAACCAGTGGTCGCAAGGCAGCGGCGTCATCTTCTGGACGCAGGGCGGCGGAGTACGGGTGGTGAACCTGGCAGCTGTTCCTCAGCCGTAGGACGCATCGACGGAGAGCAGGAGTTCGCACGGGATTCGAGCACCGCGCGGTGGCATGCCTTCAAGCGCGCGATCTCGGTGGTGAGCGCAGGACGATGTTGCCGGAACTCACGCACGGTTGACGTCCTCGAGCGCTGGGCTGCAACCGGTGACCGCGTCGGATATCGCGACACAGCCGCTCAGGAACGCGCCATGCCGAGTGAGGAACAGGCCCGCGCCGAGTACGCCGTCCTGCGCCAGGAGCTCTGATCTCTCGCGGATCAGCCCTCAACGCCATAGCCAGGGCGGATCGTCCTTCTGCCTCAGCGCTGAGCACCACGTCACCGCAGGTCAGGAGCGGGTTCGTTGGATTCTGCTCGATAGCTCCTGGGACCCCCGGTGGCGGCGGGCTTCTTCTCGCGTTTGGGCCGCGCGACACGGCGCGGCTTGGACGGCGTGGTGGCTGGCGTCTCGCCTGCTGGCTCTGGGGCTGGTTCGGGCGCGTGGATGTCGGGCCAGTGCTGGGCGTAGGTGGCCCGGTGAGCCGCGTAGTGTGCGCGGCCGGCGTCGGTGAGGACGCGGCGCCCGCCGACCAGAGGGCGGCATTCAGGTGCACTCGTGCGCTCGTTGCCCTGCTTCGGATCTTCGTGGCTAAGCAACCTCGTCTGGTAGAGATCCGGGACGAACTGACCGCTTCCGTATGGGCTCGGCAAAATTCAGGGGAAGGCGACGGCGGGTTCCGGACAACAACAGGTGACCGACGTCCCCACGACCGCAAGGCCTTTGCATGCATGAGCCATATCTGACCGCTCCTCCGGATGCCGCCACACCGTCGCAGAACGACGCCGTGGCGATCGAGCGGTCCTGGGACGAGCCCGAACGTTTCGGCGCCGTCTTCGACGCCCACTACGCGGACATCCATCGGTACGCCTCCCGGCGGCTCGGCCCGCACGCTGCCGACGACGTCTCCGCCGAGACGTTCGCCCTGGCTTTCCGCCGGCGCCGCCGCTACGACCTGAGCCACCGCAGCGCCCGCCCCTGGCTGTACGGCATCGCGACCAACCTCATCAGCCGGCACCGCCGCGACGAGGTGCGCCTGCTCCGGGCCGTGGACCGGCTGCATCCCCTGGCGGAGCCGACCCGGGGCCACGAGGACGAGGTGACGGCCAAGGTGAGCGCGCAAAGCGTCAAAGGCACGCTGGCCGGCGCCATCGCCGCCCTGCCCGCCGCCCAGCGGGACGTGCTGCTACTGGTGGCGCTCGCCGGGCTGAGCTACGACGAGGTGGCGCAGGCCCTGGACGTGCCCTTCGGCACGGTGTCCTCGCGACTCAACCGGGCCCGCAAGAAACTGCGCAAGGCGCTGGGCGACACGAACCCCCTGCTTGACGAGGAAGAGGACTGACGATGAACGACCTGGATCTCGTCCGTGGCGTGTACGACGACCCGCCTTCCCCGTCCGCGGCCACCGCGGCGGCCGCCCGCGGCCGCATGCTGAGCCAGGACGACCGTCCGCCGACGCGCCGCCGCCGTACCTGGCGCATGCCGCTCGGCTTGGTGGCCGCCGCCACGGCCACAGCGGTGGCGGCGGGCCTGGCGCTCACGCCCGGCGGCGCCCCCGTACAACCTGGCCCAAGCGTGACGACCGGCCCGGACACCTCATCGCCCCGCGGCATGATGCTGGCCGCCGCCACCCAGGCGGAGCTGCAACAGGGGGGCCGCTACTGGTACACGCACCAGCGCACCGCCTTCGCGGCGCTCGCGCTCGGCCGCACCGGCGGGTACATCGTGGAGGAGCGCACCGAGTTCTTCAGATGGACGGGACGCAGCCGTAGCGACGGCACGTCCTTCTACGGCCGCAACTACCCGGGCAAGCCCCAGACCAAGGCCGACGCCGACGCCTGGCGCGCGGCAGGCTCCCCGTCGAGCTGGCAGATCCGCTCGTCGGGCCGCACCAGGACTCTCACGTCCAAGCCCAGCCCCTGGCAGGAAGACGACCCGGACGCCCAGGGCGGCGGCATGTTCAACATCGGCGGCCTCGGTCAGTTCACCTACCAGGAACTCCAGGACCTTCCCACCGACCCGGAGGACCTGCGTAAGCTCCTATGCGAGGGCTCGATCAAGCTCGCCGACGGCCGCACCGGCGCGCCAAAGCACTGCGCGGAGCCCAAGGGGGTGCTCGACCAGGTCTTCTCCGTCCTCGCGGACACGCCTGTCCCGCCCAAGGTACGAGCCGGTCTCATGCGCCTGATCACCGACTATCCCGGCGTGCAGCGCCTGGGCACCGTCAAAGACCCGCTCGGACGCGCCGCGGTCGCCCTCGCGGCCCCGTTCGAGAGCGCGGACGGCCGCGGAACGATCCAGCAGCAGGTGCTCTTCGACCAGCGCACCGGAAAACTGCTCGGAAGCCGCGACATCCAGCTCGAACCGGGCCCGGACAGCGAGAAGTGGCAGGTCACCGGCAGGGTGCTGCACTACTGGTCGATCGTGGACTCGGGCTGGACCGACGCCAAGCCCGCCCTTCCCAAGTAGCCAGGCCGGGAGCGCGTCGTCGGAGCTCCGGGATGTGAGGTGTGAATGATCCATCCGTGCCCATGGAGACTTCTCAGCCACCGCCCGGAGCACGGCGGCGAGGGCCCTCCGGGTGCCGCCGACGTCGTGGACGGCCTGGATCAGGTCGGCTCGAGTCTGGGCCGACAGCGATACGGTTCAGCGTGATGTCCCACGATCAGCGGCCTGGTCGCGTGGATCTGAGCGGAGGGACGGTGGGAAGCGCAGCACCCAGCGGCGCTGCCATGGGGTTTCGATGGCCCGATGGTGGTGGTGCTCGCGTGTCCAGGCGACGGCGTCAGCCGGGTCGAGACCGGCCAGGATCGCGAGGCAGGCGACGACCGTGCCGGTGCGACCGACGCCCCCGCCGCAGGCGACCTCCACCGCGGCGCCCGCCCGCGCTCGCTCGTACAGCGCACGGATCTGCGGTACGGCCACGTCGCGGTCGCGGGGCAGCAGAAAGTCGGGCCACTGGATCCACGCGTGCGGCCACCGCAGCTCACCCTCGTGGCGGCGGCGGAGCCTGTCGGAGCCCAGGTAAAGGCCGAAATCGGGCATGGGCCCCTCCGGCAGCGGATGGCGAAGGCCGCGGCCGCGGATCCAGGTGCCGTCGGGGAGCCGGAAGGCGCCTACGAGCGGCGGCCCGCCCACCGGACGAGCTCTCGTGCTGTCCACGGAGTCGTTCATGGGGGTTCTCCTTGTGTCCTTCAGAACGCGGAGCTGTCTTCTTCAGCGAGCGGTGCTGTCAAGCCGCCGCCGTTCGCGGTGATTCGCGACATTGATCCGGTTACCGCACACGTCGGGCCTGCAGTAGATGCGACGCCCCCCGCGGCTGATGTCGACGAACACCCCTCGGCAGCCCGGGGCGGCGCAGGCGCGGAACCGGTCGTGCCCGAGCGCCCGGACGGCGCCGAGCAACCCGATGCCGATGAGCGTGGCCAACTCCTCGGCCAGCGGCGCACTCGGCCTGGTCGGGACGTACCACTGCCACCGCCCGCTGGGATCGCGCTCCAGCACCGGCCTGAGCCCTGCCCGCCCGGCCAGCACGGCGCCACCCGCGACGGCCTGGTTCTCCGTCTCGGTCTCCACGACGCCGCGCACCTCCCGACGCAGCAGGTGAACCTCGCGGACGTCGTCGTCGCTCGGCAAACGCCCATCCGCCACGGCGTCGAGCCGCAGCCCGTGCTCTGCGAGGAACTCCATCAACGCATCTGGGTTCGGCAGAGCCTCGCCCGCCGCGGCCTGCACGGTGGGCGAGGTGTTGGCCAGATCGCCTGCCAGAGTTGCCCCGACCGAGTAGTCGGTGATGGAAATCCGCACGCTTCACCTCGTCTCGGTAACCGAATAAACAGAACTATACCCCTTACATGTTCTCCGGTGGACCTGTGGACAACCGCACAGGCCCATACAACGGGCAGACCGCCGCCACGAGCACGGAACACGACGCTCCTGCACAGCAAGCTCACCCGAAAACCCTCAGTCAGGATGACCCGTTTAACACCGGCGTCCTAGAGGCATGGCCTCTTCAAGATCGGGATTGTGGGGTGGTGACGTAGCAGGGCGGCAGGGGCGCTGGAACTACTGCGGCCGGGTCCAGGATGGCGCGATGCTTGCCCGTGTACGAGGGACAGCGGTAGTCGCGGCTGATGCGGATCTCGGTCACTCGCGGGGCGAGGCGGTAGGTGGCGAAGGGCATGGTGCACTCGCTGTGACCGTCCTCCCAGCGCAGCCACACCACGTCGTCCTTGCGCGGGTTGACCATGGCCCGCGTGTCGCGGCTGTCGTTGAGGGATTGATAGTCGTCGGTGACGTCGCTGAATCGGCCGGTCTGCCCGCGATCGTAGAAGCAGACGTGGGGCGAATCGCACCGGTTGGGATCTTCGCCGCGGACCAAGGGGATTGGCTTGTCGGTGGGCCGTAGGAGCAGGGTCACACCCGTGGCGATCAGCGCGCCCGCCACGAGCCCGGCCAGGCCGACCAGCACGATGCGGGCGCGGGTCGGCCAGGCGGGCATCGGCTCGGAGGCCGAGCCAGGGACGTGAACCGGGGGTGCTGTCTCCGTGGCCTGCTGGGTGGCGGGCTCAAGGTCGCCAGGGCTGGCTATTCGCCGCCAGGCGTCCTGCCAACGGGCGATGTGACTCTCGATCTGCTCGGGCGACACGTCGCAGGCGGCCAGGCACGCCGCTACGTAGGCCTCGACGAAGGCCAGCCGCGGCAGGCCGGGCAGCCCCCGTCCGTTGAGGATGTAGGACACGGTGCTGGGTGGTAGGGCGTCCACCTGGTGGCCATCGGGGGTGGTCGAGCGGCCGGCCAGGTGGCGCAAGCGGCGCAGTGAGGGCCGTCCCGCCCAGAGCCTGAGCCGATCGAGTGTGTCGATGAATTCCCGGGCGCTGCTTGCCGATGCCGGATCTGGCGGAGGCGAGGTCACCGCGTCGCCCATCTGAAGACCACCTGCCTAAGGGGCGGGAACGGGATGGCCGGCTGGACCTCTACGTTGTACGCCCGCCGTACAAGATCGGTCAATTGCGTCCAATAGCGTTGCGCCGCTTGTTGGACACCTGTCCGCCCAGGTGAGCTGGCCGTGCCTGGCTGAATCCGGGCAAGCCACCTCACCGAGAGACAGGAGAATTCGTCGTGAAGACGCTCCGAAAGGCCGTCGTAACAGGGGTGCCGAAAGTCTCTGCCCGGTCAAGAACGGTCAGCCATCGTTGGGAGCCGGCCGTGCGCGTGATCAGATCCGCCATCGTCGGCACCACCCTGGTGGCGGGTGCGATCAGCGTCGCGCCGGGCGCCCAGGCGGCCCAGGCGTCGCATCCCGCCGCCGCGTCCGCCTGCCAGATCCGGCTGTACCGGCCGGAGGTACGGCGCGCCCAGATCGCAGCGACTGTATGGGCGCCCGGCTGCAAGGGGTGGATCCGCGTCGAGCTCCAGCGTCACCGCTCGTGGGGCTGGCAGGGGATCAAGAAGCTGGAGTTCTACGGCCCCGGGCCCAAAACCCTGTACAAGGGGTGCAAGAGCGGCAACACCTTCACCTACAGGCTGGTCGGCAGCGTCTTTTCGGGCGGCAGCGGGACGAGCCCCGAGCGCCGAGGCACCTGCTGACCCGGGCGCGGCGGATTCCGTCAGCCGTCACATTCGGTTCGATCCTCCCCAGAGGCATGAGGACTCGGCCGCCCACGGGACCACGGGGGCCCCGTGGGCGGTGATGGCAGCCGGTGTCACGACCGCCTCTGACGGTCGGCCACCATGCGCGACAGCCAGGCCCGCCCGGCTGCCACGTCGCCATGGAGCCGGCTGGGGCGAACGCGGGGGGACGCCGAAGAGATGCGGGCTTGACTTGATCAACTACCATTCTTGACCACATGTCGCCGCTTGTGTGCAGAAGTTGCGCCCCGACGTGCCTGGATCTAGCAGTTGCGGAGTGATCAAGTGAAGAAGTGTAAGACGGGAACGAGCATCGTCCTCACGGTTGCCGCGGCCGTGAGCGCCCTGCAGTTCGCCGCTCTGACACCGGCCTACGCGTCGCCCACCCTAGCGGCGGCCGTGAAGCGCGACGCCGCCGTCGCGCCTCTCGCCTACAAGGTCGCCGTCCAGACGCAGTACCAGCAGACGAACTACTACTGCGTGCCCGCGTCCTCGACGATGAGCCTGTCGACCTTCGGGATCAAGGTCAGCCAGTCGACCCTCGCCAAGCAGATGAAGACCACGAGGAGCGGCACCGACGGCAGGAACGCCACCCCGGTGCTCAACTCCTACGTGAGGTCGCGGGGTTACGCGTACACGATGGTCACCGACGTCGACGGCAACCCCACGGTGCTCATGAACCGGGTGGCGCAGAACGTCGGCGGCCTGCACCGGGCTCCGACCCTCGCCGTGTGGATGGAGAGGCTGCCCTGGAACAAGGGCAAGGTCAAGGGGACCAAGGTCGGTCACGCGGTGATCGCTTACGGCTATGACCGGCTCAAGGGCACGATCACCGTGTTCGACCCGTGGAGGCCGACGGGCGGCGTCCACACCGTCTCCGCCGGCGTCCTGGCCGGCACCCTCCAGGAGGGCGGCGGCATGCGCTACATCTCCAAGCTCTGACAGTGGTGCGATCATGCGGGCGCCGGGCCCGTCAGGACGGTGACAGCGCGGGCCGGGACCAGGGCGCGCTGGTGGGCGTTTCTGGACGAACGCCGTCAGATCGGGTACAGGTGCTGGATCTCGTAGTTCCCGCGGAGGTCCAGGCGGGTGGTCCACGCCTGATCGGCCAGTTCGAGACGGCGTGTGGCCAGCTCGCTCAGCTTGTCCTGCAGACTGTCGAGGTCGGAGGCGTCCAGCCTGTTCGTCCTGGCGATGTCGAGCCCCTCGTTCACCCGGCGTTGCGCGTCGTTCAGATGCGGGGCGGTGTGCCTGCCGAGCTGCCTTTCGACCTGCTCCACCCGTTCCGCCTGCCGGGACAGGTGCCACCTGGTCATGTCGTCCAGCTGGGGGTGGTTGGCCCAGCCGTGGTCGCCTGCCTTGAGCTGGGCCCGGGTGGCGTCGTCGATCTCCCCTCGGGCGTATGCGGCGTCCACCCTGGCGTTGACGGTCTTCTTGGCGTTGAGCAGATGCGATTCGGCGCTCCTCAGCCGGGCCTCGGCCCGATCCATGCTCTCAACGGCCCGGTCCACGGAGATCCTGGCGTGCGTGAGCTTGGTGCGCATCGCCACGATGCGCCGCCCCTGTTCCGACATCAGCCGCTGTTCCGCCGCCAGCTGCTTGCCGACTCGCCCCTTGGCCGTCATTCCGCGCAGCAGGTCGGCCAGGCGGGTGAAGAGCCGGCCGACAGCGTGCATGGCGGTCCGGATCCAGCCCTGCACCCGCTGAGCGAACGGCCGCAACCGCGGCCACAGCAGCGCCCGCCCCTGTGGAGTGAGCGAGGCGATCCCCGCGAGCCCGGCCAGCCCGGCGAGCAGCCCACCAGCCCACGTGACCGTGGTCGACGCGACACGCGCGACGCTCGCCGCCACCGAGACGTGGTGCGCATGAGTCGTGGACCGCGGCAACACGCCGGCCCTCCCCATGACGTACTCGCCCAACGCGTCCTCGGCGGCGCCGGCGTTCCCTTTGCCGAGCCGATACGCACGAGCGCCGTGCTCACCGAGCGACCCCTGCGAGGCCGCCGCCGACTCCAGCACACCGGCATGACGCTCGAGCTCGGCGGTGTTCGGCGGCAGCGGAACACCCAGTACCCCGAACCCGACCGCGTCAAGTCCGGCGACCATGGTCAACCTCGCTCGCCGCTTCAGCCTCCGCGTTGTTGGCCGCCATCAGAGCCTGGCCGTCTCCTGTCCTGCCCCAGTGAGCGGTCAGATCCGCCGAGCCGTCGAACAGCGCGCTCATGAACTCCTGGTAAGGACCGGCGAACTCCGGATAGGGCAGCGGGCATTCGCCGCCCATCTGCGCTCGGAGGCTCTGGTGGAACTCGTGCTGGTCATCCGCCAGGCTGCGGAAGTTCTCGCTGGACGCCTGCCGACCGGCGACATCCCACGTGATCTCATCGCTTGTCACGAAATTTCACCTTTCGTCCAGGCGGCGAAGCGTCTCATCGAGGCTCGCCGTCAACCGGGCGAAATCGTGGGCCGCCTGGGCCTCCATGCCGTCCAGCCGGCGGGTGAACTCCTCCAGGTCGACGCCCTCCTCGGGGGACGTGGCAGGCTCGCCCACCCGCTGCAGCCGATCCTGCTGCGCCGCCCGTACGGCGGAGACGATGTGGTCCGCCAGATCCTCGGACGCGAAACGCATCGCCCGCGCGTCCAGCCGCAGCCCGGCCAGCAGGCCGTCCTCGCCGACGACGGCCCCCACCAACCCCCCGGCGGCCTCTCCGGCACCGGTGGGCACCTCATCCTCAGGCGTCGCAGGCACGTCACTCACTCCAGCCTCAAATGCCACTTCTAGCGCATCAGAGACATTAAACCGCCACGCCTTGCCGCTGACCATCGGTACCGCAGCGCGGTTCACCCCCGCAGGTGAACCGCGCCACGATCATGCGGGAGCCGGGCCCGTCAGGACGGTGACAGCGCGGGCCGGGACGTGGACGGTTCCGTCGCGCAGCTCCCCGTCGAGGACGGTCGCGCAGCCGTCGGGGGCCGGCACGCGCTGGTCCTCGTCGGTGTGGTTGAGCAGGAAGACGTACCGGGTGCCGCCGCCCACCCTGGTCACCGCCTCCACCCCCTCGGGGACGCCCGCCAGCGCGGGAGCGACCCCGGCCTCGCCCGCGACGCGGGACAGCAGCGCCGTCATCGCCTCAGGGGACGGGCGGGTGGCGAAGTACCAGGCCACGCCGTCGCCGTACGGGTGGCGGGTGACGGCCGCCCGGCCCGCGTGCTCGCCGTCCGCGAAGGTGACGACCGGGGTCGCCCCCTCCAGTTCGACGTGCTCGGACCAGAGGGTGCCGGTCCCGCCGGGGGAGAGCGGGACGTCGGCGCCCGGTGGCAGCGGGTCGAACTCCACGACCGACAGGCCGAGCGCCTCCCGCAGCGGACCCGGGTACCCGCCGAGCCAGATCTGGTCGTGTTCGTCCACGATGCCGGAGAAGAACGAGACGACCAGGTGCCCGCCGCCCTCGACGTAGGCGATCAGGTTGCGGGCGGCCTCGGCGGAGATCGCGTACAGGTTCGGCACGACCACCAGGCGGTAGCGCGACAGATCGGAGGTCGGCCGGACGACGTCGGCGGTGATCCCGAGCCGCCACAGCGGGTCGTAGTGGTCGCGCAGGCGGTCCAGCATGCGGAGCTGGTCGGTCGGGTGCGAGCCCTGCTCGACCGCCCACCAGTTGCGCCAGTCGAGCACGATCGCGGTGTCGGCCTGGACGCGGGCGCCCTCGACGTCCGACAGCGCCTCCAGGTCCCGGCCGAGGTCGCGTACTGCCTGGTGGAGGGGGTGCGAGGGGCCGGCGTGCGGGACCATCGCGGAGTGGAACTTCTCCGCGCCGCCGCGCGAGGCCCGCCACTGGAAGAACATCACCGTGTCGGCGCCGCGCGCCACCGCCTGGAGGCTGTCGCGGCGCATCCGTCCGCGCCGCTTGGCCGGGTTGACGCCCATCCAGTTGACTCCCGACGGCGCCTGTTCGAGCAGCCACCAGGGCTGGCCGTCGCGCAGGCCGCGCCACACGTCGTGGTACAGGGCGCTTTCCAGGTGGCTGTCGGGGGAGGACAGGTCGGGGTAGCAGTCGCCGCTGACCACGTCCATCTCCGCCGCCCAGGCGGCGTAGTCGGTGTTGGGCCGGACGTTGCACAGGTTCGTCGTGACGGGGACGCCCGGCGTGCGCTGCCGCACGGCTTCGGCCTCCGCCCGGTAGCAGTCCAGCAGGACGTCGGAGTTGAACGCGGCGAAGTCCAGCGTGTGGCCGGGGTTGGGGATGCCGATGGTGCGGCGGGGCGGGATGATCTCCTCCCACGACCCGTAACGCTGGCTCCAGAACGTCGTCGTCCACGCCTCGTTGAGCCGGTCGAGCGTGCCGTAACGGCGTTTCAGCCAGGCCCGGAACTCGTCGGCGCAGTGGTCGCAGTAGCAGGCGCGGAGTTCGGTGCCGAACTCGTTGCCGATGTGCCAGGAGGCCAGCGCCGGATGCCCCGCGTAGCGTTCGGCCAGCCGGGACGTCAGCGCCAGCGCCGCCTCCCTGTAGGCGGGGGACGACGGGCAGAAGTGGCAGCGTGACCCGTAGCTGAGCCGCACTCCGTCGGCCGTGACGGGCAGCGAGTCGGGATGCCGGTGCCCCAGCCACGGAGGCGGCGAGGCGGTCATCGTGGCCAGGCACACGGACACGCCGTGCTCGTGCAGGAGGTCCATGACGTCGTCGAGCCAGCCGAAGTCGTACTCGCCGGGGGCGGGCTCGACCTGCGCCCAGGAGAAGATCCCGAGCGTCACGAGGGTGACGCCGGCCTCGCGCATGAGCTTGGCGTCCTCGTCCCAGACCGCGCGCGGCCACTGCTCGGGGTTGTAGTCCCCGCCGTAACGGATCATTCTCGAACGCTTCCTTCCGTGAGTCCGGCCCGCCAGAAGCGCTGGAGCGCGCCCGACAGCACGAGCAGCGGGATGACCGAGACGAACGAGCCGACCACCGTCAGGGTCTGCAGGATCGGCTGCCTGTCGGCGAAACCCTGCCAGCTCGTCAGGCCCAGGGTGATCGGGTAGAGGTGGCTGTCGGACAGCATCACCAGCGGCAGAAAGTAGTTGTTCCAGATGGCGACGAACTGGAACAGGAAGATCGTCACCATCGCGGGTGACATGATCCGCAGCGCGATCGTGGCGAAGATCCGCCACTCGCCCGCGCCGTCCGAGCGGGCGGCGTCCAGGACGTCGTCGGGGACGGTCGCCGCGTAGACCCGCGACAGGTAGACCCCGAACGGGCTGACCAGGCTCGGCAGCAGCACCGCCCAGTAGCTGTTGGCCAGCCCCGCCTTCGACATGAGCAGGAACAGCGGCAGGCCGAGCGCCGTCATGGGCATCAGCACCCCGGCGAGGACCACGTTGAACAGCGCCTCCCTGCCCCGGAAGTCGCACTTGGCCAGGGCGTACCCGGCGCAGGCGGAGATGAGGGTCGCGCCGGCGGCGCCGAGCCCGGCGTAGACGAGGGAGTTGCCGATCCACCGCCAGAAGATGCCGTCGCCGAAGGAGACGAGGTCGCCGAGGTTGGTCCAGAGCTGCGGGTTGGTGAACCCCAGCGGGGAGGAGTTGATCAGGTCGCCGGTGCTCTTGGTGGCCGCGACGACCAGCCAGTACAGCGGCAGCAGGAAGTACCCGGCCAGCACGGTCAGCAGGACCGTGACCAGCCAGCGGGTGCTGACCGTCCTCATCGGCGTTCCCTTCCCACGAGCCGCAGGAATCCGAACGACAGCACCGAGATCACCAGCGCCAGCACGATCGACTCGGCGGCGGCCAGGCTCAGGTTGTTGCTGTTGAACGCCTCGTTGAAGGCCGTGATGGTCGGTGTGTAGGTGCTGGAGATGCCGCTCGACAGCGGGGTGAGCACGAACGGCTCGTTGAAGAGCTGCAACGAGCCGATGATGGTGAACACGGTGATCAGGACGAGCGCCGGACGGATCAGCGGGAGCTGGATGCTCCAGGCGACGGTCCAGCGGCTGGCGCCGTCCATCCTGGCGGCCTCGTAGAGGCCCTGCGGGATCGACTTGAGCTGGGCCACCACGATCAGCATGTTGTAGCCGACGAACTGCCACACCACGATGTTCATGATCGACCAGAGGACCGGGCCGGGCCCGAGCAGATCGGCGTCGGCGCCCACGGCCTTGAGCAGCGGGGTGAACGGCGAGGTGCCCGGCGCGTAGAGGAAGCCCCACATGATCGACGCGATCACGCCGGGCACGCCGTAGGGCAGGAAGTACGCGGTGCGGAAGAACCTCGGCCAGCGCGACACCCCGGCCTCCAGCACCAGCGCCAGCGCGGTGGACGCGACCACCATCAACGGCACCATGATCAGTGCGAAGAGCAGGATGCGGCCGATGCTGCCCATGAAGTCCGGGTTCGACAGGGCCGAGCCGTAGTTGGACAGCCCGGCGAAGCGGGTGGTCGAGCCGTGCAGCCCGAGCAGCCCCGACCGCTCGACCGTGGTGAGGCTCTGCACCACCGCGTAGCCGATGGGCGCCACGAAGAACGCCGCGAACAACAGCAGGAACGGGGCGAGGAACGCCGCCGCGGTGCGCTTTCTCATCGCGCTCTCAGCCCCTTGTCCCTGATCTGTTCCACGGTCTGCGTCTGGCTGGTGCGCAGCGCGTCCACGATCGTGCCCTTTCCGGTGATGACCTGCTCGAAGCGGTCGCTCAGCGCCTTCACGGTGTTGTCGAAGGTGGGCCACCAGACCCATCCGCGCGGCACCTGGCTGGAGGAGTCGGTGAACAGCTGGGACGTCTGCTGCCCGCCGAGGAAGGCCGACGGCCTGGTGAGCTGCGGGTTGGACATGCCCGACAGGGCGGCGGGCCAGCCGTAGCCGCTCTTGATCAGGAGCGAGACGCTGCCGGGGTCGCGGTTGACCCACAGGGCGAACTCCGTCGCCTCGCGCGGGTGCTCGCAGCCGCGCAGCAGCGCGGTGGCCGAGCCGCCGTAGCTGGCGGACGCCTTGCCGCCGGGCTCCCACTGCGGCAGCGGCGCCGCCCGCCACTTGCCCGCGGTACTGGGGGCGTTGGCCTCCATGATCGCCTCCGCCCACTGCGCGACGGGGACGGCCACCAGGTGCCCGGAGGCGAGGTCCTTGTACCAGCTCGGCGCGAACTGCGGCCCCACCTTGACCAGGTCGTCCTTGATCATGCCCTGCCAGAACTCGGCCACCTTCACGGTCGCCGGGCTGGTCATCGTGGCCTGCCAGACGCCGTTGCCGGTGTTGAACCAGGGGGTTCCGGCCTGCCAGGCCAGGCTGATGAACGGCGCGGCGTCGTTGGCGGGGAAGGACGTGATGTACGCGTTGGGGTCCGCCTTGCGGATCTTGACAGCGGCCTCGCGGTACTCCTGCCAGGTCGTGGGCAGCTTGATGCCCCATTTCTCCAACAGGTCCTGCCGGTAGTACAGGCCCATCGGCCCTGTCGCCTGCGGGACCGCGTACGAGCCGCCCTCGAACGACACCAGGTCCCAGGTGTTGGGCTGGAAGTCGGCCCGGTCGGCCGCGGTGAGGTACGGGTTGAGGTCCATCAGTTCGCTGTTGAGCAGGAACGACGGCATTTCCTGGAACTCCATCTGGGCCAGGCAGGGGGCGTCGCCCGCCAGCACGGCGGCGTGCATCTTGGCGTAGCCGCCCTTGTTCCCCGGTGGGATGTTGTCGAGCGTGATCTGAACGTCCTTGTGAGTCTGGTTGAACAGCTCCACGGCCTTGTCCATGCCGGGGACCCAGGCCCAGAACGTCAGCCGGACGGGCTTTGGTCCGGCCCCACTCGTCCCGCACGCGCAGGCGCTGACGAGCAACATCACAACCGCGGCCAGGCTGAGGAGGGGGGACCTACGTTGTGGCCGTTTATTCATAAAATATGGTTTTATCACTCCTGAGGAGGGAGTGGAAGATGAGCTATCCAAGGCGAGGCGTCCATGGTGAGGTCGTCGAGGACCTCGGCCGTCGCATCGTCGCCGGTGCCGAGTCCGGGCCCCTCGACCCCGTTGGCCTGGGGCAGCGCTACCAGGTCAGCCAGACGGTGGTCAGGGAGGCGCTCAAGACCCTGGCCGCCAAAGGGCTGGTCGACGCCCGTCCCAAACGCGGCACGTTCGTCCGGCCGCGCGGCGACTGGTCGCTGCTCGACCCCGACGTGCTGCGCTGGCGCTTCGCCGAGCGCGGCGAGGCGGACATGCTGCGCGACCTCGCCGAGGTGCGCGCGGCGGTCGAGCCCGCGGGCGCCCGGCTGGCCGCCGAGCGGCGCACCCCCGAGGACCTGGACGCTCTCGAATCGGCGCTGGAACGCATGGCGGCCACGGCCGCCGACCCCGAGGAGCACACCGAGGCGGACATCGCCTTCCACCGGCTGCTGCTCGTCGCCTCACACAACGAGTTACTGGAATGCCTGGAGGTCGTGATCGCTTCCGCACTCTACGCACGTGACCGGTTGGTACACGCACGCGGCGAACGTCCGGGATTCGCCGCCACCCACCGCGCCGTCCTGGACGCGGTACGGCGGGGAGCCCCTGACGCCGCCGAGACCGCCATGCGTGACCTGCTCACCCAGGCGGGAAGGGACGAGGCCGCGCTGTGAACGACCCTGTGAACGACCCTCTGAACGACACTGTGCACGATCGACGCCGGTTCCTCACCTACGCCGCCGGGGTCGCCGGGCTGATCGCGCTCGGCCAGGTGCCGGGCGGCCCGACCGACCCCACACCCGCCCTGTCGGGCAACCCGTTCACGCTGGGGGTCGCCTCCGGCGATCCGCGTCCCGACAGCGTCGTCCTGTGGACCAGGCTGGCGCCGCAACCGCTCGCCGACGACGGGCTCGGCGGCATGCCGCGGGAGCCGGTGCCGGTGCGGTGGGAGGTCGCCGAGGACGACGGCATGCGCAAGGTGGTGCGCAAGGGCGTCGCCACGGCCCGTCCCGAACTCGCGCACGCCGTCCACGTGGAGGTGGACGGGCTGCGGCCGGGCCGCGAGTACTGGTACCGCTTCACCGTCGGCGTCGAGACCAGCCCGACGGCCAGGACCAAGACGGCGCCCGACCCTGGCTGGGCCACCGAGGTGTCGTTCGCCTGGGCGTCCTGCCAGCAGTGGGAGGCGGGGTTCTACACCGCCTACCGCGACCTGGCGGCACAGGACCTCGACCTGGTCGGGCACCTCGGCGACTACATCTACGAGTACGCGATCGGCGCGAGCGGCGGCAACAGGAAGACCCCGCTGTCGGCGGCGCACAACGCGGCCGTGATGACGCTGTCGCAGTACCGGCTGCGTTACGCGCTGGTCAACTCCGACCCCGACCTGCGCGCCGCGCGGGCGGCCGCGCCCTGGTTCCTCGTCCCCGACGACCACGACGTGGAGGACAACTGGGGCGCGGACCGGTCGCCGACCGGCATGACGCCGGAGAACTTCCTGCGCCGCCGCGCCGCCGCCTTCCGCGCCTACTTCGAGAACCTGCCGCTGCGCCCGTCGACCCTGCCGGCCGGGCCCGACATGTCGTTCTACCAGCGCATCAAGTACGGCAAGCTGGCCACCTTCCACGCGCTGGACGAGCGGCAGTTCCGCAGCCCCGCGGACATCAACGCCCGCCTCGACCCGAACAGGACCATGCTCGGCGAGCAGCAGGAACGCTGGCTGCTCGACGGGCTCGGCGGGTCGCACAGCACCTGGAACCTGCTGGCCAACCAGGTGCAGATGTTCCAGCTCGACCGGCTCACCGACCCCGGCCTGCAACAGCTCAACCCCGACACCTGGGACGGCTACGCCGCCGGCCGCAACCGCCTCTGGGCGGGCATCGCCGCCAGGAAGGTGTCCAACCCCGTCGTGATCACCGGTGACGCGCACGTCAACTGCGCCGCCGAGATCAAGGCCGACTACGCCGACCCCGCCTCCCCGACCGTCAGCGTCGAGTTCCTCGGCACCTCGATCACCTCGGGCGGCAACGGCTCCGACACCTCCCCCGGAGGGCAGGAGTGGCTGGCGGCCAACCCGCACCTGAAGTTCTTCAACAACCAGCGCGGCTACGTCCGCTGCCACCTCGGCCCCGACACCTTACGCGCCGACTACGTGGTGGTGGACAAGGTCACCACTCCGGGCGGCGCCGCGTCGGTGCGCAAGTCGTTCGTCGTCGAGTCCGGCCGTCCGGCCATCCAGGACGTGTGAGGCCCCAGTGATGAGTTCCGTGATGAGTTCTGTGAAGAGTTCCGCCGCCACCGCGCTCGTCGCGCTCGTCGCCGTGCCCGCAGCGGGCTCCGCGCACGTCGAGCGCATGCCCGCCACCTCCGCAGGCCAGGTCCTCGTCGTCCAGGCCAATCTGCAGGACTCCGTCAGGCAGGCCGACGCCGCCGACACCGCCGACCTCGACACCTTCGCCCGCAGGCTGGCCGCCAGGACGCCCGCCGCCCCCGACGCGCTGGTACTCACCGAGATCCTCGGCCCGGCCGCCCGGCATCTGGCCGACAGCCTCGGCCGCGCCACCGGTCACCACTACCGGGCCGAGGTGGCGGGAGGTGAGAACGCGTTCCAGCCTGACGGCTCGGTCCGAGAGAACGCCGTCATCATCAACACCGACACCATGGTCGCCGAGCAGCCGGGCGGCTACGAGCGCGTCCAGGACGAGGACCAGGCGTTCCTCGCCGCCAGGAAGCGCGACTCCAGCGTGCGGGTGCCGCTGGTCGCGTCGCACCCCGGTGGGGACCCCGCGACCGCCGTCACCGCGCTCGCCGCCCTCGTCGACGCCAGGTTCCCGCAGGCGGCGGGGCGGGTCACGGTGCTCGGCGGCGACCTGCGCTCGGGCCGCTGCGCCGTGCAGAGCGCCGACCAGCCCGTCGACTGCGCCCCCCAGGCGTTCTGGGACGACCTCACCAGGCCGAAGGCGTACAGCGACGCGTACTTCGAGCGGTCCGGCGCACAGTCGAGAGACCACAGCGGATACCTGTTCGCCCGCGGCCAGGTGCTCGACGCCGCCCTCGACACCGCCTACGACGCCGACCTGCCCGACCGTGCCGTCTGCAAGGCCGCCTTCGACGCCGGCCGGTCGCGGACGGCTTCCGCCGCCTGCCGGTCCGCCTACTACGCCGACGCGCCGTTCGGGTGGGCGCTGCTCGCGCCGGGCCTGCCCGTGCAGCAGTCCGTGACGCCCGGCAAGGTCGCGCTCGACCACTGCCGGCTCTCCGTCCGCACCGCCGCCGTGGTGGCCAGGGTCGTCAACAACACCGGCGAAGCCCTCACCCGTCCCGTCACCGTGGACGCCGCCGCGCCGCTCACCGCCACCCCCGCCGCACCCAGCCTGGAGATCCCCGCGCACCAGGCGGCCGGCCTGGCCGTGCGGATCACCGCGCCCAGGGACACGCCCGCGGGCGAGCACCGGCTCACCGTCCACATCGGGACCGAGAGCACCGAGATCCCGGTCACCGTCACCGACACCTGCGTCGAGCCCCCGGTGTACGCCAGCAGCTTCCACCCCGGCTTCGGCCCCGAACGCGCCGTCGACGGCGACATCGCGACCTTCTGGCACTCCGAATACCAGCCGCCCACCCCGCTGCCGCAGTCGATCACCCTCAACCTGGGGGAGACCAAGCGGGTGAGCAAGCTCGACTACCAGCCCCGCTTCGACGGCAACCTCAACGGCACCGTCCTGGACTACAACGTCTACGTCAGCACCGACGGCGAGACCTTCACCCGGGTCGCGTCCGGCAGCTGGGCCGCGGACGCCCGGCTCAAGACCGCCACCTTCCCCGCCGTGGAGGCCCGCTACGTCCGCCTGGAGGGCACCAGGGCCAACGGCGGCTCCTACCTGTCGGCGGCGGAGGTCACCTCGGGCTGACGCGGGGCCGTCTCCGCAGTGCGCGTGCGGCGCGGACGCACAAGCACGCCGACCTCCCCGCGAGGGTTCGCGGGGAGGTCGGGCGGGGCCTGGTGTCAGATGTGCTCGGCGGGGTTCGCCGGGAGGTAGAAGTTCCAGCTCCCGTGCCCCTCGTGCGCGCCGCCCGCGGGGCAGTGCCCGTTGTCGGGGCGGCCGTTCCACCAAAGGGTGTAGCACTTGTTGCAGAACCGCCAGTTGTCCTGCTGCGTCGTCGGTGACATGTCCCCTCCTGCGGTGTCGAGGGCCGGCGCGTTGTCCGGCCACCGCCAGTGTCGGATGTGGCGGCGGGCGCGCGGCATCCCCAAACTTGGGGGGTTACGTCCATGCTGACGGACGAGCAGGGGCCGTCACAGGAGCGCGAGGAGCAGCGGCACCAGGGCGAGGTTCATGACGATGTGGATGAAGACGACCACCCAGATGTTGCGGTAACGGGACCACAGGTAGCCGAGCATCAGGCCGAACATGCCCTGGAAGGCCACGATCGTGGCGAGGCCGAGCAGGGGAGCGTCGGAGGTTATGCGGGAGGAGTGCATCAGCGCGAACAGCAGCGACGAGGCCATGATCGCGGGCCATCTGCCGTACAGCGCCTCCAGCCTGGTCTGCAGCCAGGCCCGGTAGAACACCTCCTCCAGCACGCTCGCGGTCAGCAGCGTGACGAGCGAGCCCACGACGAGGCTGACCGGATCGGGCAGCTGCTGGGTCAGCGGCACCGCGAGCGGTCCCACCTGCGAGAGAAGGATCCAGGCGAGGATCGCGGGCAGCGGCGCCAGCCAGGTGACCGGTGCCGGGATCGCCCTGGCCTTCGGGCCGTCCCCCCTGATCAGCCGCATCGCGACCAGCGGGACCACCAGCAGGAGCAGGACCTTGACCAGCGGATAGACCAGGCCCAGGCTCCTTGCGACCGGAGCCACGAGCGCGATGAGCAGGGCCGCCCCCACCAGCACCCAGGCCTCGCTGCGCAGCCGCGATCCGGGCAGGCCGGCCAGGGGCGCCGGCGGCTCCGCCTTCGGGCCGACGAGGCGGGCCGCCACGATCGCGGCGAGCGGCGGCAGCAGCGCCGCCCAGAGGGAGACCTTGGACGCGCCGGGGTCCGACGAAGCGGAGATCGCGGTGTTGCCGGTGGCCAGGAGCCAGGCGTAGGCGAGCACGAACACCGCCAGACCCGCCCCCGTGAAGACGAGGCGGGGCAGCGCATTGCGGGTTTCGGTGGCGACCATGGCAGAACGCTACGGGCGGCCCGATCACCGGGACATCGACCCGGGGATAGAAACGGACATGACCGAAGTCATGGTGGGTGGTGCTGTTTTGGGTGGTGATCCAGCAGTATTAGATAAATCGTCACTCTCGTCACATCTTGCACGAATACCTTGGTGCGCATCTCTGGTTTCCGTATCCGTAAGGAGATGCGATGTTCCGTCGAGCCCTGGGCGCCCTGCTCGCCGCGGGAGCGATGCTGCTGGTGGCCACCCCCGCCACGGCCTCCACCGGTGCCGAGCCGCTGCCTCGTGCCCACGCCCACAACGACTACGAACACTCGCGCCCGCTCCTGGACGCTCTCGACCACGGATTCAGCAGTGTCGAGGCCGACGTCTACCTGGTGGACGGTGAGCTGCGCGTCGGGCACGACCCGGAGGACCTGCGGCCGGGCCGCACGCTCCAGTCGCTCTACCTCGATCCGCTGGCCCAGCGCGTCCGCGACGGCCACGGGCGGGTCTTCCCGCGCAGCCGCCAGCAGCTTCAGCTCCTGGTCGACATCAAGAACAACGGCGCCGCGACCTACACCGAGATCGACCGGGTGCTCGGCGCGTACCGGAAGATGCTCACCACCTACGACAAGGGCAAGGTGAAGGCCGGTGCGGTGACGGTGGTCATCAGCGGTGACCGCCCGCGCGACCTCATGGCCGCCCAGGAGAAGCGGTACGCCTTCTACGACGGCCGGATGTCGGACCTGGGGCAGGGCGGCGCGTCCCTGGTCTCCCTGATCAGCGACAACTGGACGAAGGTCTTCACCTGGAACGGAGAGGGCGAGATGCCGGCCGCCGAGCGGGCCAAGCTCCGCCAGATCGTGGCGACCGCGCACGGTGACGGCCAGAAGGTGCGGTTCTGGGCGACGCCCGACGCCGCCGACCCGGCCCGCGACGCGATCTGGCGCGAGCTCGTCGCGGCGGACGTCGACTACCTCAACACCGACGACCTGGCGGGTCTCGAGCAGTTCCTGCGCGAGCACGACGCCAAGAGCGCCGCAGCCTGACCTCGCCAGGCAGGCCGACAGCCGAAGACAGGGGACCCTTGGTCGCGAGCGACCTCGGGTCCCTTTCTGCTTGGTGCGGAGAGGCGCGCCGTCCGGGATTCAACACTTGCGCCGCCTGGTCCGTCTGTTGTGTGACCGACCAAGGGAAGGCGTACGGAAGTGAATGACGACTCCCGCTTCGCGGAGTTCATCGCGGAACGGGCCGACGCGCTGCTGCGCTACGGCTACGTGCTCAGCGGGAACCCGCATGACGCGGCCGATCTCACCCAGGAGGCCCTGATCCGGTTGCATCGGGCGTGGCCGAGGGTCCGCAGGAAGCACGACCCGGAGAGCTACACCCGGATGATCATGGCGCGGCTGCATATCAGCACCTGGCGGCGGCGCCGGCGCGAGCGGCTCGCCTGGGACGTGCCGGAGCAGTCGCAGCTCGACCTGCTGCCGTCCGACTCCGAGCAGGGGCTCTGGCAGGCGTTGGAGGGCCTGCCGCGCAAGCAGCGGGCTGTGCTCGTCCTGCGCTACTACGAGGACCTGACCGACGCGGAGATCGCCGAGGTGCTCGGCGTCTCCCGGGGAACGGTCCGCAGCCACGCCTCGCTCGGCCTGAGCAAGCTCCGCTCCGCCGTATCCGATCCCGCAACCGCCCACGGGAGGACCTCATGAACCACGAGCTGGAGGCCCGGCTCCGCGACGCTCTCGGCCACGCCTCCGAGCACGCGCCCCACGCGCCCGGAGACCTGCCCAGGCTGGTGGTGAGCCGGTCCCGGCGGCGCAGGGCCAGGACGCACGCGCTGATCGCGGGTCTCGCCGTCGCGGCGATGGCCGTGCCTGTCACGATGACGGCGGCCGGCGGACAGGGGGAGGTAACCACCGGTACTGTCGTCCGCCGCGACATCTTCGCGGAGGTCATGGAGGGCAAGACGCTCCTCGGTGACCGGCTGGTCGTCGACACCCCGTCGATAGAAGGGCCCATGCTGCTCTGGCTGGCCAGGGCGACGGACACCAAGGGCGACACCGGCACCGTGTTCTGCGAGGCCGTCTCCGAGCGCGGCGGGCAGTCGGCCTCCTGCGGCAACGTGATCGACGGCGAGGCGCAGGCCACGTTCCAGGGCTCGACCGAGGGGCGGTTCTCCTCCCACGACGTCCTGTATTTCGGGGCCTCACGCGACGGGGTCGCCGCCGTCTCGGCCGTGGCCGAGGACGGCGCCAGAATCCCCGGCAAGGTGCAGCGTCCCGGCGACGCTCCCCGGAGCATCTGGACCGTGTCGGCGCCGTCGAAGACCAAGGTGACAGCCTTCGAGTTCACCGACACCGCCGGCAAGGTCCTCGCCCGGGTGAAGAAGGACGACTTCCCCCTCCCCGAGGCGACCGCCGAGCCGGTCGCCCCAACCGTGGAGATGCCGGGAGGTCTGGTGGCGGGCATCTACGAGACCCCCGATAGGACGTTGGTCTGGAAGCGCGACGGGCAGCTGGTCGCGAGCCATCTGGTCAGGGCGAAGGACCTGATGAAGGACCTGGGGGGCAGGAGCCGCCCCGTGGAGCTGGTCGCGGACCAGGGAAACTGGTTCGGCATCGCCGACAGCCGGACGGCCCGCGTCGCCCTGGTCCGCGCTGACGGCCGGAGCGCGACGGCTGACACCCGGCCCGATCCGTGGCACCTCGGCATCACCCTGTTCTCCGGCACCCACGAGCTCGCGGGCGAGATCTACCTCGAAGGCTTCCAGATCGTCGGGTACGACCGGGCGGGCGTGGAGATCTGGCGCGAGGAGCATCCGGCCAGTGAGCCGGCTTGGTCCGGAACGCGCTGACGGATCACGCCGCTTCGGAGGCCCAGGTCGGCGGGGCGTCGCGATTAGGGGCCCGTCGTGAGGGCAGCGGGATGGCGAGTCCGTTTCCCGATGATCCATGGAGGCATAGTGATCATTCTCGGTGTGATTCTGCTGTTGCTGGGGTGGCTGTTGAGCATCTCGATCCTCTACACGATCGGCGCCATCCTCTTGATCATCGGCATCGTCTTCTTCGTGCTGGGGTCGGTCGGACGCCCGGTCGGAGGCCGGCGCTATTGGTTCTGACGCGAGGGCCGTCCCCCGTGGCTGTCGGCTGCCCGCCAGGTGGTGCGCTGAAAACGGTCTGCGCATAACCTGGACATAAATGGTGACCGATACCGCCGAGGCCCGCGTCGAGCACCAACCGGGCGAACTCGGCTCCCGTCCACGCCTGCAGACCGGCGGTGAGGCGGGACAGGGGGACGGCGAAAGCAGTTGCTAGATCCAGTGTTGAAATGCGCCCAGACGTCCAGCTTCATCGGGCGCAGAGGTGAGGTGACCACAGCCCGGCGGCTGCTGTCACGGGCGAGGCTGCTGACTCTGACCGGGGCCGGTGGGGTGGGCAAGACCCGGCTGGCGCTGCGCGTGGCCGAAAGCCTGAAGCCGACGTTCGGCGACGGGGTCGAGGTCGTCGAGCTCGCCGCCCTGGAGGACGGCGAGCTGCTGGAGCCCACCGTCGCGGCGGCGCTGGGGGTGCGCGACGCGGGACCGTCCCCGATGGCCGTGCTCGTCGACTACCTGGCAGACAAGCGGATGCTGCTCGTGCTGGACAACTGCGAGCACCTGCTGTCGGACTGCGTCCGCCTGGTCGACGGGCTGCTGCGTGGCGCCGTCCGGCTGCGGATCCTGGCCACCAGCAGGCAGACGCTCGGGGTGGCGGGCGAGCAGGTGCTGGTGGTGCCGTCGCTGTCGGTGCCGGACCCCGGCGACACCGTGCGCGACATCGTCAGGAGCGAGGCCGTCCGCATGTTCGCGGACCGGGGGGCGAGGGTGCGGCCGGGGTTCGCCGTCGACCCAGGGAGCGCTCCGACGGTCGCCCGGCTCTGCCGCCGCCTGGGCGGGATCCCCCTGGCGATCGAGCTCGCGGCCGGACGACTGCGCGCCATGCAGGTGGAGGAGCTGGCACGGGAGCTCGACAAGCGCTTCGCGGTGCTGGACGCGGGCTGGCGCGCCGCCGCCCTGCCGCGCCACCAGACGTTGCGGGCCACCGTGGACTGGAGCTTCGACCTGTGCACCACGGCCGAGCAGCGGCTGTGGAGCCGGCTGTCGATGTTCGCCGGCGGCGTCGACGTGGACACGGCGGAAGAGGTCTGCCACGGGGACGGCATCGCCCGCGAGGACGTGTTCGACCTGCTCGCCGGGCTGGTGGACAAGTCCATCCTGACCGTCGAGCGCCGGGCCGACGGGATCCGCTACCACATGCTCGACAGCATCCGCATGTACGGCCGCGAGCGGCTGGCCGACAGCGGCGAGCAGGCGCTGCGGCGGCGCTTCAACGACCACTACCGGCGCCTGGTGGAGGACCATCGGGTGGACCGGCTCACCCCCGAACAGCTGGCCTGCTGGAAGCTGACGCAGCTGGAGCTGCCCAACATCCGCGTCGCGATGGACCTGTGCCTGGGCAGGCCGGACGACGCGTCCAAGTGTCTGCGGATGGCGTCGACGCTGTGGGCCTACTGGAAGCTCGCCGGTTCCCTCACGGAGGGGCGGCACTGGCTGGAACGCGGGCTGGAACTGGTCTCGCCGGACGACCCCGCCCGAAGGACCGCACTGTGGGTCGCCAGCATGCTCGCGCTCTGTCAGGGCGATTTCGCCGCGGCGGTGCCGAAACTGGAGGAATGTCTCCTGCTCGCGCGGCAGGCGGGGGACGAGCAGACCCAGGCGTTCGCGACGCAGGTCTCCGGCATGGTCGCCTTCGCGGCCGGTGACGCCCGGCGCGGCATGGCGCTCATGGAGGAGGCACGTGCCGGCCATCGGGCTCGCGGCGACTTCAGCGCGGTCGGCATCAACATGTTCTACGACGCCACCTACAGCGCGGACGAGAACCCCGACCGGGCCGCGGAACTGGCCCAGGCGTTCCTGACGATGTGCGACGAGCGCCAAGCGCTGGTCTCGCGGGGGTACGCGCTGTTCGCCGTCGGCATCACCGCTTGGCACCAGGGGCAGCCGCACAGGGCGGAGGCCATGATGAAGGAGGCGGCGGCGTTCAGAAGCGCGATCAACGACCGGTGGGGCCTCACCGAATGCGTCGAGGTCCTCGCCTGGATCGCGTGCTGCTACGGGCAGCACGAACGCGCCGCCCGCATGCTGGGCGTGGCCCACTCACTCTGGCAGGCGATGGGCGCCTCGCCGGCCCAGTTGTGGCATCACGAGCGCGCCCACGAGATGTGCGCCGCGCAGGCGCGCCAGAACCTGGGAGGGCGGGCGTACGCGGCGGCGTTCCGCAACGGCGAGCGGCTCGGCCTGGACCGCGCCGTCCCCTACGTGGTCGAGGGCTGACTTTCCGCCGAAATCGCGGGAACCGCGGGGCCGTCCGGCGGCAATTATCCGGTGTCATGACAGACACCCGAGAGGCATGAGATGCGACAAGAGAGCCGGACGGACGTACCGCCTCCGCTCGCGGCCACGGACCTGTACCAGGACGCGGCCGATGACGCCACGGTGATCGCACGGTCCCGGCATGAGCCCGAACGATTCGCCACGCTGTTCACCCGCCACGCGCCCGCGCTCAAGCGCTACGTCATCAGACGGCTGGGCCAGGACCCTGCCGAGGACGTCGTCGCCGAGACCTTCGCGGTCGCCTTCCAGAATCTGGAGTCGTACGACCTGACTCGCGGCGACGCGCGGTCATGGCTGTACGGCATCGCCACCAACCTCATCGGGCGGCACCGCCGCCGCGAGATCGCCCTGTACCGGGCGCTGAGCCGCACGGGGGCGGACTCGGTGACCGAGCCGTTCACCGATCAGGTGGACGAGAGGGTGGTGGCGGACGGCGCGCGGCGCAGGCTCGCCGCGGCGCTGGCGGGGCTCCCCAGGGGGCACCGGGACACGCTGCTGCTGGTGACGTGGGCGGAGCTCACGTACGAGCAGGCCGCGGAGGCGCTCGGTGTTCCGGTGGGAACCGTGCGTTCGCGGGTCAACCGGGCTCGAAGCAAGCTCCGACGGGCACTCGGTGACATCGATCCGACCACGAACGAAGGAAGGGACGCATGAGCGAGCTGGAACTGCTCAGGAAGCTGCGGGACGAGGTCCCGGAACGCCCCGATGTGCGGGCCGAGGAACGCCGGCTGCTCGCCGAGATCCGGGCGGGCTCCTCCTCACCCCGCCGGCGGCCGGCCCGGCCCGCGCCGCGCCTGCGCTGGGGGCTCTCGCTGGCCGGGGTGGGCGCTCTGGCCGTCGCCGTGGTGGCCGCGACCCAGTTGGGGGGAGCCGGGGGACAGGTGAACCAGCAGGCCGTGAACCAGCAGGCCGTGGTCCGGCTGCTCGCCGCGGCGCCGGTGCTGGAGCGTGCCGCGCTCGTCGCCGCGAAGAGCCCGGCCACCGAGATCCGTCAGGACCAGTGGTTCTATCTGAAGGAGTCCCAGCATCTGGGAGGGAACCTGCCGACGTACGAGCTGTGGAGCCGGATGGACGGCGGCAGGGACGCCGTCCGCGAGGACGGCGGCAAGCTGAAGATCGGCGACGGCGAGAAGGGCCCGACGAACCCCGCCAAGACGCAGCAGGAGCTGGAGGGACTCCCCGGTGATCCGGACGCGCTGCTGGAGCACTTCCGCAACCTCCCGAACGAGCGGACGCCGCTGTCGATCTGCGAGCCCAGGTGCCCCGCAGGGGCCGAGAAGGACGTCAAGGCCTTCGGGGCGATCGGGTGGTATCTGAAGTACGGACCGATCATCCCTCCGGCCAAGGCCGCGGCGATGTACCGCGCCCTGGCGAAGATCCCGAACGTCACGGTCGAGGAGAACGCCACGGACGGGGACGGGCGCAAGGGCCTCGGCGTGGTCCTCGACCTGGGGACGGCCGGCAAGGGCTCCTACATCCTCGATCCCGGCGACTACCACTACCTCGGCGTGAAGGTGGAGAGCGACGGAGAGACCCGCGCCATGTCCGTGCTGGCCTCCGGCATCGTCGACGAGCCCGGCCAGATGCCCTGACCGCCCGGTCGGCTCGGCGGCCAGAAGGCCGGGTGAGCGGTTGCGAGGCCCCTGACGTATCACCCCGGACGGGCCGGCGGCCGCGCTGAGCGCGGGAGGACCTGGCTAGTGTGTCCCCCGATGGACGGCGGACGGGTGATCGGCGGGTACGCGCTGCGGCGCGTGCTCGGCCGTGGCGGCATGGGCGAGGTGCACCTCGCCACCACCCCCACCGGCGGGCTGGCCGCGGTCAAGGTCATCCACCCGCATCTGGCCCGCGACCCCGCGTTCTGCAGGCGGTTCGACCGGGAGGTCGCCGCGGCCCGCAGGGTGGCGCGGTTCTGCACCGCCCCCGTGCTGGACGCCGGCATCGACGGCGACACCGCCTACCTGGTCACCGAGTACGTGAAGGGGCCCGACCTGGGGCAGGCCGTCCGGGAGCAGGGCGCGTTCTCCGGGGCGAACCTGGAGGCGCTGGCGGTGGGCGTGGCGACCGCGCTGAGCGCCATCCACGGGGCCGGGGTGATCCACCGCGACCTCAAGCCGTCCAACGTGCTGCTGTCGCCGCTCGGGCCGCGCGTGATCGACTTCGGCATCGCGCAGCTCGTCGGGGCCGACAGCCAGGCGAGCCAGGCCGTCCTGGGCACGCCCGCCTTCATGGCCCCGGAACAGGTGCGCGGCGAGCCGCTGACGCCCGCCACCGACGTCTACGCCTGGGGCGGGCTGATCGCGTTCGCGGGCACCGGGCGGCTGCCGTTCGGCGGCGGCGCCCCCGCCGAGGTGCTGTACCGCATCGTCAACGAGGGCCCGATGCTGGACGGCCTCGACCACGCCATGCGGGACGTCGTGGAACGCGCGATGGCCAAGGACCCGGCGCTGCGGCCCACGACCCAGCGGCTCCTCGCGGACCTGGTCGGCGGCGCCCCCGTCACCCCGGCCGCCGCCACCCAGGTCGTCGAACGCACCTGGACGGACATCCCGGTCCCCCCGCGTCCCGCCCCGCAGGACGCGCGCCGGGAGCCGCCAGGGAACATCCCCGACCCGCCGCGCGCCGTGAGCGCGGGCGGTGCGAGCCGGACGAAACGGAAGCGGTGGCCGTGGGTGGCCGGGGCCGTCGCGGTGGCGGCCGTGGCCGCGGCGGCGGCGTTCGCCGTCCCCCTGCTCGGCAGCGAGACCTGGCCGTATGAGGCGGACTTCGGCGACTCCTGGGCGCTGGGCTCCTCCGACGGCGGGAGCGCCCAGCAGCAGGGGGCCGGCTACGTGCTGACCGTCAACGCGGGGTGGCGGCTGTGGAAGTCCGCGCCGAGGCACGAGCCCGCCGGCGGGGTGGTGATCAGCGCTCGGGCACGGGTCGAACAGGGCGGCGGGGAGTTCGGCGTGTGGTGCCACGGCTCGTCCGGCTCCGGTGACCGCTACGAGTTCACGGTGCGCGGGGACGAGGTCGCCATCATCAAGCGCCGCACCGGCCGCCAACCCACCCCGTTGGACGGCCCGAAACCCGCGAAACCGGCAGCTGCCACCCGGATCGTGGCCGAATGCGCTCAGACCGGCACCAAGGCCACCCTCCGCATGTGGCTCGACGAACGGCTGGTCGCCGAGGCCACCGACACCGACGCCCCCTTCGGGCCGGGCGAGGCGGGCGTCCACGCGGCCCCCCGGAGCTCGGGAGCCCGGGAGCCGCTCCGCGTGCGCTTCGACTCGTTCGCGCTCAAACCCGCGAGTGCCGGGTGAGATTCCGGCTGCTGGGGCCGCTGCACGTCCAGGACGGCCAGGTGCCGGGCCCGGCGAAGCACCGCACTCTGCTGGCAGCGCTGCTGCTGTCGCCCGGACGGGTGGTGTCGATCGAGCGGCTGATGACGGTGCTGTGGGACGACCGCCCGCCCGCGTCGGCGGAGCCGGTGCTCAGGGTGTACGTCAGCGCGCTGCGCAAGCTCGTGGACGGCATCCGGACGAGCCCCGGCGGCTACCTGCTGGCGATCGACCCCGACGAGGTGGACTGCCACCGCTTCGCACGACTGGTCGCCGAGGCCAGGCGGGCGAGGGACGCGGGCCGCGCGGCCGAGGCCGTCGCCCTCTACCGGGACGCGCTGGGCCTGTGGAGGGGGTCCGCCCTGGCCGGAGTCGAGTCCGCCCAGCTGCGCCGCGCGCACGCCGTCCCCCTGGAAGAGCTGCGCCTGGCCGCCCTGGAGGAACGCGTCGAACTGGACCTGCGCCTCGGCAGGAGCGGCGAGGTGATCGGCGAGCTCCGTGCGCTGGTGGCGGCGTACCCGCTGCGCGAGCGCGCCTGGGCGCACCTCGTCACCGCGCTGGACCTTTCCGGGCGCAGATCCGACGCGCTCGCCGCCTACCAGGACGCCCGGCGCACGCTGGTGGCGGAGCTGGGCCTGGAGCCGGGCGCCGACCTGCGCGAAGCCCACCAGCGCGTGCTGGACGCCGACGCCGCGCCGCCGGCGTCCCAGAAGTCCCCGCCCAACGAGACGCCCCCGGACATCTCCGACTTCACCGGCCGCGCGGACGTCCTCGCCTGGCTGACCCGTGCAGCAGCCGGAGACGACCGGGGCGGCCGGGCTCCGCGTGGAGCGGACGCAGCGGCTTCGGCCGGCTGGGGGGCACGGGGTGAGGCGCCGGTGCATCTGGTCGTGCACGGGCCGCCCGGGTGCGGGAAGTCGGCGGTCGCCGTGCGGGCCGCCGGCCTGATCGAGCTGCCCGACGGGCGGCTCTACGCCGCGCTGGGAGCGCGGTCGCCGGGGGCGGTGCTGGAGGATCTGCTGCGGTCGCTGGGGTGCCCGGACGGCGCGGTCCCGGCGACGCTGGATGAGCGGGTTCGGGTGTATCGGGGGCTGACGTCCCGTAGGCGGCTGCTCGTGGTGCTGGACGATGCCGCTGATGAGGCGCAGGTGCGTCCGCTGCTGCCGACCGGGCCGGGGAGCGTGACGATCGTGACGAGCCGGTCGCCGCTGGCCGGGCTGGAGGCGGCGAGGGCGTACGAGCTGGGCGTGCTGGAGCCGGACGAGGCCCTCGGCATGCTCGCCGCGGTGGCGGGACGGGAACGGGTGGCGGCCGAGCCTGAGGCGGCCCGCGAGATCGTCCGCCTGTGCGGCGGCCTCCCGCTGGCGCTGCGCGTCGCCGGGTCGCGGCTGGCCAGGAAGCCGGGCTGGACGCTCGGCCACCTGGCCGGGCGGCTGGGCGACGAGCGCCGCAGGCTGGACGAGCTGAGCGCCGGCGACCTGGCCGTCCGCAGCAGCCTGGCGCTCGGCTACCGCGGCCTCGCCGACCAGGAACGGCGGCTGCTGCGCCGGCTGGGGGCGCTGTCCGGGCCCGACTTCGCGCCCTGGCTGCTGGACGCCGACCTGGAGCCGCTGGCCGATGCGGGCCTGCTCCAGTCCCGCGGCCTGGACGAGTCGGGGCAGGAACGCTACGGCTGGCACGACCTGACCAGGCTCTACGCGGCCGAACGGCTGGCGGAGGAGGAGGGCGGCCCGGCCCGCGTCCTGGCGGAGCTCGCGACGGGGGTCCTCGGCAGGGTCAGGCACGCCCGCTCGGCCCTCCTCCCGGCCGAGCCCGGCTCGGGCAGAACCCTGGCCCGCACCGCCGACCACCTCCCACAGCCCGGCCGCCCAGCCGGAGAGGGGGAGCGGTATCACAGCGCGGCCGGGCGGCTCGTGGAGAGTGGCGAAGACGTCGGCGCGGCCGGGTGGCTCGTGGAGGGTGGCCTGGGTGTCGGTGCGGGTAGGTGGCCTGTGGAGGGTGGCCTCGGTGTCGGCGCGGGTGGTGATGCCAGTGGGTGGCTGGTGGAGACCGGGAGGTTGCGGCAGGACGCGCGCTGGTTGGGCGCCGAGCGGCGGTTCCTGGTGGCCGCCGTCGCCGACTTCTACCAGGCGGGGCTGTACGAGGCGGCCTGGCGGCTGGCGTTCTACCTGACTCCGCTGTTCGAGCTGGGCGCGCATCACGACGACTGGCACGCCACCACCGCCACCGGCCTGGACGCCGCCCGCGCGGCCGGGCATCGGCAGGGCGAGGCGCTGCTGCTGCGCGGCCTGGCCGACCTGCACAGGGCCGAGGGCAGGACGCAGGCCGCGGCCGCCGCGCTGAGGGCGGCCCAGCCGCTGGCCGAAGGGCTGGAACTGGCGCGGATCACGCTCCGGCTCGGCCTGGTCGAGCCGCGAAGGGCGGACGCCGAGCGGGCCCTGAGCCGGTCCCTTCGGGTGTTCGAGGAGGCCGGAGACCAGCGAGGCAGGGCCGACGCGTTGCGGGCGCTCGGCGCGCTCCAGGGTGACCGGTCCCGGCTGGAGGAGAGCCTGGGCGCCTACCGCGATCTGGGGGACCCGCGCGGCGAGGCGGAGGCGCTGCTGGACCTGGCCAGGCTGCACCTGGAGGCGCGCCGCCACGCCGAGGCCCGCGCGTGCGTGGAGCGGCGGATCGCCGTCAACCGCCGCCTCGGCGACCGCCTGCCGGAGGCGGTGGCGCGGCTCGTCCTGGCGACGATAGCCAGGCGGGAGGGCGACCCCGACGCCGCGGCCGCGTCCGCGGGGCAGGCTCTGGAGACGTTCACCACACACGGCGACCGGCGAAACGCCGGAAATGCCCTGCTGGTCATCGCTGAAGCGCATCTCGACAGAGACGAGATAGATGAGGCTGTTGATGCGCTTACGCGTGCTATGGGAGAGTTTGACGTCCTCGGTGACGGGCGCGGCCTGGCCGAGGCCGAACGGCTCGCGCAGGAGGCGCGGAGGCGTCGCGGCCTGGGGATATAGCGCACTATGCGAATCCTGAAGGTCGTCTGACTACCGTCGAGCCACGAGTCGGACCCCCGAAAGGTGACCAGAACATGCGGAAGACGATCGCGCTGGCTGTCGCGGCCGTCGCCCTGACCGGCTGCGGCATGCTCCCCGGCCAGCAGGGCGGCGGGGGCGAGGAGAAGCAGGCGCAGCAGACGGTGGCCGAGAAGGAGACCACGGCGCCTGTCGCGTCCGCCACAGAGCAGAGCGCGCCGCCGCAGCAGGGCAAGGTGATCGCCACCCGCGAGTCGCGCGTGACGTCCGCCGGTCAGTCGGGCCAGGCGCGGGTGGACATCACCGCGCTCAAGCGCCAGGGCAAGACCGTCATCCTGAACTGGACCGTCACCGCCCTCGACGGCCGCGTCAACATGCACAACGGGATGAGCACCGGCACGCTCGACTACACGGTCGACGCCGTCTCCCTGATCGACCCGGTCAACCTCAAGCGGTACCGCGTCGCGCGCAACGGCACCGGCCAGGACAGCCAGTGCGTCTGCTCCGACACCCAGGGGCAGTTCCTCAAGAAGGACGACACGACCTCGCTCTACGCGATCTTCGCGGCCCCTCCCGCCGACGTCACGAAGATCAACATTGAGATGCCGATGATGGGCGTGCTCACCGATGTTCCGATCTCTTAGCCTGGTCGCCGCCCTGGTCCTGTCGCCCTCGCCGGCCCCGACCCCCACCATCCCGCCGGACGTCAACGCGGCCGTGGAGGACCTGGTGCTGCCCGTCGAGGACGTCATCGGCGAGGTCGAGTCGCTCGACGGCACCGAGAGCGAGACCAAGCAGGGCACCCAGGTCACGGTCGCGCTCACCAGCGACGTGCTGTTCGCCCTCGACAAGTGGGTGCTGACCGCCAAGGCCAAGCAGCGCCTCCAGCAGGTCGCGCAGAAGGTCAGGGACGAGAGCGCCGGCGGCGTGGTCAAGGTTCAGGGGCACACCGACGACCAGGGCTCGGAAAGCTACAACCGCACCCTGTCGCAGCGGCGGGCGCAGGCCGTCGAGCAGGCCATGCGCGGCATGCTCGCGGGCGCGAACGTGACCCTCCAGGCGCAGGGGTTCGGCGAGAGCCGTCCCAAGGTGCCCAACGTCGTCGACGACAAGCCCGTGGAGCGGAACCGGGCCAAGAACCGCCGCGTCGAGATCGTGTTCGACGTCAAGCGGTGAGGACGGCGGACGTCAGGTGATGAGCGCGTCGCCCAGCGGGGTGCGGCTGTAGAGGACGGACCTGCCGCTGCGGGACCGCGACACCAGGCCCGCTCTGCGCAGCACGGCCAGATGGCCGCCGACCCCGCCGAGCGTCATCGACAGCTGGGCGACGAGCTGGCTGGTGCTGGCCGGGCTGTCGAGCGCCGAGAGCACGGCCGCCCTGCCGCGGCCGAGCAGCGCCACCAGGCTGTCGGAGGCGGGCGCGTCGCTCTCCCACAGCGCGGCGACCCCGTGCGCCGGGTAGGTCAGCCCGTAGGCGCGCGGCGGGTCGAGGTAGACGCACTTGGTGCCGAACGCGTTCGGCATGAGCACCACGCCGACCCCGCCGAGCCGGTGGGACGAGCCGCCGACCTTGCCCAGCAGGACGCGGTCGCCGTCGAGCACCATGTCGATGTCGAGCCCCTCGAAGACGGTGGCCCAGCCGTAGACCGCGAGCCTGCCCGCACGCTGCACGATGTCGCGTTCCAGCAGGGCGCGCAGGCGCGGCCAGTCGGGGGCGAGCAGCTCGACCCAGAACGCCTCCAGCGCGTCGGCGACCCGCTGTGACACGTCCGGCACGTCGAGGGCCGGGTCGAGCGGCCTGCCGCGGTAGCTGAGCCGCAGGTCGGCGGCGGCACGCTCGGCGGGAAAGCGGCGGACGGCCTCCAGCTCGCGCTCGAACGCGGTGCCCAGGCCGTGGACAGGCACGCAGTAGAAGTCGGGGAGGTAGTCGGTCACCTGGTGCAGCGCGATCAGGGCGCGCAGGGCCGGGTTCGCCGCCAGGAGCCGCTGGTAGCGGTCGCGGACGCGGGCCGTCCAGATCGACAGGCCGGGAGGCAGGACCGTGCCGCCCAGCGCGCTGAACGCGCCGACGACCTGCCCCATCGGCGACACGCCGAACCTGACCTTGGCGAGGTCCTCGGGTGTGCAGAGCAGATAGGCCACTGAGTTTCGCCTCCCCACGAAACAGTAGCCACCGCGGCCCGCCTGCCGCGAACGTCACCCCATGAAGACCTATCGGGATGTGTTCGCGGTCGGCGAGTTCAGGACGCTGTTCGCCGGTTCGACGGCGGGTGTCGCCGGCGGCACGATGGCCATGCTCGCCCTGTCCACGCTCGTCTACGCGCACACGGGTTCGCCGTTCCTGGCCGCCATGGCCTACCTGGCGGGGTTCCTGCCGCAGGCGCTGGGGTCGCTCGTCCTGGGCGGGCTGGCCGACCGGCTGCCGACGCGCCCGCTGCTGGCCGGGTGGGAGCTGGTCCGGGCCTGCGTGCTGGTGACGTTCGCCTCGGGGACGCTGCCGGTGTGGGCGATGCTGGCGCTGGTCATGGCCGTCGGGCTGTTCGAGTCCGTGTCCATGGCGGCGCGCATGGCGCTGGTGACCGACCTGCTGCCGGGCAACGGATACGTGCTGGGCAGGTCGGTGCTGAACATCGCGGTGGGCGCGATGCAGATCGGCGGGTTCGCGGGTGGCGGGCTGCTGCTGACCCTGATCGGGCCGGGCGCGGCGCTCTGGGGGGCGGCGGCGCTCGCCGTGGTGGTGTCGCTGGTGTACCGGCTGGGGCTGCGGGCCAGGTCGCCGCGCACGACCGAGCGGCGCTCGATCCGCGGCGCCCGGGAACTGCTCGGCGACAGGCGCCTGCGCGGGCTGCTGCTCGTGCAGTGGGTGCCGAACGGGCTGATCGTCGGGGCCGAGGCCCTGTACGTGCCGTTCGCGGGCCAGTCGGCGGGCGTGCTGTTCGTGGCGGCGGCGGGCGGCATGCTCGTCGGCGACGCCGTGGTGGGCCGGTGGACGACGCCCGAGTCCCGGCTGCGGCTGGCGGTGCCGCTCTACGTGCTGCTGGCCGTGCCGTACCTGGCGTTCGCGGCAGGCCCGGGGATCTGGGTGGCGGCGGGGCTGGTGGCGGTGGCGTCGTTCGGGTTCTCCGGGAGCCTGGGCAATCAGGAGCGTTACGTGGCCGCGCTGCCCGAGGAGATGCGCGGGCAGGGGCTGGGGCTGGCGGGCAGCGGCATGCAGACCGGCCAGGCGCTGGCCGCCTCGCTGACCGGGACGGTCGCCGAGGCCGTCCCCGTGCACGTGACGATGGCGCTGGCCGCGGTGGCGTCGCTGGTGGCCACCGCCTGCCTGGTGCGCCATCTGCGGCCGGTCAGTCGCCCTGGAGCTCTCCCAGCGTCACGGTGACGATGTCGGTCGAGCCGTCGGGCCGTACCACCTTGACCTTGACGTTGACACCCGGCTTGTACTTGGTCATCTCCTCGGACAGCGCGGCCATGCTGGTGGTGGGCGTGTCGTTGACCGCGCTGATCACGTCACCCGGCCTGATCCCGGCCTTGTCGGCGGCGCCGCCCGGCTGGACCTCGGCCACGGCCACCCCGCTCGGCTGGTTGTCGGCGCCGATGAGCGTGCTGCCGTTGAGGCCGAGCGCGGCCCGGTGGCTGTTGGTGACCTTGCCGGACTTGATGATCTGCGAGGCCAGGTCGGTGGCGGTGTTGCTGGGGATCGCGAAGCCGATTCCGGGGGCGGGGCCGCCGCCCAGCTCGGGATCCGTCGCGGCGAGGGTCGGGATGCCGATCACGCGGCCGTACAGGTCCACCAGCCCGCCGCCGCTGTTGCCGGGGTTGATCGCCGCCGAGGTCTGGATCGCGCCGCTGATCGTCGCGCCGGGCGAGGGCGGCTCCTCCGGCTCGGTCACCGTCCGTCCCAGCGCCGAGATGATCCCGTTGGTGACGCTGCCCGACAGGCCGAGCGGGTTGCCCATGGCCAGCACCAGCTGGCCGACCTGCAGCTTGGAGGAGTCGCCGAACGTGGCGGGGCTCAGGCCCTTCGGGTCGAGCACCTTGATCACGGCGAGGTCTCCGGCCCGGAAGGACTTCACCACCGTGGCCTGGCGCGGCGCGTTGCTGTTGGCCAGGGTCACCGTCACCTCCTTCGCCTGCCCGATCACATGGGCGTTGGTGATGATGTGTCCCTTGGTGTCGTAGACGATGCCGGAGCCGAGCCCGGTGTTGGTGTTGATCTGCACGATGGACGGCAGGACCTGCTTGATGACCTGCTCGTAGGAGCGCTCGACGGCCCGCGTCTCCGCCTGCCCGGCGGGGGATGAGGCGGTCGGCGCGGGGGTTCTGGGGGGCTGGCCGCCAGGGCTGCTGGGCACGGCGGTCCCGCAGCCGCCGAGCAGCACCGCGGCGGCGAGCGCCGCGACAACCTTCCTCATGCGGGTTATGTCCCCGTTTCAGCCCGAAAGATACGTTTCTCGGATGTTTAGCCTGCTCAGCTTGCCTGTCGGCGTACGAGGCAGCGCCATGCAGAATTGGATTCTGGGAAATGCCCCTCTCCGTAGTGACGTAACCTGAAGGCCATGGCGGACGTCGGCGACCAGTACCCCTCCAGCGACTCTCCCACCACCCCGTTTCGCAAGGTCGTCCTGCCCGCGGAGGAGACCGTCCGGATTTCCCGGCCGTCGCCGCAGCGGCCCTACCTCCCGCCGCCGCCACCGCCCAAGCGCGGCCCGCTCTCCCGGGTCGGCGACATCCCGATCAAGGTCATCTACCTGCTGGCCGCGATCGTCGCGACCGTCGTGGCCGTCCTGCTCATCTTCGTGATCTTCTCGGGGGACGTGCCCAAGCAGCCGTCGCAGCCGAAGGTCGTCCCTGTCACGCCGGCGCGCAGCGCCACCCCCACACCCAAGGCGACGACGAGCGCCATCGTGCTGCCGGCGACGCCCGCCAAGCAGGCGCTCCCACGTCTGCCCGGCAAGGCGTCCGCCACCATCGGCACCGTCACCGACCGCACGACCGGCATCCGCTACCCACGCCTCGGCAAGCCCTGGAAGGCCAGGTCGTACCCGCCGTTCTCGGTCGCGCAGCGGGTCGGCAAGGTCGCCGTCCCGCACACGGTGATCGCCTCGGCGATGCTGCCGGGCGACGAGCCGCTGGCCAAGCCGAAGAAGGTCGCCGACTACCGCGAGATCGCCGTCCGCGGCGTCAGGTGGACCCTGCTCACCCAGTACCCGAAGGGCGCCACGCTGGCCTGGACCGGTTCGCGGAAGCTGCCGCTCGGCAAGGGCTGGACCCTCGGCTACAAGGTCACCTACCCGGTGGGCGGCGGGCAGCGGACGTCACAGGCCCTGCTGTCGGTGATCGAGGTCGGCAAGACCAAGCCCGCGATGCTGCTGGCCTCGATCCCCGAGAGCGGCAAGGCGCACTGGCGGGACCTGAACACGATCGCGAAGGGCGTACGACCCCTGTAGCCCAGAAGCATCCTCTAGAATATGGTTCTGGCATTGCCCGTAACCTGGCTGGAGGCTGTGCGATGGCGATCGGGTTGAGCGAGGAGCACGAGGCGCTCCACGAATCTGTGAGCGGCTGGGCCAGCCGGAACATCCCGGTTGAGCTGCTGCGAGCCGGGGCCGACGAGCGTCCCGTGTTCTGGGCGGGCCTCGCCGAGCAGGGGCTGCTCGGCCTGCACCTGCCCGAGGAGTCCGGCGGGTCCGGCTACGGGCTGCTGGAGGCCGCCGTCGCGATCGAGGCGCTGGCCGAGCGGATGGCGCCCGGCCCGTACGTGCCGACCGTGCTCGCCGGCGCGGTCATCCACGCCTCCAAGCGCCATGAGTTGCTGCCCGGCCTCGCCGACGGCACGCTCACCGGCGCGGTCGCGCTGACCGCCGCGCTGGAAGGCACGCCCGACGGCGACGGTTCGCTGGTCGTCTCCGGTACGGCCGACCCCGTGCTGGGCGGGTCCCTCGCGGACGTGCTCGTGCTGCCCGTGTCCACGGCCGACGGCGAGCAGTGGATCGCGCTCGACGCCTCCGCCGCCCGCGTCACCCCCGTCAAGTCGCTGGACCTGACCAGGCCCGTGGCCCGGGTGGAGCTCGACTCCGTGGCCGTTCCCGCCGACCGCGTCCTCGACGGCGTCGCGGGCCCCGACGTGCGCGGCCTGGCCGCCGTCCTGTTCGGCGCCGAAGCGGCCGGGCTGGCGTCCTGGTGCGTCTCGGCCGCCTCCGACTACGCCAAGGTGCGCGTCCAGTTCGGCCGCCCGATCGGGCAGTTCCAGGGCATCAAGCACAAGCTGTCGCGGATGCTCGTCGCGCTGGAGCAGGCCCGCGCCACCGTCTGGGACGCCACCCGCGCCACCGGCAGGGAACAGGAGTACGCCGCCGCGATCGCCGGGGTGATGGCGCCCGACGCGGCCGTCCAGTGCGCCAAGGACGCGATCCAGACCTTCGGCGGCATCGGCTACACCTTCGAGCACGACGTCCACCTGTACTACCGGCGCGCGCTCACGCTGCGCGCGCTGCTCGGCCCGTCGGCCGAGTGGGCCGCCACCGTGACCGCGCTCGCCCTCGACGGCGTCACCCGCGAGATGGAGATCGACCTGCCCGAGGACGCCGAGGAGCTGCGCGAGTCGATCCGCGCGGAGATCGCGGAGCTGGCGCGGCTGGAAGGCAAGGCGCAGAAGCGGGCGCTGGCCGAGCGCGGGTTCGTCATGCCGCACCTGCCCAGGCCGTGGGGGCGCGGAGCCAAGCCGCTGGAGCAGGTGCTGATCGCGCAGGAGCTGAAGGCGGCCAAGGTCAGGCTGCCCGCGATGATCATCGGTGCCTGGGTGGTGCCGTCCATCGTCTCGTACGGGACGCCCGAGCAGCAGGACCGCTTCCTGCCCAAGACGCTCAGCGGCGAGCTGATCTGGTGCCAGCTCTTCTCCGAGCCCGGCGCGGGCTCCGACCTGGCCTCGCTGCAGATGAAGGCCGAGCAGGTCGAGGGCGGCTGGAAGCTCAACGGCCAGAAGATCTGGACGTCCGTCGCGCACGTCGCCGAATGGGGCATCTGCATCGCGCGTAACTCGTCCGACGGGTCCAAGCACGAGGGCATCACGTACTTCCTCGTCGACATGAAGGCCCCCGGCGTGACCGTCAGGCCGCTGACCGAGATGACCGGCGAGAACCTGTTCAACGAGGTCTTCCTGGACGACGTGTTCGTGCCGGACGACCTCGTCGTGGGCGAGGTCGGGCAGGGCTGGAAGGTCGCCAGGAACACGCTGTCGAACGAGCGGGTCTCGCTGTCGTCCGGCTCGGGCGGCAGCGGCGCGTCCGTGCCCGACCTGCTCGGGCTGGTGGGCAGGCTCGGACGGGAGCTGACACCGGTCGAGGCCCACGAGGTGGCCGGGGTCGTCTGCGAGGGGCACTCCATCAGCGCGCTGTCGCTGCGGGTGACGCTCAAGCAGCTCGCGGGCGCCGAGCCGGGCGCCGACGCGTCCGTGCGCAAGCTGCTGTCCACCTCGCACGCGCAGCACGTGTCCGAGACGGCGGTGAACCTGCTCGGGACGGCCGCCGTGGTGGCGGCCGACATGACGCTCGGCGACGCCAGCTACTGGAACAGGGCCGTCCTCGCCACCCGGGCCATGACCATCTACGGCGGCACCACCGAGGTGCAGCTCAACATCATCGGCGAGCGCATGCTCGGCCTGCCCCGCGACCCCGAACCCGGCAAGTAACGCCGGGCAGTTGCTCAGGGCGCCACCGGCTGGAGCGGGCTCGGGGTGCCGGATGTGGCGGGGGCCGGGACACCGACCTTGATCTCGCCGACGCACGCCGAGCGGCCGTCCACCGTGCGGACGGCCAGCTCGGTGCCCGCGCCGCTGATCGTGGCGAACGTCCAGCCGAAGTCCTTGCCCGCTCTGACCTCGGCCACTCCGCTGCCGAGCCGCACGGCGAGCCTGGTCTCCGACGGGTTCAGGTAGCCGACCTGGACCGTCCACTCGCCCTGCGGCAGCGGGAGCGGCAGGCGGAACCGGACCTCGGACGCGCCGACCGGCACGCAGGCGGCACGCTGGGGGATCGTCAGCCCCTCGATGCTCACCGGGCGCAACCGGCCCTCCGGGTCGAACGTCAGCGGGTTCGGCACCGGGCCCGCCAGCCGCCTGGTCCACGTGACCGGGTGCGGCGCGATCGGGCCGAGCACCTTGGACGCCAGCGCGTAGTCGTAGAAGAAGGCGGCGTAGACGACCCTGGGCGGCACGTGGCCGTCGAGGATGACGGCGTTCTCGGGGGCGTGCTTGAGCGCCACCCTGGCGGTCTCGACGTAGCTCTTGACGTGCTCACCGAGCGGCAGGCGGCCGTACGCGGCGACCGACCAGATCGAGCCCCCCGCCGCCAGCGCGGTCACGAGCGCCGCCAGCGGCGTCCACACCCTGCTGAGCGGTGTTTCGCCTGCCTCGGGCGCGCCCTGGAGCGGGATGAAGGCCAGGCCGAGGACGAGCGCCAGCACCACGGCCGTCGAGGAGACGTAACGCAGCTCGTAGCCGCCCAGATCGGGGCCGAGCTGCTCGATCCGTCCGATCATCACCGGAACCACGTCGGCCAGCACGACGTACCCGAGCAGCATCAGCCAGGCCAGCCAGGCGCGCGGCCGGGAGCGCAGCGACACGCCCACCACCACCGCCGCCACGGCGAGGCAGACCCACTCCAGCGCGGGCGGCGTGGCGGCGATCGCGTAGTCCTCGCCGATCGGCCGCCACTGCCACGGCCCGCCCAGCGCGGTGGGCAGCAACGCCCCTGACAGCAGCTTCCACGCGAACTGCGCGGCCACCCCCAGATCGGGCAGGGACGGCCGCACCGTCTCGTTCGTGAGCTGCACGGACGTGAACAACTGCCGGAAGAAGACGGCCGCGTAGGCGGCGACCACCCCCGAGTACAGCAGCCACGCCGGCCACCGCCGTCCCCGTGGCAGCCACCCCAGGCTCAGCACGGCCGCCAGCACCAGGATGAACGGCGCCTTGACGAAGAAGGCCATCGCGAACACCGTCCACGCCGCGGCGGCCAGCGCGTGCCGGAAGCGTCCCGTCCTGGTGTAGAGGACGTGCGAGGCGAGCGCCATCGGCAGCGCGATCTGGAACGGGAGCGTCTCGATCACCACCGCCCACCACGACAGGGACGAGATCGTCATCGGGGTCAGCAGGTAGAAGCCCAGCGGCAGCAGGATGGCCGGGCGCGACCCGAACAGCAGGCGCAGCAGCCGCAGCAGCGCCAGCCCCGCCGCCGCCTGCAACCCGATCGTCACCGCGTGGGCCAGCACGTCGTTGTAGACGCCCAGGCGTCCCATCGCCCACTGGATCGCGAACGGCCCCGGCACCAGGTGGCCGTAGTCGACGCGCATCAGGTAGTCCCAGGACAGGCCGTGCTCCAGGCCGCGGGCGATGAAGGTGAAGTCGTCCTGGCGGAAGTACGTCCTGCCGACCAGCTCGAACTTCCACACGAGCTGTAGTGCGATCATGACCAGCGCGGCGGCCAGCACCGCGTCGCCGCGCGCCCACGTACGACCCTCCGCCGCCACCCCGCTCCCTCCCACCGGAAGAGTCACCGCCCACCTCGCGCCGGTCGGAGGAGTTGCCGTCCGCCCCTCGCCGGTCGGAGGGGTTACCGTCCGCCCCTCGCCGGTCGGAGGGGTTACCGTCCGCCCCTCACCGGTCGGAGGAGTTACCGTCCGCCCCTCACCCGTCGGAGGAGTTACCGTCCACCCCCACCCGTCAGAGGAGTTATCCCTCGCCCGTTGGGAAGGTTGCCGCCCGCGCCCTCCATGGGGTACCGCCCGCCCCCTTCTGTCGGAAGAGTAGCCAGCCGGTGATTTATGCGGAATGCCCGTTGTGTGGTTGTGATGTCATAGCGGGGTGCCGCACACGACCCGCGCCGGGCCCGTCGCCGCCCTGCTGGGTCTCGCGCTCGGGCTGCTCGCCCTCGGGCCCGCTCTGGGCTGGGGGTTCATCCTCGTGCAGGACATGGTCTTCGTCCCCGACCCCGCCTTCAGCCGCTTCACCTTCGGACTCGCGGGCGGCGCCCCCCGCGTCGTGCCCAGCGACGCCGTCGTCACCGCTCTGTCGGCCGTCGTCCCCTCGGAGCTGGTCCAGAAGCTGATCCTGCTCGGGATCTTCGCCCTCGGCTGCTCGGGTGCGGCCCTGCTCGTCCCCTCGCCGGCGACGGCCCCCCGCCTGGTTGCGGGCGCCTGTTACGTGTGGAACCCGTACGTGGCGGAACGCCTCCTCATGGGGCAGTGGGCGCTGCTGCTGGGCTACGCGGGCCTCCCGTGGGCGGTACGCGCCGCCGTCCGCCGACGCCACCTGGCGTGGGCGCTTCTCCCTGCGGCGGTGGGCGGGTTCGCCGCCATGACGATCACCGCCCTCACGGTGCTCCCGGTCCGCGCCCTGACCTTCCACCCCAGCAGCGCCAGCAGCGCCCGCAGCGCCCGCAGCGCCCACCGCGAGGGTCCCGAGGGTCAGGAGGGTCCTGAGGAGCCCAAGGGCCGTGAGGGTCGTGAGGGCGGCGGGGGGCGTGGGACCCGTGCGGGGCATGGCGGCCGTGGGGGCCGAGCGGCGGACATCGGCCGAGCGGCGGTGGTGCTGGTCGCGTTCAGCCTGCCGTGGCTGGTGCCCGCCCTCACGCGGCCCGGCACCCTCACCGGGGACCCGGTCGGTGTGGACGCCTTCGCCGTGCGGGCCGACGGGCCGCTCGGGGCGCTGGCGAGCCTGCTGTCTCTGGGCGGGATCTGGAACGCCAACGCGGTCCCCGCAGGTTACGAGACGCTCCCCTCGGCGCTGGCCAGGCTGGTGCTGGCCCTCGCAGGCATCGCCGCCTTCGCGCTGGCAGGGCGTGGCGTGCTCGCTGGAGGGTCGGTCGAGGGCGGGGCGTTCGGGAGGAACGGGGGACGCGGGCCCGTCGGAGGGTGGGGCGGTGGGCCGGCCGGCGATGGTGGGGTGGCGTGGCGGCGGGGGCTGGTGGTGGCGGCCGTCGTCGGGTTCGCCGTCGCGGCCATCGGGGTGGGTGAAGCGGGACGGGACGCGCTCCGCCGGCTCGTCGGCGTCTGGGGCGGGTTCGCGGTCTTCCGGGACGCCCAGCAGTTCGTCGCCCCGCTGGCCCTGCTGGTCGCCGTCGGCCTCGGCGTGTTGACGGCGGCGGCCGGGCGGCGGTGGGCGGCCGTGATGGTCCTGGTGCCGCTCGCCGTGTCGCCGGCGATGGCGTGGGGGTCGGCGGGGGCGCTGGAGGCCGTCAGGTACCCGGACGCGTGGTTCGCGGCCCGGGAGGTCATCCGGGCGGACCGGGTGCCCGGAGACGTGCTCGTGCTGCCCTTCGAGTCGTACCGGAGGTTCGACTGGAACGGCCGGCGGGCGGTGCTCGACCCGGCGCCGCGGTTCTTCGCCGTCCCGGGCCGCGAGGTGGTGGCGGACGACTCCGTGCGCGTGGGGGAGTGGCGGGTGTCGAGCGAGAGTGAGCGCGTTCAAGAGGTAGAACGCGTACTAGAAATGCCCTCGCCGGATCTGGCGGCGGCAGGCTTCCGGTTCGTTCTCGTCGACGCCGGCACGGAGAGTGAGCGGCGGCGCTTCGCGAGCTGGTTGCGGATGGCACCAGTGGTGATGGACGGTCCGGAGGTGCGGCTGTACCGGCTGGACGGAGGCGCCGAGCGGGGTTCGTCCGAGTAGCGCCGTCTATTAGCGGATTTATGAAACTTTCGCTTAGCTACTTCCGAGTAGCAAGAATTGGTTCTAAGTTTGGGGCACCCCCGCACGCGCCCGCCGAGGAGGGACCCCCCGTGATAAAGATCCTCTTAGCAGCGATCATCGGCATCGCCGTGGCAGCACTCGTGGCGACGGTCACCACCGTCTCGCTGACCGGCGCCACCGCCACGCCGGTCAACAAGCCGCTCTACAACTACGGCGACCGGTAGCCAGAGCGATCATGGCGCCCTCCCGCCAAGGGGACGAGAGGACGAGCCGACGACCACTGCTGGAGATCGTCGTTCCCGCGTACAACGAGGAACGGCGACTGCCCGGGGGGCTCATGCAGCTGTGCGCGAAGCTTGCCCGGATGCCGTTCCCGACCGCCGTCATCGTCGTCGACAACAACAGCGCCGACAGCACCGCCGAGATCGTCAGGACCTGGCCGCGAGGGACCGTGCCGGTCCGGCTCGTCGAGTGCGCGACGCCCGGCAAGGGGGCCGCGGTGCGGGCGGGCCTGCTCGAGACCCGCGCGCCCTTCGTGGGCTTCTGCGACGCGGACATGGCCACCGAGCTGAAGGCGATCGACGTCGCGTTCGGCCTGCTGCTGTCGGGGGAGCGGGTGGTGATCGGCTCACGCGCGCACTCCTTCTCAGACGTGGAGAACCGGCACAGCCGGGTGCGCGAGCTGGGCGCCGTCGGCTTCCGCGCGCTGGCCAGGGTGCTGGTCCGCGGGGTGAGCGACACCCAGTGCGGGTTCAAGTTCTTCGACGGCGTGCTGGCCCGCGAGGCCGTCGCCGGCCTGCGGACGCCCGGGTTTGCGTTCGACGTGGAGCTGCTCGCCCGCTGCGTCGCGCTGGGGGCGACCGTGCGGGAGATCCCCGTCCAGTGGCGGGACATGCCGGGCTCGCGGTTCTCCCCGGCCAGGCACAGCGCGGGAATCCTGCTGGAGCTGGCCAGGATCTGGCTGCGGCTCCGGTCCGCTCCGCGTGCCGGTGCGAGTCCCGCCTGGGAACAGCCGCTCGACCCTGTCGGATCTCCGTGAACATCGCCGTCGTCAACTGGCGCGATCCGTGGCACCCGGCCGCCGGAGGCGCGGAGACCTACGCGTGGGAGCTGGCCCGCCGTTTCCGGAAGTCCGGCCACAGGGTGTGCTTCGTCACCGCGCGCGGGCCAGGACAGCACCGGAAGGCCAAGGTGGAGGGCGTGCGGGTGGCCAGGATGGGCGGCGCGTTCACCGTCTATCCGCGGGTGCTGGCCTGGCTGCTGCTCCGGCGCCGGCTGTTCGACGTGGTGCTCGACTGCCAGAACGGCATCCCGTTCTTCACCCCGTGGGTGCTGCCCCGCCGCACCAGGGTCTGCTGCGTGGTGCACCACGTCCACGACCGGCAGTTCGAGGTGCACCTGCCGCGGTGGCTGGCCGCCGTCGGGCACTTCCTGGAGGGGCCGGCGTCCAGGTGGACGTACCGGCGGCGGCAGAGCGTGGCCGTGTCGCCGTCCACGGTGGTCGCGATGCGCGAGCGCCTCGGCTGGACGGGACCCATTCAGATCATCCCGAACGGCGTGAGCGTCGGCGGAAGCGGAAGTCCCAGGAGGACTGGTGAGCCGCGGCTCGTCTGCGTGGGACGGTTGGTCGCGCACAAGCGGGTGGACCTGCTGCTCGACGCCGTCCCGGAGCTGCGGAAGCGCTGGCCGGGCCTGACGGTGGACGTCATCGGCAGAGGGCCGGAGGAGGCGCGGTTGCGCGCCCGCCTGCCCGAGGGCGTCACCATGCACGGCTACCTGCCGGAGGCGGACAAGGAGCTGCTCATCTCGTCGGCCTGGCTCCAGGTGAACGCCTCGCAGGGCGAGGGCTGGGGGCTGTGCGTGCTGGAGGCCGCCGCGCTCGGCGTCCCGACCGTGGCGTTCGACGTGGACGGTCTGCGCGACGCGGTACGGCACGGCGAGACCGGCTGGCTCCTCCCCGAGGGCACCGACCTGGCCAAGGGCGTCGGCGCGGCCCTGGACGAGCTCGACGACACCTATAGCGCGAAATGTCGGAAATGGGCGGCGACCTTTTCGTGGGACCACAGCGCCGAACTCATGACCGCCCTGCTCCAGGGCCGTCCCGTGGCACCAGGCTTGGAGGAGCGGTGACCGAGCGGTTGCGGCATCGGCTCTGGCTGGCGATCTGCTGCCTGGGCTTCGCCGTCCTGACCTTCACCACCAGGCCGGGCAGCGTCATCTCCGACACCAAGCTCGACCTGTCGCTCAACCCGGTCGGCTGGCTGGAGCGCGCCTCCCACCTGTGGGACCTGCAGCACTTCGGCCAGTTGCAGAACCAGGCCGCCGGATACCTGTTCCCGATGGGCCCGTTCTTCGCCCTCGGCGACCTGACCGGGGTGGCGCCCTGGGTGACCCAGCGGCTCTGGCTGACGCTGCTGCTCTGCGTGGCGTTCCTCGGTGTCGAGCGGCTGGCCAGGCAGCTCGGCGTCGGCACCCCGGGAACCCGGATCGCGGGCGCGCTCGCGTACGCGCTGGCCCCGCGCGCGCTGTCGATCCTGGGCGAGATCTCGGTCGAGTGGCTGCCCGCCGCGCTGCTGCCGTGGATCCTGATCCCGCTGCTCACCGCGTCGGAGACGGGCCAGCGGGCCAGAGGGGCGGTCAGGTCCGCGCTGGCGGTGGCGCTGTGCGGGGGCGTCAACGCGGTCGCCGTGCTGGCCGTGCTCGTCGCACCGGTGGTCTACATCCTCACCCGGCCCCGCGCGGTGCCGCGCTGGCGGCTGCTCGGCTGGTGGACGGCCGCCGTCTCGGTGGCGACCCTGTTCTGGTGGCTGCCGCTGCTGCTGGTCGGCCGGTACGCCTTCTCCTTCCTGCCGTACACCGAGACGTCCTCGACCACCACGCAGGTCACCTCGCTGACGAACGTGCTGCGCGGCGCGTCCGACTGGGTGCGGTTCCTGACGGTCGGCGGCGTCACCGACCAGCCGGCCTCGTACGCGATCGCCACCTCCGCCGCGATGGTCGTGGTCACCGGGCTGCTCGCCGCGCTCGGGCTGGCCGGGCTGGCCCGGCGCGACCTGCCCGCGAAGGGCTTCCTCATCACGCTGTTCGTCGTGGGCGTGGCCGCGCTGGTCGCCGGGCACGTCAGCGCGCTGGAGCCGGTCGTGGCCGAGCCGGTGCGGTGGCTGCTCGACGGCCCGCTCGCGCCGCTGCGCAACCTGCGCAAGTTCGACCCTCTGGTGCGGCTGCCCCTCGCGTTCGGCCTGGCGCACCTGCTGGCCGGGGCCAGGCTGCCGCTGCGCTCGGTGTCGGTGGTGGCGTTCGCCGGGCTGGTGCTGCCCGTGTTCAACCAGGGCCTGGCCGCCCCCGGCGCGTTCAAGGAGGTGCCGCTCTACTGGCGCGAGGCCGCGGCCTGGGTCAACGAGAACGCCGGCGACGACGGCGTGCTGGTCGTGCCCGGCGCCAAGTTCGGCGAGTTCCTGTGGGGCAGGCCGATGGACGACCCCATGCAGCCGCTGTCCAACGCCCGCTGGACCACCCGGCAGGTCACGGCCGCCGGGTCGGTGGGGCTGACCAGGCTGCTCGACGCGATCGACCAGCGGCTCACGTCCGGGCAGGGCTCGCAGGGCCTCACGGACGTGCTGCGCAGAATGGGCGTGCACTACCTGCTCGTCAGGAACGACCTGCTCAGAGCGAACCTCCAGGGCGCCTGGCCGGCCAGGATCTACCAGGCGCTGCGCGATTCGCCCGGCATCACCAAGGTGCGCTCGTTCGGCGGCGAGGTGGGCGACACCGCCACCGACGACGTGATCGACTCCGTCGACTGGCCGTTCCCCGCGCTGGACCTGTACGAGGTGACGGGCAGCGCCGACCTGGTCCAGGTGCGGACGGCCGGCGACACGCTGCACGTCGTCGGCGGCCCCGACTCGCTGCTCACGATGGGCGACCTCGGCCTGCTCGGCGACGCCCCGGTGCTGGTCAACGGCGACGCGGGCAAGCGCGAGGCGCCGACCGTGGTGAGCGACGCGCTGCGGCTGCGCGAACGGCAGTTCGGCGAGATCAGATCCAACTGGACGCCGACGCTGACCGCCGACAGGCGCGACGACTTCTCCGGCGTCAGAGCCCTCGACCTGCTGGAGGACGGCTGGCTGGCCGACACGGCGACCGCCGAGTACGACGGCGTGTCCAACGTGACCGCGTCCTCCTCCGTCGCCGACGCCGGCGCCGTCCCCGGCATCAGCTCCACCGGGCACAGCGCCTGGGCCGCTCTGGACGGCGACTACGAGACCAACTGGGAGAGCGGCGGCTGGAAGGCCCCCGAGGGGGAGTGGCTGCGCGTGGACCTGCCCGCCCCCAGGGCCATCCCCGGTCTGAAGGCGACCTTCACCAACAACGTGCTGCTCGGGCAGTCGGTCAAGCGGGTGGCCGTGGAGACCGAGGGCGGCCGGGTGGAGCAGGACGTCCAGCGGACGAACAGCCCGCAGGCGTTGCGCGTCCCGCCAGGGCCGACGAGCTGGGTGCGGATCAGGATCCTCGGCACCTACGACGTCCGGTGGAGCTTCGTGCAGCGGGTCGGGATCACCGAGTTGACCATTCCCGGCATCCTGCCGGGCCGCACCGTGCGGCTGCCCGGCTCGGACGGCGACGTGCACGTCATGGACCGGGGGCTGGATGCCCGTCCCGAGTGCATGCGCAACCAGTCCAGGTGGATCTGCAACCCGCTCCTGGCGAGACCGGGAGAGGAGGGCGCCGGGTTCGACCGGACGTTCACCGTCGGCTCCGCGCACAAGACGAACCTGCGGGGTTCAGCCATCCTGCGAGATCCCCAGCTCATTGACCGTTTCACCCGGCTCAGCCCGGACCTGACCACGGTGACCGGCTCGTCCCAGATGAGCAAGGACGCCGTCATCGGGCCGCGGTCGGCGTTCGACGCCGACGCCAGCACGACGTGGGTCCCGGCGGCCGCGGACGCCGAGCCCACCCTCACGCTCGGCTGGCGGGGCAGGCGGACCGTCTCCCGGATCCAGGTCGCCCGCCCCGGTGGCGACAGACAGCCGCTGGACATGGTCGTCACCGGTGACAAGGGCGCCGTCCGCAGCGGCAGGGTGGGCGCTGACGGCTTCCTGCGGTTCAAGCCGCTCTCCACGTCCCGGCTCAAACTGCGCTTCTACCCGGTCTCCAGACGCCTCCAGGTGACGGAGCTGGTCATCCCCGGCATCAGCCCGGCGAGCAGGCCCGAGGGCATCCCGTTCCGGCTGTCGTGCGGGCAGGGGCCCAGGATCCAGGTGAACGGCGCGACCGTGCAGACCAGGGTCGCCGGCACCTACGCCGACCTGCTGGAGCAGCGGCCCGTGCGGTTCACCGGCTGCGGGAGGACGGCGCTCGCGGCGGGCGACAACCGGGTGCGCGTCGCGGGCTGGGAGCCGTGGGGGATCGCGAACCTGGTGGTCGGCTCGCTGCCCTCGGGCCCGCCGCCGGTGGAGGGCGCGGCGGTCGCCGGCACGTGGTCGCCGTCGGTGCGCGAGGTGCGGGTCACCGCGCCGAAGGACGCCTTCCTCGTCGTCAACGAGAACTACAACACCGGCTGGCAGGCCACCCTGGACGGGCAGACGCTGCGCCCGGCCCGCCTCGACGGCTGGAAGCAGGCGTGGGAGCTGCCCGCGGGCACGTCGGGCACCGTGCGCCTGGAGTACCTGCCCGACCGGCCGTACTGGCTCGCCCTGGCGCTCGGGCTGGTCGGCATCGCGGTGCTCGCCCTGGTGGCGCTGGTGCTGCGCGGGCCGCGTCCTGAGCACGTGCAGGAGACCGCCTCCGCCGCCGACTCCCGGCTGTCGCGTTGGCACGTCCCTTACACGATCGTGCTGGGCCTGGCGTTCGGCGGCTGGGTGTCGGGCTGGCCCGGCATGCTCGCCACAGTGGCCGCGACGGCGGGCGTGCTCTGGGCGCGCGGACGCCTGCGCGGGACGCACTGGGCGCCTCCCGGGCTGTTCGGCGGGGCCGCGCTCAGCCTGGCCCTGGCCATGGCCCTGCGCGAGCACGGCGTGGACGCCGCGTTGCTGGCCGACCAGGTGCCGCAGCTCATCGCCTGCGCGGCCATGGGAGCGCTGTTCGGGCAGCTCGTCACGGAGCCGGGGCCACCGGCTGCGGAGCCGGCGTCTCCGGCGGCGGAGGGGCAGCAGCAGCTGACCGGAGCCCGCTGAGCCGCAGCGCGCTCTCCTCGACGAGGTGGTAGCTGCCGATGCTGACCAGGAGCGTGATGAGGAAGGTCGGCAGCGCGACCCGGACGAAGTCGCCGCCGAACAGCGGGCTGCCGGTGATCTTGTAGTAGAGGGTGATCACCGGCGCGTGCCAGAGGAAGAAGCCGTACGAGACGCGTCCCAGATAGGCCGTGGCGGGGTTGCCGAGCACGCGGTGCCTGAGCGAGTCGTGCCGGTCGGCGAGCGCGAACGGCGCGACCACGAGGACGGCCACCGCGGTCTCCAGCACCATCCGCCACAGCGACTGCGACAGGCTCGGGAGCGTCAGCGTGCGCGGGCCCGCCAGCTCGGTGCTCAGCACCGCGTACAGCAGCAGCGCCAGCACCAGGAACTGGGGGGCCAGCGCGTCGATCACCCTGCTCCGCCCGATCCACACCGACAGCACCGCCATCGCCATTCCGGCGGCGAAGTAGACGAGGTGGTACGGCAGCCAGAGCGCGATCTCCGGCTGGTCCAGGACGTGCGAGGCGACCACGCTGGCCAGCGAGACCACCGGCAGCACGGCGATGCCCGCCAGCAGCCGCACCGGCCTGTTCCCCCTCAGCGCCCAGGCGTGCAGGGCCCACGCGAGCACCGGCAGCAGGACGTAGAAGGCCATCTCGATGGGCATCGTCCACATCTGGTAGAGGCCGTCGGGGGCCTGCTGCTGCTCGGCGTAGTTCTGCAGCAGGAGCAGCCACTTGACCCAGCCCGTCCAGTCGGGCGAGCTCCACGCCCACAGCGCCAGCACCGTCACCAGCCAGTACGCGGGCATCACGCGGAGCACCCTGCGCCACAGGTAGCGCCCCACGTGGGGGCGCGGCGCGTCCTCCAGCACCGCGCGGGCCCACGGGCGGTAGAGCAGCAGGCCGGACAGCAGGAAGAAGATCGGGACGGCGATGCCCAGCCTGGTGGTCATCCAGGCGAACATCCCGTCGCGGTACATCACCCCCGTGTTGCCCCCGACGTGCAGCACCCACACGCCGAGCGCCGCCAGGGCGCGGATGCCGTCGAGCGCGGCATCGCGCCCTTTCACGGACGTTTCCTCAGCACCAGGACGAGGTTCCACGTGGCGAACTCCCTGACGATCGGGGCCTTCAGCACCGGACGGCACCACCAGGGCAGGTAGCGGGGCAGGGCGTCCACCAGGTCCGCCTGGGGGTGGGACGCCGCCCAGCGCAGGCCCTGGGCCACCGAGACGGGGTAGAGGCTCTGGCCGTAACGATTCTTGGGCGGTTTACCGTACTTCTCCTGATATTTCCGGGCGGCTCTGTCGCCTCCGAGGTAGTGCCAGGGCGAGGTCTCGTGGCCCCCCCAGGGGGAGAGCCAGTTCGTGTACGCGAGGAAGACCAGCCCACCCGGCCTGGTGACCCGGACCATCTCCGCGGCCATCCGCCACGGCTCCGCGACGTGCTCCAGGACGTTGGAGGAGAAGCAGACGTCCACCGCCGAGGTGCGGACGGGCAGGTCGAGTGCGCTGCCGAGCAGCCCGCCGCTGGGCGCGCCCTGGCCGGCCAGCTCGCCCGCGTCGACGTCCACGCAGACGCAGCGGGCGCCGTGGCGGCGGAACTCGGTCGCGAAGAAGCCGGGGCCGCCGCCGACGTCCAGGACGGTCCTGCCGTCGAGGTCGACGTATCGGCCCAGCTGGGCGGCCGTGTCCCTGGCGAGGGTGGTGTAATAGCCGCGCCTGTCGCTCTGCTCCGACCTGAAGGCGCGGAACAGTCGGACGGACCGCGCCAGGTTGGCGCGCATGGGCATATTTCCCTCTTTCATAGGCAAAGCCACGATAGAACCTGTTTCTATCGATTTGATTGCGGCTGCATACCGGGCAGTGACGCATGTCACTCACTGTCATACTTTGTTGCCGGATGCTCGGGCAAGACGACAACAGGTTCTAGATTTGCGGAGGCCTCGATGGGTCGCATGTCCACGCTCGTCCTCATCGGCGTCGGTGCGTTCTTCATCGCGCTGGCCCCGCTGCTGAAGTTCTGGGCGGCAGGCAAGATCATCGCTGCTCCGGCGAACCAGTTCGGCATCACCCGGCTGGAGGCCAAGGGCGCCCAGTACTTCTCCAAGCAGGACCTGAAGGTCCTCACGGCCGACCTCGACATCATCGTCACCACCCGCGGCGACGTGAAGGACGCCACCTCCGAGCGGGTCGTCTGGGACGAGGCCACCGTGGTCAACGACGTCACCAACAAGCGCCCGCAGATCGACCTGTCCGACCGGCGCAGCGCCTTCGACAGGTACACCGGCGTGGGCGTGAACTGCTGCGGCGTCAACGTCGGGAAGGCCCCGGTGACCTTGGAGGGGCAGATCTACCTGTTCCCGTTCGGCGTGGAGAAGAAGACCTACAAGGTGTTCAACTCCTCGGCGGAGAAGGCGTTCGACGCGCGCTTCGTCCGCGAGGACACGGTCAACGGCCTGCCGGTGTACGTCTTCGAGCAGGACGCCCCGCCCACCAAGACGCAGACCCTGACCGCGCCCGCCTCGGTGCTCAACATGACCGTGAAGGGCGACGTGCAGGTCGACCGCTGGTACGACGGCAAGACCACGTTCTGGGTCGAGCCCACCACCGGCGCGCCCGTCAAGCAGGAGCAGCAGCGGCACGAGGTGCTCAAGACCGCCGACGGCGTCGAGCGCTCGCCGGCCTTCGTCGCCACCGCCAAGATGACCGAGGCGACCGTGGCCGACCTGGTGAAGACCGCCGAGGCGGGCAAGAGCCAGGTGACCCTGCTGCGCACCGTCATCCCGCTGGTGCTGCTCGTCGTGGGGGTCGCCCTGGTGCTCGCGGGCGTCCTCCTGGGACGGCGGCCGTCGTCGGCTACGACGAGTAGCTAGAACGGGTTCTCGCTCGTTTGTTACTCACGGGTACCGACTGAACATTCTAGAGTAGAACGCGTTGCAGTTCGTTGATAGTCGGTCGTATCTTCGGCTCATGCGGACACGTGTCACGGACATGTTCGGAATCGAGCTCCCGATCTTCGCGTTCAGCCACTGCCGCGACGTGGTCGCCGCGGTCAGCCGCGCGGGCGGCATGGGCGTGCTCGGCGCTCTCTACTTCACCCCGGAAGAGCTCGAAATGGAGCTCAAGTGGATCGACGACCACGTCGACGGCCGCCCGTACGGCGTGGACGTCGTCATGCCCGCCTCCTACGAGGGCGCCGACTTCGCGCCCGACGAGCTGGTGGGCCGCCTGCAGGCGATGATCCCCGAGGGGCACCGCCGGTTCGTCGAGGACCTGCTGGCGGCGCACGGGGTCCCGCCCCTGTCGGCGGACGCCGACGCCGGCAAGGTGCTGCTCGGCTGGACCGACGCCACCGCCCGCCCCCAGGTCGAGGTGGCGCTGCGGCACCCCATCGCGCTGCTCGCCAACGCGCTCGGCCCGCCTCCCGCGGACGTCGTGGACCTCGCCCACGCGCACGGCGTCAAGGTCGCCGCCCTCGCCTCCACCCCGCGCCACGCGCTCAAGCAGGTGGAGGTGGGCGTGGACGTCGTCGTCGCCCAGGGCACGGAGGCGGGCGGACACACCGGCGAGATCTCCACCATGGTGCTGATCCCGCAGGTGGTGGACGCGGTGGACGTCCCGGTGCTGGCGGCGGGCGGCATCGGCAACGGCCGCCAGATGGCCGCGGGCCTCGCCCTCGGCGCCGAAGGCGTCTGGACCGGCTCGCTCTGGCTGACCGTCGAGGAGGCCGACACCCCCGACATGGCCAAGCAGCGCATCCTGCGGGCGACCTCCCGCGACACCGTCCGCTCCAGAAGCTGGACGGGCAAGCCGGCCCGCCTCCTCAAGAACGAGTGGACCGACGCCTGGGAGGCGCAGGAGTCGCCGGGCACGCTCCCGATGCCGCTGCAGTTCATGCTGGTCTCGGACGCGCTGCGCCGGATCGGCCGCTCGGACGCCGCCGAACTCGCCACCTTCCCCGCGGGTCAGATCATCGGCCTCACCAACCAGATCCGCTCGACGAGGGACGTCATGTACTCGCTGGTGGAGGAGTACGCCGAGGCCCAGGAACGCCTCACCCGCATCACCGACTCCTGACCGTCACACCGGAACGACGGTCACCAGGCTTTCGAGCCCGACGAAGTCGTCGGTGTTGCGGGTGTAGAGCGGCAATCCCCGGCTGGAGGCGATGGCGGCGATCATCAGGTCCATCCGCCGCGGCCGGGGATCACGCTTCGCGGCCATCGTCAGCGCTACAAGGCTGCCGTAGCGGGCGGCCGCGTCGGCGTCGAAGGGAAACGGCTCGAAGTCGACCACGGCGGCCCCCACGCGCAGTGTGCTACACGCTAGTGACCCTTGTAGGCGGGGGTGCGCTTGTCGCGGAAGGCTCGGGTGCCCTCCTTGGCGTCCTCGGAGCCGATCACCGGCCAGCCGAGGTCGTCCGAGACCTTGAGGGCCTCCGGTTCGGCGAGGCCGAGGGTGTCGCGGTAGGTGCGGAGGATGGCCTGGACCGCCAGGGGGCCGGAGGCGGCGATGTCCGTCGCCAGCTCGCGGGCCGCTGTCAGGGCCTGGCCGTCCGGGACGACCCTGTTGACCAGCCCCATCGACAGGGCCTCGGCGGCGGTGATCGAGCGGCCGGTGAGGAGGAGGTCCATGGCGTGGCAGTACGGGATCTGGCGCGGCAGCCGGACCGCGCTGCCGCCCATGGGGAACAGGGCGCGCTTGGCCTCGAAGAGGCCGAGTGTGGCCGACTCGGCCACCACCCGCAGGTCGGTGCCGACCAGGAGCTCCGTGCCGCCCGCCACCGCGTAGCCCTCCACCGCGCAGACGACGGGCTTGGTCGGCAGGTCCTCCCTGAGCAGCCCCTTCCAGTGGAAGTTGGCGATCTGGGCGGCGCGGGCCTGCACTTCCGGGTCCGTGGAGGGGCTGCCCATCGCCTTGAGGTCGGCGCCCGCGCAGAACGTGCCGTTCGCGCCGGTCAGGATGGCCACCCGGACGTCCGTCTCGGCCGACACGTACGCCCAGGCCGAGGCGAGGCCCACCAGCATGTCCGAGGAGAGGGCGTTGCGCGCTTCGGGCCGGTTCATGGTGACGATCACCAGGTGGCCGTCGCGTTCGATCCGGCAGTGGGGGGTGCTGATCGGCAGGGGTTCCACGGACGCCTCCACGGGAGTAGATCAAGCGCTTGCTAGGGGCCGATAGTACCTCGCGATCCACCCTCGGACGACGGCTCGCGCGTCCAGGGTCGCGTGAGCGCGGCGCCTCGGGGCGATCTTCGAATCAAGCGCTTGCTCAGCGCTTTCCTCGCGGGATACGCTGCGATGGCAAACGAGAACAGGTTCTTGTTTTTTTCCCGCCAGAGCACCTGATGAGGAGTTCCGATGGGCACGCTCGGTTTCTGGAGGCTGGCGCAGGCGGATCCCGGGTGGACAGCCGCCGTGGACCCCGACGGCACGCAGCACCGCGCCGGTGACCTGCTCGCCCGGGCCAACCGCCTCGTGCACGGCCTGCGGGAACTCGGCCTCCAGCCGGGGGACGGCATCTGCGGCCTGGCCCCGAACGGCGCCGACGGCCTCGTCCTCTACCTGGCGGCCCTCCAGGCGGGCTGGTACTACACCCCGATCAACTGGCACCTGACCGGCCCCGAGATCGCCTACATCGTGGCCGACAGCGAGGCCAAGGCGTTCTTCGTCCACCCGCGATACGCGAGTGAGGGCGCGCGGGCGGCCGAGGCCATCGCCCCGGAGCGCCGCTTCCTCCTCGGTGCGGCCGAGGGCGAGGGGGGCGGCGTCGCGGCGTTCCGTCCCATGGCCGACCTGATAGAGGGGCTCCCGGACACGATGCCGGAAGGCCGCACCGCCGGGACGACCATGCACTACACCTCGGGCACCACCGGCAAGCCGAAGGGCGTCAAGCGCCCGCTCAGCGGGCTCGACCCGGACGACGCCGCCGAGCTGATGTCGTTCCTGCCTGCCCTGTTCGGTATCACGCCGGGCCGGCCGAACGCGCACCTGGTCACGTCCCCGAACTACCACACGGCGGTCACCCAGTTCGGCGGGACGGCCCTGCACATGGGGCACACGCTCGTCTACATGGACAAGTGGGACGCCGAAGAGACGCTCAGGCTCTGCGAGCGGTACCGGATCACCAACTCGCACATGGTCCCGACGCACTTCAAGCGGCTGCTCACACTCCCCGAGGAGGTCAGGAACGGGTACGACCTGTCCTCGCTGCGGTGGATGATCCACGCGGCGGCCCCCTGTCCGATCCCCGTGAAATGGGCGATGTTCGAGTGGTGGGGCGACTGCATCTACGAGTACTACGCGGCCACCGAAGGAGGCGGCACGCTGGCCACCCCCGAGGGCTGGAAGTCCCATCCGGGCACGGTCGGCTCCGCCTGGCCGATCAGCGAGCTGCTCATCGTGGACGACGCGGGGGAGCCCGTCCCGACCGGCTCCCCCGGCACGATCTACATGAAGATGCTCGGCGCCACCTTCGAGTACAAGGGCGATCCCGCCAAGACCGCGGAGAACCGCCTCAAGGACTTCTTCACCGTCGGCGACATCGGCTACCTGGACGCGGACGGCTTCCTCTACCTGTGCGACCGCAAGGCCGACATGATCATCTCGGGCGGGACGAACATCTACCCGGCCGAGATCGAGAACGAGATCATGATCCACCCGAAGGTGGCGGATGTGGCCGTGTTCGGCGTCCCGGACGAGGAGTGGGGCGAGCAGATCAAGGCCGTCGTCGAGCCCGCCCCCGGCGTGCCGGCGGGCCCCGAACTGGTCGCCGAGATCCTGGGCTCGCTGGAAGGCCGGCTGGCCAGGATGAAGTGGCCCAAGACGATCGACTTCATCGACGAGATGCCCCGCGAGCCCAACGGCAAGCTCCTCAAACGCAAGCTCCGGGCCCCGTACTGGGAGGGACACGACCGTGCCATCTGAGCCGCTGGTCGCACAGCACGTCCTGGAGTTCCCCGGCGGCTACACCCGCACGACCGGGCCGGTGATCGGCCGGTTCCTGACCGAGCTGCGTGCCGGCCGGATCGTGGGGGCCCGCACCGCCGAGGGCCGGGTGCTGGTGCCGCCCCTGGAGTACGACCCCGCCACCGGCGACCCCGTCACGGACGAGTACGTCGAGGTGGGCCCGGCCGGGACGGTCACCACCTCGGCCTGGGTGACGGAGCCGCGCGAGACTCACCCGCTCGACCGGCCCTTCGCGTGGGCGCTGATCAGGCTGGACGGCGCCGACACCGCCCTGGTGCACGCCGTGGACGCGGGCAGTCCCAAGGCCCTGCGGCCGGGCGCCAGGGTGTGGCCGGTCTGGCGGCAGGAACGAACCGGCAGCATCACCGACATTTCCCATTTCGTCCCTGAGGTCACGAGGATCGTGTCGCCCGTCCGGACCGAGTACCGGCTCCAGGTGGGCGGCGCGCTGAAGACCTTCCTCGAAGGGGTCGAGCGAGGCGTCTTCCTCGGCGGCAGGTGCACGTCCTGCGACAAGGTGTACGTGCCGTACCGGCTCTCGTGCCCGCAGTGCGGCAGCCTCATCGCCGAGCAGGTCGAGCTGCCCGACACCGGCACCATCACCACGTTCGCCATCAACAACCTGCCCGACCCGCGGGCCCCCGAGGTGCCGTTCGTCAGCGCCTACATCCTCATCGACGGGGCCGACATCCCGATGATCGCGCTGGTCGGCGGCGTCCCCGCGCACGAGGTGCGGCAGGGCATGCGCGTCCGGGCCGAATGGGTGCCGGAGAGCGAGCGGACGCCGTCCATGGCCAACATCCGGTGGTTCACCCCCACCGGCGAGCCGGACCGGGAGCTGTGATGAGAGACGTCGCGATCGTCGCGTTCGCCCAGACCAGGCACACCGACCACGACACGGGCCTGGCCGAGCCCGAGCTGATCCTGCCCGTCATCAACGAGGTCAAGGAGCGGACCGGCCTGACGAGGTTCGGCTTCACCTGCTCGGGAAGCTGCGACTACCTCGCGGGCGCGCCGTTCTCGTTCGTCTCGGCGCTCGACGCGATCGGCGCCTGGCCGCCGATCTCCGAAAGCCACGTCGAGATGGACGGCGCCTGGGCCCTGTACGAGGCGTGGGTCCGGCTCCAGCACGGCGACGTCGACTCGGCCCTGGTGTACGGCTTCGGCAAGTCCTCGCTCGGCGACCTGCGTACGATCATGACGCTCCAGCTCGATCCGTACTACCTGGAGCCGCTCGGGCTGGACCAGCTCTCCTACGCCGCGTTGCAGGCCGCCGCCGTCGGCGCGGACAGGAAGCAGCTCGACGAGATCGCCAGGCGCAGCCGGGCCGACGGGCGGAACAACCCGTACGCGCTCGACCTGCCCGACCCGGGCGAGGAGGACGACGCGGTCGAACCGCTCGGCAGAGCTCACATCGCCCCGCTCACGGACGGCGCGGCGGCGGTGGTCCTGGCGGCGGGAGACCTGATCGGCGAGCTGTGCGAGCGGCCCGCCCACATCACGGGCATCGCCCACCGCATCGAGCCCCACTACCTCGGGCTGCGCGACCTCGCCCGGTCGTCCTCCGCCGCCGAGGCCGCGCGGGCAGCCGGGGTCGGCAAGGGGCCTGTCGAGGTGGCCGAGCTGCACGCCCAGTTCGCGCACGAGGAGCTGATCCTGCGCCGCGCGCTGGAACTGCCCGACGACACGGTGATCAACCCGTCCGGCGGCCCGCTGGCGGCCAACCCGGTGATGGCCACCGGCCTCATCCGCCTCGGCGAAGCCGCCGCCCGCATCCACGACGGCCGGGCCGGCCGCACGGTCGCGCACGCGGCGAGCGGCCCCTGCCTGCAGCACAACCTCGTCACGGTCCTGGAGGCGTGATGGCCAACCACTGTGCCGTCATCGGCGTCGGTCAGACGCACTACACCACCAAGCGCCGCGACGTGTCGATCGCCGGACTCGTCCGCGAGGCCGCCCTGCGGGCGCTGGAGGACGCCGGCCTGACGTTCAGGGACATCGACGCCGTGGTCATCGGCAAGGCCCCCGACCTGTTCGAGGGCGTGATGATGCCCGAGTCGTACCTGGCGGACGCGCTCGGCGCGGCGGGCAAGCCGATGATGCGGGTGCACACCGCGGGCAGCGTCGGCGGGTCCACGGCGCTGGTCGGAGCCGGTCTCGTCCAAGGGGGCGTGCACGACCGGGTGCTCGTGGTGGCGTTCGAGAAGCAGTCGGAGTCGAACGCCACCTGGGCCCTGTCGACGCACCTGCCGTTCAGCGCGTCGCTCGTGGTGGGCGCAGGCGGCTACTTCGCGCCGCACATCAGGGAGTACATGCGCAGATCGGGCGCCCCCGACCACATCGGGACGCTCGTCGCGGTCAAGGACCGGCTCAACGCGCTGCGCAACCCGTACGCGCACCTGAAGATCCCCGGCATCGACCGGAGGATGGTCGAGTCCACCCCGATGCTGTGGGAGCCGATCCGCTACCTGGAGACCTGCCCGTCCAGCGACGGCGCCTGCGCGATCATCCTGTCCTCCGAGGAGAAGGTCACCGGCACGCCCGCCTGGGTGCACGGCGCCGCCATGCGGTCCGAGCCGATCTTCCGCGCCGGACGCGACACGGTCAGCCCCCAGGCCGGCAAGGACTGCGCCGCCGACGTCTACCGGCAGGCCGGCATCGTCGACCCGCGACGGCAGATCGACGTCGCCGAGGTGTACGTGCCGTTCTCCTGGTACGAGCCGATGTGGCTGGAGAACCTGGGATTCGCGGCAGAAGGGGAGGGGTGGAAGCTCACCGAGTCCGGGGCCACCGCGCTCGACGGCGACACCCCGTGGAACGCCTCGGGCGGGGTGCTGTCGAGCAACCCGATCGGCGCGTCCGGGCTGATCAGGTTCGCGGAAGCCGCGCTCCAGGTGCGCGGCATGGCGGGAGAGCACCAGGTGGACGGCGCCCGGCTGGCGCTCGGCCACGCGTACGGCGGGGGAGCCCAGTTCTTCGCGATGTGGATCGTCGGACGGGAGAAGCCCTGATGGAGTTCAACCACGCGGACCTGTTCGAAGCGCTCGCCGACGCCCTTGGAGACCGCGACGCCGTCGTCTGCGGGGCCGATCGCCGCACCTACGCGGAGCTGGACGCCGAGGCCAACCGGCTCGCCCACTACCTGCGGAGCGTGGGCGTCGGGCCGGGCGAGCACGTCGGGCTGCACCTGTACAACGGCGTCGAGTACGTCGCCGGGGTGCTGGCCGCGCTCAAGCTCCGAGCCGTGCCGATCAACGTCAACTACCGGTACGTCGAGGCCGAACTGCTCTACCTCTACCGTGACTCCGACATCCGGGCGCTCGTCTACGACGTGGAGTTCGACGCCCGGGTGGCCGCCGTCGCGGGCGAGGCCCCCAAGCTGGAGCACCTGATCTCGGTGGGCGGGAACTCGTCGATCGCGTCCGCCGTGCCGTACCAGGACGCGCTGCGACGCGGAGCGCCCACCCGCGGCTTCGAACCGCGCTCCGGCCAGGACGTGTACATCATCTACACCGGCGGGACGACCGGCATGCCGAAAGGCGTGATGTGGCACGTCGAGGACCTGTTCATGGCCTTCGGCGGCGGCAACCCGTACGGCGAGCCGCGCGCCACCCCGCAGGAGGTCATCGGCGAGGCCGTCAAGGCGACCCCGATGGTGATGATGGCCGCGCCGCCGCTCATGCACGGGGCCGCGCAGATGGCCACGTTCATCACCTGGTGGATGGGCTCGACCGTGGTGTACGTGCGCAGGTTCGAGGCCGAGGAGGTGTGGCGGGCGGTCGAGCGCGAGAAGGTGGCCACGATGAACATCACCGGCGACGCCATGGCCAGACCGCTGGCGGAGGCGCTGGAGACGGGCACGTACGACCTCTCGTCCCTGTTCGTGATCAGTTCGACCGGGGCCATCCTGAGCGGCGCCGTCCGCGAGCGCCTCCAGGAGCTGCTGCCCAACGTGATGATCCTCGACAACTTCGGCTCCACCGAGTCCGGCTACACCGCCTCCGGGGTCGCGGGGTCCTCACCCGAGAGCGGGCTGCGCTACCAGCCGCAGTCGGCCACCCGCCTGGCCGTCCTCGACGACAAGCTCCGCCCCGTCGCGCCCGGCAGCGGCGAGCTCGGCATGGTCGCGAAGGCGGGACACGTCGCGTTCGGCTACTACAACGACCCCGACAAGACGGCCCGCACCCTGGTCACCGACGCCGAGGGCACCCGGTGGCTGCTGACCGGCGACCTGGCGTCCGTGGATCCCGACGGCACGGTCCACATGTTCGGCCGGGGGTCGCAGTGCATCAACACGGGCGGCGAGAAGGTGTTCCCCGAAGAGGTGGAGGCGGTGCTCAAGGGCCACCCCGCCGTGTTCGACGCGGTCGTGACGGGCGTGCCGGACGAACGGTGGGGGAGCAAGGTGGCGGCCGTGGTGGAGCCGCGTCCGGACGTCGAGGTCACGGCCGCCGAACTCGACGCGCACTGTAGGCAGCGGCTGTCGGGGTACAAGGTGCCGCGGACGTACGCGTTCGTGACGGAGATGGTCCGCTCCCCGGCGGGCAAGGCCGACTACCGATGGGCCAGACAGACCGTGGAGGCCATGGGGGCGTAGCGCTTCGGGCGGTTTGGCCGGGAAGTCGAGCGCGGTGTGGCGCGCGGTCTCATCGAGGGGACGAGGGGAGCGCGCCGCGCCCTGCGGGACCCGGTGGTCGCGTGAACCGTCGCAGGTCGGCGAGGTCGCGTTCCACCTGGTCGGCCTCGTCCGAGTGGCCCGCCCGCGCGAGGACGTCCAGCCTGCCCCGCAGGACCTCCCGGAGGATGTGGACCAGGTCCTCGTCGCCGCCCCGGTCGAGCAGATGCCGCAGGAGCCGCTCCGCCACCTGCAGCGCCTCGTCGGCCGCGTCGTCGCGGCGCAGCTCCATCTGGCAGAAGCCGAGTTGGGCGTGGGCCACCGCGCCGAGCAGCTCGTCCTCGATCACCTGGGTGCCGCGGTGCAGCACGACGCTCGCCTCCAGCGCCCGGCCCGCCGCGAGCAGCGCGTCACCGAGCATCAGGATGGCCCGCGCCAGGTAGCCCGTCAGCACCGGATGGCCGCGCGCGAAGCGTTCCAGCGCCGCCACCACCTCCCGCAGCGGCTGCACCGCCTCCGCCTCCCTGCCCTGGAGCGCGAGCGCCGACGCCAGCGACAGGTACGCCCCGGCGCGGCCCGTGTGCACGCCCTGCGCGTCCACCCCCTCGTCGAGCAGCTCGTCGTAGAGCCAGATGGCCGCCCTCGCCCTCGCCTCCGACTCGGAGCCGTCGTCCGGCTCCAGGAGCGGCAGCAACTCGGCGCTCTGCGCGAGCGAGTCGGCGAGCAGCGCCCGGTACGTCAGATCGCCGGGCGACCGCCTGGCCACCTCGACCAGCTCCTCGACCAGCGGGCCTGCCTCCTGCAGGCGTCCCAGCAACAGCAGGCACCGGACGAGCCGCTGCCTGGCCAGCACCTCCTTGAGCGCGGCTCCGTGGCCGTCCGCGAGCCCCTCTGACCTCAGCCCGGCCCGGCGGAAGTGCGCGAACCCCTCCACGGCCACCTCGGCGTAACCGATCGCCTCGTCGGCGCGGCCGTCCTCCAGCAGATCGTCCACCAGCACGGTCGCCACCTCCGCTTCCAGCAGCGACTGCGCGGGACTGCGCGGCAACGTCCGGAAAGCCTCCACCGCCCGGACGAGATGAGCCAGCCCCTCGTGCCTCCTCCCCAAGCCGCGCAACACCAGCCCACGCACCTGATCGGCCTTGGCGCGCAGCGGCAACAGCACGGACAGCAGATCCGGCCGCCCGGACAGGGCCCGCTCCTGCTCGGCCAGCGACCACGAAACGGCCTCCAACGCCGCCCTCGGACGGTCGAGCGCCGCCAGCGTCGCCCCGAGATGGACGTACGCCGTGGCGGCGGTCACGGGCTCGTCCAGCTCGTCGCACAGATCGGCGGCGCGCTCGGCATGCGCCAACGCCTCCACCACCCGGCCCTGCCCGAGCAGCGCCGCAGCACCGAGCGCCAACGCCCGCGCCAGCGCCACCTCACCCGCGTCCCTCAGGTGCGCCTGTGTCTCTTGGGCCTCGTGGTCGAGCAGGGTGATGGCCTGTTCCAGGGTGGCCAGGTCGGGCCTGCCGAGGTCGTGCTCCAGGCCGGCCAGGGTCACCAGCGCGACGCCGAGCCTGGCCCGGTAGCGGTCGGGGTCCGCCACGGTGAGGCTTCGGAGCACCCTGACCGCCAGGTTCGCACCCGCGGCAGCGGTCTCGCGGTCGCCCGCCCCGACGGACGCCTCCACGAAACCGGCCAGGCAGTCGCCGAGCAGGTCGTGCAGGTGGGCGCCGCTGCTCAACGGCACCTCCTGCTCCAGCAGCCCGGCGAACCTCGCCAGCGCCGGGGCCAGTGCCGCCAGGGCCTCGGCCGGCCGGACCTGCTCAGCGGGCGCGACGTCGGAAGCGGCACGCAGGTAGCCGCCGAGGTCCCGCAGCAAGGACTCCACGATCTCGTTCGGAGGCAGCGGGACGACCTCCAGCGCACGAACGTAGGGGCTCGCCGCCCCGACGTCCTCCGACGCGTCTGTCGAGGGGCCTGCCGCCCCGATGTCCTCCGGCGCGTCTGTCGGGGGGCCTGCCGCCTCGATGGCAGGTTGCTCCGGCACCGGGCTGGCCAGCAGCGCGAAGCTCGCCCCTGGGACGCCGTCGTGGACGGGCGTGCTCGGGCGCGCAGACGGTTCGGCGGCCCCCGACCAGTCGGCGGCCCGAGCCCGCATCCGGTCGATGGCGGACAGAACGCCCTCGCGCAGGCGGCGGTACGACGTCCCCAGGCTTTCGTACAGGGCGTACGACGTCTCCAGGTGGGCCAGGGCGTCCACGGGACGGTTGAGCTCCCCCAGGCAGAGGCCGAGCAGGCGGCCTGCCCTGGCACGCGCCCGCCGGTGGTTGTCGTCCAGGCCGGCCGCCAGGTACGCGGCTTGCTGGAGCGAGGGGAACGCATCCTCGGGCCGGTCCTCGGCCAGCAGGTATTCGCCCAGGTCGAGGAGCTGCCAGGCCAGGCTGTGGAGGTGCCTGCCCGGTTCGAGGGCGGCCAGGGCGCGGAGGTTGTCCGCGGCTTCGCGGGCGAAGTCCGCGCCCGTGGCGACGTCGTCCAGGCGCGCGTGGAGTCGGGCGAGGAGGCCCGCCGTCTCGGCGAGCTCCAGACGCAGCCCGGGGTCCTCAGGGGCCAGTCCGCGCAACCGTCGCACGGCCTCCGTGGCGGGGACGACGGCCTCCTCCGTCCTGTCCTGCTCGTCGAGCCGGGTCGCGAGGAGGGCGAGGTGGTGGGCCACGTCCTGGCTGGTAGGAGCCGACCCGGCGACGGCGACGGCGGCGGCGACCGCCAGCCGCGCACCGAGCTCCACGCGGGCGTCGGCACCCAGCGGGGCGAGCGGCGGCAACGGTGAGGGCGGCGTTGGCCGTGGCGGCGGCAACGGTCGCAGCGGCGACGGTGAGGGTGGCGTTGGCCGTGGCGGCGGCAGTGGCCGGGACAGTGATGGTGAGACGGACTCTGGCCACAGGGCGTCGCCGGACGTCCTCGTCAGGACCGGGAGTACGCCCTCCAGGTGCTCCGACAGCTCGGTGTCGCCTCCCGCCGCTCTGAACGCCGCGACCGCCTCGCCCAGCCGTCCGATCGAGATGAGCGCGCATGCCAGGTTGTAGTGCGCCCGCTCCGCCTGCACCGTGCAGCCCGGATCGTCCTCGGCCAGGATGCGGAACCTGGCCGCCGCCTCCTGTGCGGGCTTGACGGCGATCGCGGGCTCCCCGGCGAGCAGCAGGGACGCCGCGAGCGTGAACAGCGCCCCAGCGTGCCGCGCTGCCTGCTCGTACGGTGGCGCCGCCGCGTAGATCTCGACCGCTTCCCCGGCGACACCCACGGCCTCGTCAAGCCGTCCCACGGCCGCCAGACGCGCGGCCAACCCGGACAGCGCCTCGGCCAACCCCATCCGATCGCCCCGGCCGCGCAGCCGTCCGACCCGGATCTCGCTCGACGTGACCTCCAACCCGCGCAACCCCAGCGGCCCGCCGGACCACGGCACCGCCCCACCGTCCGGGTCGGACCACGGCGATCCTGCGACCGCGTGGCTCGCTCGTGTCTCGGGCGGTCGTGCGACCGGGGCGGTCGGGTCGCCTGGCGTGTCCGGCCATGGCGGCAGGGCTGTCACGGCCTCGGCCACTCGGCGGTCTTCGCGCAGGAGCCGGAGTGCTGCGTCGAGCAGGTCTCCGAGGATCGGGTTCGCCGCTGCCTCGCGGACCAGCGCGGCGTACCTGCTCACCAGCAGCGTGTGCAGGGCCGAGCGGGCGGTCGGCCTGCCGCTTGCCCGGCAGAGGTTCTCCAGCATGCGCACCAGGTGCCCGGACGTGCGGAGCCCGTGATCGTGGACGGCCAGGACGAGCGAGTCGAGCCCCTCGGTCTCGGCCAGGAGCTGTTCGGCCAGGAGGTCGGGCCCGAGGGGCGACAGGCGCTCGTCACCGGGGAACAGCCCTGACAGCCAGCGGGTCACGGCCAGTCTGCGATCCGGGCTGAGCAGCCCCGGCACGGCCGCCAGCAGTTCGTGCAGCTCGTCCGGCGTCGGGGCGATCAGCGTGACCAGCGCCACGGCCTGCCGCACCGTAACGCCGTCGCTCGTCCCCTGTTCGGTCGGATTCTGTCCGGTCGGCTCCCGTCTGGTCGGCTTCTGTTCGGTCGGCTCGGGTCCCAGGGAGCTGGGGGTGGTCGGCCAGGTTCGGGCCCAGTGTTCCTGCTCACCGGCCAGTAAGTGGCTGAGCAGTCGGCTTCCGGGGACGTCGCCGCGCAGCCGCAGCAACGCGGCCACGTGGACGTGCAGTGGCCGGCCGTACTCGGGGGCGTCCAGCGGGGGCGGGTCCGGGAGGTCGGGGCGGTCGGGAGCGAAGGACTGCATCGCCGCGCGGGCGTGCTCAATGCGCTCGGCGGGTGTGAGCGGGTGACGGTCGAGCTGGAGGAACAGCGGTTGTTCGAGCGGCTGTGGCCGGCGGCGTCCTCCGGTCGCGGCGGTGAGGCGTGGCCACCAGTCGTCGTCGGGGGACTCGCGGGGCAGCAGCAGGATGCGCGACCGTGGGTTGGCGCCGTGCTCGGCGAGGCGGCGGATCAGCTCGCCGATCAGGACGGCGTACGGCTCCGGACGGTCGATGACGAGGAGTGTCGGGCGGAGGGCGTCGAGCCTGGTCGCCGGGTTGGACAGGGCGCCGCCGAGGGCGTGGATCGGGAGCAGGCCGGTGTCCCATCCGGCTTGGGACAGGTCCTCGCAGAGCCTCATGGCCAGGCGGGACTTGCCCGCGCCTCCGCGTCCGGACACGACCGCGAGCGACAGTGGCAGCGGGCCGCTGATCCACATGTGCAGGTCTGCCAGTTCGGCGGTCCGCCCGAGGAAGGGGACCACGGCGTGCCGCGGCATCAGCAGGGACGGGCCGGCGCGCGCGCCTGACCGTTCGTCTCCGGCTGCGGGCGGATCTGAGCTGGTGGGGTGGGGGCGTGGGAGGAGGAGGTCGGAGAGGAAGATGACGGGGGCGGGCGTGCGGCGCTCCGGTTCGGCGGGGTCGTGACCGGGGACCTCGACGACCCGCTCGAACCGTGGACGGTGCGGTGGCCTGTCCATGGGACCGCCTATGCGTTACGTGTGCCGCCCCCGGCGCTCGGCCTGCACAAGGGGATTTCCGCCACCCGCTCACTATGGCATCCGAAATCCGTCCCCGGCACGGATTCGAGGGCCTTGTTAGGCCTTCTCGGCGGTGAGCCAGGCCGCGAGGCCGAGGTAGACGAGGCCGCTGCCGACGTCGAGGCGGCGTCGGGCGCGCGCCGAGCGGCGGACGCGTCCGGCCATGGCCGAGGAGAGCAGCGCGTACGCGCCGTCGCTGGCCATGCCGAGCGCCAGCCAGAGCAGGCCGAGCACGATGATCTGCGGCCCGACGGGGCCCGCGTTCGGGTCGGTGAACTGCGGGAGGAACGCCAGGAAGAAGATGGCCGTCTTCGGGTTGAGCACGTTGACGACGAAGCCCTCCCAGAGCATCCGCTGCTTGGAGTGCACCTGTACTTCGACGGCCTCCTCGTCATGGCCCTTGTGCAGCAGCTTGCGGACTCCGAGCCACACCAGGTAGGCGACGCCCACGTACTTGACGACGGTGTACGCCGTCGCGGAGGCCGCCAGCAGGGCGCTGATGCCGAGCGCGGCGGCGGCGATGTGCACGATCGAGCCCAGGTGCACGCCGAGTACGGAGACGAGCCCGGCGGCCCGGCCTTGGGAGACGCTTCTGGTGACGATAAAGATCACCGCAGGGCCCGGTACCACGAGCAGGGCGAGCGTTGCCGCACAGAACAGGGCGATTGTGGAGAGGTCCGGCATAGAACGATCGTAGAGAGCCGGTCAACGGCTTTTCACGCGGCGTACGACCGAAAGACGTGGGGGGAGCCGGGTCAGAGGCTGGTGCGCAGGGCTGTCAGCAGCGCCTCCGTCGCCGGAGGGTAGGGCGGTTCGCCGTGGACGGCGGCGTGCACGTGGCGGGCCGAGCCGGGGACGCGGGAGATCTCGACGTCGGGGTTGCGGTGCGCGGTGAGCGCCAGGCCGGGCAGCACCGTGAGCCCCATGCCGGCCGCGACGAGCGCCTGCACGGCCACGACGTCGTCGCTGGTGAAGGAGATGCGGGGGGCGAACCCGGCTTTCGCGCAGATGTCGAGCAGGTGGCCACGGCACCGGTCACAGCCGGCGATCCACGACGATTCGGCGTGGTCGGCCAGCTCCCCCGGCGGGGTGGGCGACACCAGGTAGCTGGGGTCGTCCAGGAGGTGGATCATGTGGATGTCGCTGTCCTCGGGCTCGGTGTCGTCGTAGCGGAACATCACCGCGACGTCGACGCGCCCGGCTCGCAGCAGCCGCAGCGCCTCGGGCGGTTCGGTCTCGGTGAGGTGCAGCCGCAGCCCCGGGTGCTCGCGGGCGAGCCGCATGGCGGCCCTGGGGATGAAGGTGCCGAGCGCGGACGGGAAGCCGGCCAGCCGCACCCGTCCTGACCGCAGGCCGACGTGCGCGGCGAGCTCCTCGGCGGTGTCGTCGAGGCGGCCGATGATCTCCGCCGAGCGCTCGGCGAGCAGCCTGCCCGCCTCGGTCAGCCGGATGCCGCGCCCGACGCGCTGGAGCAGCTTGGCGCCGGTCTCGGCTTCGAGGCGGGCGAGGTGGTGGCTGACGGAGGGCTGGGAGTAGTGCAGTTCCTTGGCGGCCGCGGTGAGCGAGCCCGTCCTGGCGACGGCGAGCAGGACGCGAAGCCGCACGACATCGAGCATTCATCAAGCATATCTATCGATGAGCCAAAAGACTTCTGTTGGACCTATTGATGAGCGCGTAGCACCGTAGAAGGGGAAGGCGGATTATCTCTATTCCCTAGGGGGATACTATGAATATGGCCACCACCACTGTGAGGCCGGGGCTCGACGAGCTCGTGTCGGGCATCGGCGCCATCGCCGCCCAGCGTCTCGGCAACCGCGAGAGCGCGTTCGCGGTCGCCGACCTGATGCGCGACCACCTTCCCCCGCTCGACCTGCTCACGCCGGACGAGCGAGCCGGGTCCCCTGAGCGCTACGTCTCCCACCTGCTGCACGCCCAGGACGATTTCTCGATCATGGCCGTCGTGTGGCGTCCCGGCCAGCACACGGTGATCCACGACCACATCTCGTGGTGCACCTTCGGCATCCTCAGCGGCATCGAGTCCGAGACTCTCTACCGCGACATGGGCGACCACCTCGTGGAGATCGGCCGGGCCGAGAACCGTCCGGGAGAGGTCAGCGGCTTCGCCCCGCCCGGCGACATCCACATGGTCCGCAACACCAGCGCCGAGGTCGGGGTCTCGGTGCACGTCTACGGCGCGGACGTGAGCAAGGTGGGCAGCAGCGTCCGCCGCGTCTACGACCTGCCGGTGCGATAGGCCCGGAAGGTCACCTGACGCGGCCGTGCAGCAGCTCGACGAGCGTGGCGTGGGTCTGCGCCAGGGGACGTTCCGGATGCAGGACCCGCCGCTCGATCGAGACCGTCAACACCATGCCGAACACCGCCGTCGCGGCCGTCTCCACGTCCAGGTCGGCCCGGACCTCACCGGCGGCGGCAGCACGGCGCAGCACGTCCGCGTAGACGCCCAGCGCCCGCGTGCGCAGCTGGGCCACCGCCTCCTGCCAGGCGGTCCGCCACATCTCGCCGAGCAGCACCCGGGCGAACGACCCGTACTCCTCGAAGAAGCTGAGCTGGCCGAGCACCACGGAGTCGAGCGCCTCCAGCGCGGTCTCGCCGACCGCCGCCTCCGCCAGCGCGTCGGCCAGCATGCCGATGGAGTGCTCGAGCAGCGCGCCGAACAGCGCCTCCTTGCTGCCGAAGTTGTAGAAGACGGTGCCCTTGGCCACCCCAGCGCGCTCGGCGATCGCGTCGACGGTGGTGGCCGAGTATCCCTGCTCGGCGATCAGCTCGATCGCCGCCGCGAACACCTTCATCCGCGTGTCCTGGCGGCTCACAGGGACAGCTCCGGGTGCAGGCGCTTGACGGACCAGGTACGGCCGCGCTCCACGGCGAGAGTGGTGAGCGCGAGCCCGAGGACGAGGAAGGCGGACAACACGCCGCAAGCCTGCCACACCACGGTCAGATCGCCGCCGCTGATCAGCCTGCGCAGCGCCGACACCACCCAGCTCATCGGCAGCCACGGCGAGATCGTCTGGAAGAAGCCGGGGGACGTCTCGATCGGGTACGTCCCGGCCGCCGAGGTGAGCTGGAGCATCAGCAGGGCCAGCGCGGCCACCCGTCCGGGCGGGCCGAGCAGCGCGTTGACCGCCTGCACGATCGCCAGGAACGCGGCCGCGGCCAGCAGCAGCAGGCCCGCCACGCCCGCCCAGTGCGCCGCCTCCAGCCCGAGGGCGAACCTCAGCACCGCCAGCAGCACGCCGACCTGCGCCGCGCCAAGCGCCACCGCGGGCAGCCAGCCCGACAGCGCGATCCTGAGCGCGCCTTGCGTCCCCGCCAGCCTGCGCTGATTGAGCGGCTTCAACACCATGTAGGCGATCATCGCGCCGACCCAGAGCGCCAGCGGCAGGAAGAACGGGGCGAAGCCGGTGCCGTAGTTGGGCACCTCGTTGTTCACGGTCTTGGCCAGCCGCACCGGGTCGCTCATCACGTCCGTGCGGGCCTGGCGCTGCTGCGCGTCGTAGTCGGGGATCTGCTTGGCGCCGTCGTCGAGGCCGTTGGCGAGGTCGGTCGAGCCCTTGGCCAGCTTGTCCATGCCCTTGTCGATCTTGATCGCGCCGTCGTGCAGCCGGTCGGTACCCGACTGCAGCTGGGACGCGCCGTCGCTCAGCCTGACCAGGCCGCTGCCGAGGCTGCCGATGCCGCTGGTGACCTGGGCCGAGCCGTCGCGGAGCTTGGTGGCCCCCTGGTAGAGCCTGGTCGCGCCCTGGCCCGCCTTGCCCACGCCGGCGTCGACCTTGGCGGCGCCGCTCGCGAGCTTGGCCAGGCCCGCGTCGAGCGCGTCCACCTGCTTCCTGACCTCGTTGACCTTGGGGCCGAGCTGGGGGGCGACGGCCGCGATCCTGCGGGCCGCCGCGGCCAGCTCGCGGGCCTGGGCGGGCAGGTCCGACCGGCCGCCGAGCCGGTCACGCAGCTCGCTCGCCTGGCTGGCGGCCCGGTCGGCCGAGCCGGCCGCGTCGCGCAGCAGGCTGCGGACCGCCCGCCCAACAGGAGCTCAACACATCCTCAACAGCGC